>CAMXQX010000045.1 GCA_947246355.1 uncultured Bacillota bacterium | reverse complement strand
TCGTGAAACGGGAGTGAATGAACAAAAATTTTTAAAACCTTTTATAGAGGAAAATGTAAAAGTGAATAAAAAATTTTATGATTATGCCGATCCAAATGGGGAAGATGCTATTATTTACTACGAGAATACCTATATGCAAAGTACAGGAGTAGAATATGCAAATGATAAACCATTTGACATTGTTGCTACTTATGGAGGAACCGTAACAGCGGTAAATGAAGATGAACTTCTTGGTAATATCATACAAATTACACATGAAAATGGTTTTGTAAGTAACTATGAAAGTGTATCTGATGTGAAAGTGAAAGTAAACGATGTAGTAGAAGCAGGAACCGTTATAGCAAAAAGTGGTAATTCCAATTTATTTAAAGATGTAGAAAATGGTCTTTACTATGAGGTTGTTTTGGATGGAAAAAATATCAATCCACTGTTAACTTATGATAAAACCATAGCAGAGATAAAGGGGTAACCCCTTTTTTTAGCATAAAAAAATAATGACATTTATATAATAAAATAAAGGGGGATGTCATTTGAATTATATAAATGAAAGAGTGCTAAAAGAAGCGCAAGTTATTTTAGAAACGGGGCATACTATTAGAGAAATTGCTAAAATGTTTCATGTATCGAAAAGCACAGTACATAAGGATTTACATGAACGTTTATTGAAAATAGATAAAATAAGATATGAAAAAGTAGATGCTATTTTAAAATTTCACACGGATATAAGACATATTCGTGGAGGAGAATCAACAAAAAGAAAATACCAAAAATAGAGGAGGATTTATGTTTGCAAAAGATATAGGAATTGATCTAGGAACTGCTAATGTACTCATTTATATTAAAGGAGAAGGAATTGTTTTAAATGAACCAAGTGTTGTGGCTTTTGATATAGAAAATAGAAAGCCTTTAGCTGTGGGGAAAAATGCAAGAGAGATGCTTGGAAGAACTCCAGGAAAAGTAGATGCAATCCGTCCTTTAAAGGATGGTGTCATTGCCGATTTTGAAACAACAGAATTGATGCTCAATCATTTTATAAGAGAAGTAAACGGAAAAGGATTTTTTTCTAAACCAAGAATTTTAATCTGTTGTCCATCTAATATTACACAAGTAGAGAAAAACGCAATTAAAGAGGCAGCAGAAAGGACAGGAGCGAGACGAGTTTATATAGAGGAAGAACCGAAAGTAGCAGCTGTGGGAGCAGGGCTTGATATTTCTCTACCAAGTGGAAATATGGTGATTGATATCGGAGGAGGAACGACGGATATAGCCGTATTATCACTAGGAGATATTGTTACTTCTTCGTCTATTAAAATTGCAGGAAATGTTTTTGATGCAGATATTGAGAAATACATAAAAGAAAAGTATAAATTATTAATTGGAGATAGAACAGCAGAAGCGATTAAACTGCAAATTGGAACAGTATATAGCGGGTCTAAGAAAGAGAAAATGACCGTAAGAGGTAGGGATTTAGTAACAGGGCTCCCTCATACCATTACCATTTGTTCCGATGAGATTGAAGAAGCATTAAGAGAAAGTGCCCATATCATTGTCCATACAGCCAAGGCTGTTTTAGAGAAGACACCTCCAGAGCTTTCTGCAGATATTATCAACAAAGGAATCGTTTTAACGGGTGGAGGGGCTTTAATCCATGGAATGGATAAACTACTAGCTCAAGAGTTAAAGGTGCCTGTGATTGTTGCCGCTTCTCCACTTACTTGTGTAGTAGAAGGGACAGGAATTTTATTAAACAATTTAAAACTATTGGAAAAGTAAATATGCTAAAGTGAAAAATAGGAAAGAAGAAAGAGGGTTGGGGTTCTTTATTTTGCCCAACTTTTTTTATTATAAATTTTGCTAAATTTTGACAAATACATAGATTTTCTATATTTGATTTGATAAAATGGTATAAAGTAGAAAGTAGCGTGATGGGATGTTTCGAATTGCTATTTTTTCCGATGTACATGGAAACCAAGAGGCATTAGAAGCAATTCTTGCCAGCATTGAGAAAAGTGAATTTGATGAAGTCATTTGCTTAGGAGATGTGATTGGACTAGGACCAAATCCAAAAGAATGCCTCGATTTAATAAGAGAAAATCATGTTAAACTTGTTCTTGGAAATTATGAGAGGTATTATCTTAATGGGACACATAACGAAAAGCATATGAATATAGAAGAAAAAAAACATTGTATGTGGGTTGCATCAAAGTTGAATGCATCAGATAAGGAGTATTTAAGGAAATTGGATATTTGTCTTGCTGTTACTTTGAATGATAAAAAAATCTCTTTTATGCATTATCCATTTGATAAAGTGGAAAACGATTTTTATGCACCTAAGAGACTAACCGAAGAGCATGTAAGACGTGTATTTCGTAATTATGCAGATGATTTTACGTTCATAGGGCATTCCCATCAAGATGATTTTTATAAAGCAGAAAATGAGCGTGTTTATGTCAATTTAGGGAGTGTTGGTTGTACAAAAGGAAATATAACAATGTATACCATTTTTGCCTTTGATGGAGAAGATTTTAGTATTTATCGAAAAAAATGTATTTATGATCGAGGAAAATTTGAAATGAAACTTGCATATAGTAC
Source organism: uncultured Bacillota bacterium (assembly GCA_947246355.1). GTDB lineage: Bacteria > Bacillota_I > Bacilli_A > RF39 > UBA660 > CATOJL01. The sequence continues at coordinate 8,387 of CAMXQX010000045.1, read as the reverse complement.
TTATCCTAACAAAGAGGAAATACAAAAAACTTATTTTTAAAGAAGAGGTGCAAACAATGATAAAATTTGATTTTGAAAAATACTATGAAGGAGAGGTCGACAAGGAAACCTTTATTGCATATAGTAATAGTGTAGATAGAGCTCGCAGTGCTTTCTTAAGAGAAAACAATTCCAATGATTGGTACCAATTTGATCAGTTGTTTACAGAAACAGAATTGCAAGAGATAGAACGGACAGCAGAGTATGTAAGACAAAATGCAGATGTATTTGTTGTTATTGGGGCAGGAGGCTCTTATCTAGGAGCTAAAGGGATGATTGATGCTTTAACACCCTATTTCTCAAAGAACGATTTAGAAATTCTTTATGCTGGAAATTCGCTATCTGGGGAATATTTGTCTTCTCTAATTGAATATATACAAGATAAAGAGGTTATCTTAAATGTAATTTCAAAATCAGGAAACACTTTAGAGACAAGAATTGCGTTCCAAGCACTTTATAAATCTTTAAGATCGAGGTATAGCGATGAAGAAATTCAAAGAAGAATTATAATTACAACGGATAGTGAAAACGGGGAACTTCTAGAAATTGCTAAGAGATTAGGCTGCAAAAGATTTTCCTTTCCATCCAATGTAGGGGGCAGATTTTCAACTTTAACTGTTGTAGGCCTTTTTCCAATTTGTGTTGCTGGTATTGATATAAGAAGTGTACTGGATGGAGCAAGTTGTGCTAAAGAAAACAAAAGAGAATATTATAAGTATTTAGCAGTTCGAGAGGCTATGTATGCAAAGGGGAAAAGGGTAGAAGTATTTAATGTTTATGAACCCAAGCTAGGCTCTTTCTTAGAATGGGTAGAACAGATTTTTGCAGAAACCCAAGGGAAGTATAATAAAGGCATACTTCCTGTTCCTATGGTGAATACAAAAAAACTCCATTCTTTAGGACAATTTTTACAAGAGGGTACACCTATTGCCTTTGAGACGAGCATTGATATAGAAAAAAATAGCGATTTTTATATAGAGAGATACAATCATTATATGGATACGATGAATAGCATCGCTCTTAAAAGTGTAGCCAAAGCACATCATGAACAAAAAAGGTGTACTGGAATTATTACCCTTGATGAAATTAATCCATATAACATGGGATACTTATATGCATTTTTTTCTATTACAAGTGCGTTGGGTGCCTATATGCAGGGAAACAATTATGCAGATCAGCCAGGGGTTAATAAATACAAAGAAATTATGAAGCAACAGTTGAATATCTAGCAATAGATATTTTTTTGTAAAAGGAGAAATTAAAATCTATCCCTTGCTGAAAAGAATAAAATTTGATATACTTTTAATGTTTATAAGGATGTGAGTTGTTTGAAAACGAAAAAAATCATTTTTATTGTAGTTTTTGTATTGCTTCTATTTTTGGGAATGACTTTTGGAACGATAAAATTAATGCATTCTCTGAAAAATGAAAAACAAAAAATGAAAGAGAATAAAGAAGAAATAACAATAATGTATGCAAAATTAAATGAAAAAGCGTCCTCTTTTAATCAAAAAAAAGAAGAGTATGATTATCTAATGTCGACCTTATACTATACAAATGTGCAAGAAAAAAATGGTGCTATTTTAAAGATATTAAATGAATATGATGCAATTATCAAAGAAATAATGGAGATAGGAAATACATTAGAAGACAAATGCTCTATTTCCTATGCTGAAAATGAGTTTGTTCAAAAATGTAATTCTTACAAAATCAGCTATGAAAGTGCGATGCAGATTTTTAAGTCAGATATAAAACGATACAATACGTTAGTAGACAATTATAATGTGTGGACAGAACAAAATTCAAAATATAAAAAAATTGATAAGTTTGTATCAAAATATGTAAAATAAGGGGTGAGTTTTATGGAGGAAAAAAAGGATTGGAGCCATATATTAAAGAAAAAAGCTTAGATAAATTGGAAGATACCAATAGTTTCCTACTGAAAGAGGAGATGCTTTTAGATGACAGTTACGTAAGAACAGAAGAGAAAAAGGATAACACACCTATGGAGAAGTCGAATGTGGAGATGCCTTTTTCCTTTTTAAAACAGGATGAATGTTTAAAAAAAACGGAGGAGGAAACTTTATTTGAAAAAAGAAAAGGAGCCAATTTGATGATTGTTGCTCTCTTTCTTCTTCCAGCAGTTCTTGTTTTGATTACGATAGGGATGCATAGTAATACTTTAATCAAGGAAATATTTTTATATTTATTATATGGCGTTTTTATTCTTTTATTAAGTATGCTTATAATTGGGTTTCTTTTGCATAGCGATAAAAAGAATAAAAGACCCGCTAAAGGAAGACTTTTTAAAGTTTTGTTTACTATTTTTATGCTATTTTATATAACTGGTTGTGCAGCTTTTTCTTATATTCTGTATGGTCCAAACAAAGAATTTCGTGATTGGCTGATTCCAACAGCTATGACAACCATGACGCATAAGTATTTCGCTACTTGGTTTTATGATACAGAAACAATTGATAGTGTACTTGATCAAAATGCAATCATTGAAAGTAAGGAAGATACAGATTTAAATTTAATTACTGTTGGAAATTTTGACTCTGATGCAACTACTTATGCGAATGAATATGAAAAAGAAGTTTTAACAAAAGACAAAGGAAATGATATCTATAAAGTGATTCCTATAGAAGGAAGTGGATACAAAGGCCATTTGGTTGTTGTATATGATCCGAAAAGAGTAAGTGTTGCTACTACAAAATATTTAAATGTAAAAGGACAATATGTAACAGATATGGCAGCGGATCACCAAGCTCTTCTTGCCATAAATGGAGGAGGATTTATTGATCCGAATTATAGTAGTAATGGGGGAACACCACAAGGAATTGTGATTCAAAATGGTAAAATTGTATCCAATAGAGCTTATTCCAAGGCAGGGGGACTCATTGGTTTAACAAACGATAATAAATTAATTTTAGGAAAAATGAGTGCAAAGCAAGCACTAGAAAAAGGTGTACGAGATGCTGTTTCTTTTGGGCCATTTTTAATCGTAAATGGGCAAAGGTCATTTATTAAAGGAAATGGTGGTTGGGGAACTGCACCAAGAACAGCAATTGGCCAAAGAAAAGATGGCATCATTTTATTGCTTGTTATTGATGGTAGAACTCTTAAATATCCTGGTGCTGACATGGTAGATTTAACGGATATCATGGAACGTTACGGAGCTTATAATGCAGCAAATTTGGATGGTGGAACATCAAGCGTTATGGTTTTTCCAAAAGAAAAGGCAAAACAGTATTTAACGGAAAAGGAATTAAAACGAAATTGTAGAAGCAATTATTGTTACATCAATGACCCTATCGATGGGGGAGGTTCTCATGAAACACGTTGGGTAGCCACTTCAATTATTGTAAGATAGATAACAGAATAGAGAAGAAGAAAGAAAAATTTCTTCTTTTTTATGTCCCTTTTTTCATTTTGTATCAATTATCCATTTTTATATAGTGGTATTTACAAATATTAAAAAAATAATGATGCCCTGTCCAAAATCTGTATCAATATCCTTTCAAATATTGTTTTTCTTTTATTTTACAAAGAAAAAACAATATTTTATAATGCACAAAAGAGAAAAAAGGGAATTATTAGAAAGAGGAGAAAGAAAAACAAGGAAGTAAGTATAACTACGAACGAATCAAGAGAACCTTACAAATCAATTTAACAAGAAAAACCAATAACAATTTGAAAGAGAGGTATTATTTAAGAAATGAAGAAGGAAAGGTTCTGACAAAAAAACTACAAATTGACATAGTGGATATGGAAAAGGCGAAGAGCATATGTTATACTAAAGAGGAAACAAAGTTAGCAAGATGGTGTAGAGTGATACTAGCGACAACGAAGGATGAGTTTGAGAAGGCGTTAGGAGATGATTTGATGGAGAAGAAAGCAAAAGAATTACTAGAAGAAAAGGTAGAGGAATATAGTCGAGATGAAGAAGTGATAGAGATGTATGAAGAATATTCAAGAGAGGAGTTAGAACGAGAATCTGTATTAGAAGAAACAGAGAAAGCGAGAAGAACGGGTTTTGAGGATGGTTTTCAAGGTGGAAAGAGGGAAAGCAAATTGTAAATAGCACATAACCTATTCAAATTAGGACTTTCTATAGAACAAATTAGTGAAGTAACTTCTTTATCTATAGAGGAAATAAAAATGATGGGTAAATAATATAAAAAATACAAAACTGTTTTGTTTTTATCAAAAGAGAATGCAGGTATGAAAGAAATCCTTAATACTTATCAAATGACTTGCATTGATGACTTTATTTTGCCCAACATTATGAAACTATGGTCGGAGAAAATTGAATGATATCATTGGTGGAAAAAATCGAACATTGGTTACTACAAGAGAATTATCAATGAAACCCAAAATAATATTGTTTGATGAAGTTATAAGGGCTTTCGATAATGAAATCCAAAGATCGACCCAAAATTTCATAGAAAACTTAAAGGATGGTTATATTGTATTAATTGTTATTCTATTACAATAGATAATAATAAAAATTTTATTGTGAATAATAGAAAGATAGTTGATAGTAGTTCCCACCAAGAAATGTTAAATAAAAATGATTTTCATAGGCGCTCATATAAAAAGGATAAAAAAAGCAATATAGATACCCCCGCATTTATTTTTTGGATTTTTTCTAAAAGGCTGTTTAAAAAGCAGTCTTTTTGTCGATAGAAATAGTTTCTGATTTTTTCTAAAATTAAAATGTTCTTAATATAGTTAAATTATAGGAGGAACATATGAAGAAAGAGATAAATATAGAATTTGGACTAACAGAAGAAGAAGTAGAGAAAAGCCGCAGGGAAAATGGAAATAATGAAATAGTAGAAGGAGCAGGGACATCATTTTTTACTAAATTTAAGGAAAGCTTAGGCGATCCTATTATAAGAATTTTGTTAATTGCACTTGGAATTCGAGTACTGTTTTTAATGCAGGATTTTGATTGGTATGAAACAGTTGGAATTGTGATTGCTATTTTTGTAGCTTCTTTCATATCGACTATCTCTGAATACGGAAGTGAAAAATCTTTTGCTAAACTACAGCAAGAAGCCTCTAAAATCAAGTGTAGAGTAAAGAGAAATGGAAAGTTAGAGGAAATTAAAGTAGAAGATGTTGTTGTTGGGGATATTGTTCTTCTTTCAGCAGGGGATAAAATCCCAGCCGATGGAATTTTAATGAAGGGAAATATTAGTGTAGATGAATCATCCCTCAATGGAGAAGCCAAAGAAGTGTATAAAGAACCACAAAAAAACATTTTAGAAGATAAAAATAAATTATATCGAGGAACCGTTGTTTATTCTAAAGAAGGAGTAATGCTTGTTACTAATGTTGGAAGTAGGACTATGTATGGGAAACTTGCCTTAGAACTCACAGAGAATACAGGAGATAGTCCACTCAAATTAAGATTGGCACAGTTAGCTAAAACAATTAGTCGTATTGGATATGTAGGGGCCATTCTAGTATCTTTATCGTACTTATTCTCAACGATTGTAATTCAAAATGGTTTTGTTTTTTCTAAAATTGTAACAGATATTACAAATTTTAGGTTGATGTTGGGGCATGTTTTATATGCATTAACCCTCTGCGTGACTGTAATTGTCGTTGCTGTTCCAGAAGGACTACCTATGATGATTACTTTAGTCCTTTCTTCCAATATGAAACGGATGCTTAAAAACAACGTTTTGGTACGTAAATTAGTTGGAATAGAAACAGCGGGTAGTTTAAATCTGCTTTTTACAGATAAGACAGGAACTCTCACCAAAGGAAAATTGGAAGTGGTAGGGTATGTAAGCCCCTCCTTAAAGGAATTTTATACAGAGGTAGAAATCAAAAAATATGTTAGACTTTATGATCATGTAAAAAATAGTATTTTATATAATAATGAGTGCATTTATTCTGATGGAAAGTATATTGGTGGAAACATTACAGATAAAGCCCTTTTACAGTTTATTACAACGGACAAGAGATTAAAATATAGAAAGATAAAAGAAAATCCATTTGATAGCAAGAAAAAGTATTCGTATACAGTGGCAGATATTGCAGGAAATAAGAAATTCATCAAGGGTGCTCCTGAGAAAATTATTGATGCGTGTAGTGAATACTATGATGACTTTGGAATGAAACGACGTTTTCTTGATAAAGAGAAAATCAAAATACAAATTGAAAATTATACAAAAAAAGGAATTCGTGTTTTAGCCTTTGCCATCGATGAGATGCATACAGCAACAGATACGATTAGTGGTGCTTGCTTCCTTGGTCTGATTTTAATGAAAGATGAGGTCAGAAAAGAGGCAATTACAGGGGTGGATTTGGTAAAAAGTGCCCATATCCAAGTGGTTATGATTACAGGGGACAATAAACAAACAGCTATATCGATTGCAAGAGAAACACATATTATAGAATCAGAACAGGATCTTGTTTTAACAAGTGAGGAATTAAATCAAATGAGCGATGAAGAAATCAAGAAAGTTATTCCCAATTTAAGGGTTCTAGCACGAGCTCTTCCTCTCGATAAAAGTAGACTTGTTAAATTAGCGAAAGAAATGGATTTAGTAGTAGGTATGACAGGAGATGGTGTAAATGATGCTCCAGCACTTAAAAAAGCAGATGTTGGTTTTGCTATGGGCAGTGGTACAGAAGTTTCTAAAGAAGCGAGCGATATTGTTATTTTAGACGATAACTTTTTATCAATAGCTAAAGCGATTTTATTTGGAAGAACGATATTCAAAAGCATTCGTAAATTTATCATTGTACAGTTAAGTATCAATTTCTGTGCTTTGAGCTTATCCATCATTGGACCATTTATTGGTATTGATACCCCAGTAACTGTTGTTCAAATGTTGTGGATTAATATGGTAATGGATACTTTAGCAGGACTCGCATTTGCTTTTGAGCCACCTATGTTAGAATACATGAAGGAAAAACCAAAAAAGAAAACAGAATCGATTATCAATACCTATATGTTAAGTTCTATTTTATGGACAAGTCTTTATAGCGCCATTCTTTGCTTCTTCTTTCTAAAAGCCCCTATTCTTAGAAATATTTATCAAAGTGATGCAAGACTGATGACTGCTTTCTTTGGACTTTTTATCTTTATTGATGTATTTAATAGTTTTAATGCAAGAACCAGTCGTATAAATATTGTAGCAGGAATATTAAAAAATAGAGTCTTTTTAGGTATTATTGGATTTATTATTTTTGTTCAGATTTTGCTGATTTATTTTGGTGGATCTGTATTTCGGACAACGGGGTTAACCTTCTTTGAGTTGCAATTTATGATTTTACTTGCCCTTACTGTGATTCCAGCTGATTGGGTAAGAAAGTATTTGCTTAAAAAGTTTCACAAAGAAGTAGGGGTATAAAAACTTCAAATATATGAAGTTTTTTATTTCTATTTTTTTAAATATTAGAAGTAATCTACCTGCTAATACCCTTCTATTTTATACTTAATAATTTAATGTTTCCTTTGATAACCTTCCTTATCCCACAGGATTACTGCTCTATATAATAAACAGCTCGTAATCAAATTTATTTTATACTACTTTACAAAAAATAGAACTATTATTTGTAAACCATATTTATCATGTCGAATATATTTACTATATGTCGGTATTTATTGTGTTTTTATGACGAAAGTACTATAATGTATACAGGTGGGAATATGATTTATATGCATAATGATTTTATAAAAAGGGGTTATAAAGATTATCATGTCAAAAGATTGATGAAAGAGGGAAAACTTTTTTTTATAGAAAAAGGAGTATATTCTACAAAAAAAGAGGTTAATTATTTTGAATACATTGTTAAAAAGCATCCCAACGCCATTTTTAATTTATGGACAGCATGCTACTGCTATGGTCTTTTGAAAGAAAACAAAATGCCGTATGTTATTGCAACCAAACAGAAAGATAGAAAAATTAAAAATGAGAATATAAAACAAGTTTTTATGAGTGATGATTTATATCATTTAGGAAACAATCTTTTAAAATTTGAGGGGGTTTCAATTCAAACTTTTGACATAGAAAGATTGCTTATTGAGGTTGTACGTAATAAAACCAAAATAGAATATGCAATCTATGAAGAAATTATAATGAACTATAGAAAAATAAGAAATGTATTAAATAAGAGAAAACTTGCCCTTTATTTTCCTTATTTTAAAGATAAACGAATTTTACGTAGAATAGCAGTAGAAGTTTTTGACACTAATTCTATATTTTAAATCACTATTTTGCTATTAGTGAAATATTGGAACGTAAAATTTTAATCTTTTTACTTTGAATTTTTGGAAAAAGTTGGTATAATATTTCTATTGTTGAAATTAAAAAATAAGGGGT
>CAMXQX010000044.1 GCA_947246355.1 uncultured Bacillota bacterium | reverse complement strand
GCGTTGATCAAGAAGAGTATATGCAGGGAATAGATAGAGAGTTTACATTTGGTGGAAGGTAAGCAAGGAACTGTATAGAAGGTAGCTTGTGAGCTATATTTCTGAACAAAGGGTAAGTTATATCGTATAGATGCGTTAAATCGAAAAAGGTAAATAATTACAAATTAAGGTGGTACCACGTAGAATCACGTCCTTATCCAAGGAGGTGATTTTTTTGATTGAGGGGAGGAGAATAAACAATGATAAAAAAACACTATATTTTCATAAATGAAGAAGGCAAAATTTTTATTTTAGTTAATGAGTCTTCTAGAAAAGAGCATATCCATTTGCCTAATTTAATGAATGGTAGGCTCTATTGTAGAGAACTTATAAGATATATAGTGGGCTTTAGTATACTTAACCAAGATTGGCAAATGATACAAAAAATCGAGAACAATAAAAAGCGCTTTTATGTAGAGAATGGACGATTGATCCCATACATAAACTTCATAGAAGAGCATTATTATATGAAGCAGGGGAGACTATTAAGTGAACAAATTAGGGGAATTATGGAATGCTGCTATCACTTAAAATTGAGGCCTGAGTTTTTATGCATAGAAGAACTTCTTTCTATCTGTAAGGATGAAGAATTAGACATTTCTTATGAAGAAAATCTTCCCAAAGTATTAACAAAGGTAGTTATGGAAAGTAAAAGACAGGCAAATCTTTAATAGGAATAAGTTTTATCTTGCATACTCATTTTGTGTATACCGTTTTATAGCTAAAAGAGAATTATTGAAAATAAAGCTCCTTTATTAAATTGTATGTGGAACACAAAGATTTAGAGAATGTACAAAAAATAGTAAAAAAGTAGATAAATAAGAAAGTGAGGAAGAAAGATGTTAGATAAAAAATACAATGCTTTAGAAAAGGAAACAAAGTGGTTAAATTATTGGAAAGAAAATAAAATTTACGAGTTTATTCCAGATGGTAGAGAGGTGTTTTCAATTGATACTCCACCACCAACTGTAAATGGTAAAATCCATATTGGACATATATTTTCATATTCGCAAACAGAGATGATTGCAAGATATAAGAGACTTCGAGGATTCAATATCTTCTATCCATTTGGATTTGATGATAATGGACTACCAAGTGAGAGATTAGTTGAGAAAGAACAAGGCAAAAAGGCTCATGAAATAGGTAGAGAGGAATTCTCGAAATTGTGTTATGAAACAACAGATAAGTATGAAGAAGAATTTCAAGAACTATTTAGCAAGATGGGTGTCAGTACAGATTGGAATATTCATTATAAAACCGTTAGTCCATCCACTATCAAAATTAGTCAAGCATCATTTCTAGATTTGATTAGTAAAGGACATTGTTATCATAAGATGAGTCCAGCACTTTGGTGTAATGAATGTTTAACTTCAATAGCCCAAGCTGAACTTGAAACAAAGACAATAAAGACGACATTTAATTATATTAACTTTAAGACTGTAGAGACGAACGAAGAATTTACAATAGCAACAACAAGACCAGAACTATTACCAGCAATTGTTTGTGTTTTTGTAAACCCAGGTGACGAAAAACATAATCATTTAATTGGTAAAACTGCACATATTCCAGTTATAGATGTAGAAGTTCCAATTATGGCTGATGAAAAGGTTGCTATCGATAAAGGTACAGGAGTTGTTATGTGCTGTACTTTTGGAGATCAAACAGATATAGAATGGTGGAAAAAATACAATTTACCACTTAAATATATTTTTACTGATAATGGTAGAATTATTGATGAAGTTCCAAATTATGGCGGATTAAAAATTAAGGAAGCTAGAAAACAAATTATTGAAGATTTACAAGCTGGTGGATTCGTAGTTAAAATAGAAGAATTAGAACATGAAGTACAAACACATGAAAGATGTGGAAAAGAAGTTGAATATTCTGTAATGAAACAATGGTTTATAGATATTATGAATCATAAAGAAGATTTCTTAAAAATTGGTTCAGAAATTAAATGGCATCCTGAACATATGAAAAGTAGATATAATGAATGGGTTCTAAATATCATGTGGGACTGGTGTATTTCAAGGCAAAGATATTTTGGAGTACCATTCCCAGTTTGGTATTGTAAAGAATGCGGAGAAGCTGTATTTGCAAGATTAGAGGATTTACCAGTTAATCCATTAGTAGATAAACCTCACATCAATTCTTGTAAATGTGGATGCACTGCATTTATTCCAGAAACCGATGTAATGGATACATGGGCTACTTCATCAGTGACACCTTTAATCAATATGAGATATGGGGAAAAAGAGAACTATGAATCCTTCTTAAAGCCAATGAGTATTAGAACGAATGCCTCAGAAATAATTAGAACATGGGATTTTTATACTATAGTTAAGAGTTTTTATCATTTTGGAACTCGTCCTTGGGATCATGTAATGATTAGTGGCTTTGTAAAAGCAAGTGACGGCAATAAAATAAGTAAAAGTAAAGGAAACAGTAAGATAGAACCTATTGACATTATTAATTCTTATTCCGCAGATGTGGTTCGCTACTGGGCTGGATCAGGAAGACTTGGAACAGATATAAATTATAGTGAAGAAACGCTTCTTAGAGGACGCAAACTCGTAAATAAACTATGGAATGTTGCTAAGTTTATAGAAATGCACTTATCTGATTATGAAGATAAAGAATTCAATGATTATCAATATATTGATAAATGGATACTGGGTAAATATCAAGAAATGGAATCTGGTTTTATAAAGTATCTTGATGAATACGAAGTTGGGCTTGCTCTAAATACTCTGGAAAAATTCTTTTGGAATTTCTGTGATAACTATATTGAAATTGTGAAACATAGATTATATAGACCTGAAGAATTTGGAGAAATTCCAAGATATTCAGGGCAGAAAACGGTTTATACATTGCTTTATAAATTACTTCAAGATTTTAGTATTTTCTTCCCATTTATTACTGAAGAGATTTACCAAGAGTTATATCATGATGCAAAATCTATTCATCTAACTGAAATAAAACCATTAAATTTTGATTTTGCAAATGAAATTAAAAATGGAGATACTATGATTGATATAATTAGTGAGGCTAGAGGGGAAAAAACAAACAACAATGTTTCTCTTAAAACACCAATTAAGAATTTTGAATTAAGTGTTAATAAAGAACTAGAAAATGCAATAAATAAATCTATTCGAGATTTTAAAGCAACTTTAACTATTCAAAATTTAAAATTAAGCCAAATGAGTGAAGGTTATAAGATAAATAATATAGAATTAGAAATAGAAAATCAAAACTAACAATGGTATAGATTAAATCCTATACCTTTTTATTTTGTGATGACATTTATGGTAATATTATGTTATGATGATGTTGTAGGTTAATAAGATGTTGAGTTATTAGAGGATAAAGAACCGAGTTTAAATTAAAACTTACTAACAACTTAGAGAAAAAAGTTATTGTCTTTTTAAATGTGGATGGTGGGAATATATTTATTGGTGGTGATGATATGGTTTATTTGGATTATAGTGCTACAACCCCAACGAGTAGGGATGTATTAGACACGTTTGTAAAAGTGAGTGAAGATTTTATTGGAAACGCCAATTCCTTGCACAAACTTGGAGTTGACGCTAAAAAATTAGAGGAGAGTGCTACAAAACAAATTGCCACTTTATTAGATGTACAACCCTCCGAAATTATTTATACCTCAGGTTCGAGTGAATCGAATAATTTAGCTATAAAAGGCATCGCTTTAAAATACCAAAACCGCGGAAAAAGAATTTTAACAACACATTTGGAACATTCAAGCATTTATGGACCCCTTTCTTATTTACAAACATTAGGATTTATAGTTGATTTTTTGGAAACGGATGAACATGGAATTGTAAAAATGGATTCCCTAAAAGAAAAAATGGATGAAGAGACTATTCTAGTTAGCATTGCGTCTGTAAATAGTGAGGTAGGGATACTACAACCTATTGAAGATATAGCCCTTTTTTTAAAGAAATATCCAAAATGCTTTTTTCATGTGGATATGACACAAAGTATAGGAAAAGTAAATCTTTCTTTAAAAAATGTGGACTTAATTTCTTTCTCTGCTCATAAAATATATGGAATAAAAGGAATTGGTTGTTTAATAAAACATAAAAAAATTGAATTAGAACCTCTTATTCATGGTGGGAAAAGTACAACTGTTTATCGAAGTGGTACACCAGCACACCCCTTAGTAGCCTCCTTTGCAAAAGCTCTTCGTCTATCTTTCATGGACTTAAATCAAAAATACAATTCTGTTTATGCGCTAAACCAAATGCTAAGGGAAGGACTAAAAAAGTATGAAGATGTATTTATCAATAGTAATGAAAAAGCCATCCCTCATATTTTAAATATTAGTGTTTTATTTATGAAGCCAGAAACACTTCTCCATGCTTTTGAAGAAAAAGAAATTTTTATCTCAACACAAAGTGCCTGTGCAACAGGGGCAGTAAGTAAAGCTGTTTATGAAGTAACCAAAAATGAGCAAAAAGCTCGTCATAGTATACGGATTAGTTTATCTCATCTGACAACAAGAGAAGAGGTGACTTACTTTTTAAAATGCTTCGATGCAATTTACCATAAATACAAAGTATAGAAAGAGGGACGTTATGACTGTTAAACGTATTTCGGCTGTATGGTGTAGTAGTTGTATTGTAACATATAAAGATTTTATCAGTTTTAAGGAAGAGCATGCGGAACTTCCTTTTTTCGAACTTGATTATGACCGTGATGACATACAAAATTATCACATTAAAAATATACTACCTGTCATTATTTTTGAACAGGAAGGGAGAGAAGTAGCACGTATGGAAGGAGAATATACGAAGAAAGAGTTAGAGGCCATGTATGAAAAAATTTCTCTTTAGTATAGTATCCTTTTTTCTATTGTGCGTAAACGCAAGTGCAAGTGAAAAACTTTATCTCTTTCATCGATACGATTGTCCGCATTGTCAAAAAGAAATTGCTTTTCTAGAGGAGATAAAAAAGGGATATCCAAATGTGGAATTTATTTATTTGGAAGTAGTCAAAAGAAAAGAAAATTTAAAGCATTTAGAAAATGTGAAACAAACACTAGGGGATGATACCCCTTATGTTCCTTATGCAGTCATTGGAAATCAATCTTTTATTGGATTCAATGAAGATACCAAAGAACAAATCAAAAAGTATCTTACCTATTGCAGCAAAAATAGTTGTGAAGATGTGGTCGGTAAAATCATCCAGGAAGGAAGGAGTATTTCTTTAGTGAAAAAGAAAGCAAAAACACAAGAAGAATTTGCCCTACCCTTTCTAGGAAAAGTGAATGCGAAAGAAGTATCGCTACCCCTATTATCGGTTATTCTAGGTTTTTTGGATGGATTTAATCCTTGTGCAATGTGGGTTCTTCTTTTTTTAATCAGTATGCTACTTGGTATGAAAAATAAAAGAAGAATGTGGATTTTAGGTGGTGGTTTTCTTCTTGCTAGTGCTATCACCTATGCTTTATTTTTAGTAGCTTGGTTCAAGATAAATTTGGCTTTACAAGATATTTTCTTTCTTCGTACACTTATTGCTTTATTTGCTTTAGGTACAGGATGTTTTCATCTTATACGTTATAGAAAGATGCGTCATAGAAAAGCAGGATGTACAGTCGTTCATGAAAAAAGACGAAATAAAATTAGGAAGCAAATACAAATGTTTACAAAAGAAAAGAGCCTCGTCTTAGGCCTTATAGGTGTGATTTCTCTTGCTATTTCTGTTAATTTGATAGAACTTGCATGTTCGGCAGGATTTCCTCTTGTTTATACGCAAATTCTATCTTTAAATGATTTATCATTTGTTGCTTCTATCATATACATACTTCTCTATATTTTCTTTTATTTGATTGATGATTTCCTTATTTTTTGTATAGCGATGTTTACACTAAAAATAACAGGAATTACTAATAAGTATCAGCAGTATTCTCATTTGCTTGGGGGACTTCTTCTATTATTGATTGGATGGTTTCTCTTATTTCATCCTAAAATTTTACTGTTTTCTATGTAAACATTTACTTACCAAATTACTTTTAGTATAATGAAAACAGGAAAAAGAATCATTAATTCTTTCTGTTAGAAAAAATAAAAACAGTAGATTGACTTTTGATGAGGAATATGATAGGATTTATTTAGACACATGGATGTGTGTTTTTTAAATGCATGATTGCATAAGATTAGTGAGGTGCAATACTTTGAAAAAAATCGTACAATTTTTATTTGGTGTAAAACAAGAAACAAAAAAAATAAAATGGCCAAGTAGAAAACAACTTTTTACTTATTCGGTAGCCACTCTTACTTTTATGTTGATTGTTGGGCTTTTCTTTACAGGACTTGATTTTGGCTTTTCTTATATTAAAACGGTGATGAGGTAGTTTATGGAAGAAAAACAATGGTATGTGGTCAATACTTATTCGGGCCATGAAAATAAAGTCAAAGAAAAGTTAGAGATGCGTGCTAGCTCTATGGGGATGGAAGACTATATTTATAGAGTAGTTGTACCAGAACAAACAGAAGTAGAAATAAAAGATGGAAAAGAAAAAGAAAAAGTAACAAAGATGTTTCCAGGATATATTTTGGTGGAAATGGTGATGACGGATGAAGCTTGGTTTGTTGTCCGAAATACACCAGGTGTTACTGGATTTATTGGTTCATCAGGAAAAGGAGCCAAACCTTTCCCACTAACACCGATGGAAGTGGATAAAATCCTAGGTAGCATGGGAATTAGTCGTTTGGAGATTGGAAATACACTAGAAGAAGGGGCTTCGATTAAAGTCATTTCTGGTCCATTTGCTAATATGATTGGAACCATTAAAACGGTGGATATGGAAAATCAAAAGGTGGAAGTAGCCCTTGATTTATTTGGACAAGAGACGATTGTCGAACTCTCTCTTACCGAAATTGATGCTGTGTAGTTTACAAAAAGGATGTTTTATGCTATGATAATGAAGCTATATATTTTATTTATATAGATAGAAGTGGGAGATGTTTTTGCGGATATCATTAAAACCACTCGCGAAAAAAATTTTATAGGAGGTGTTTTTCGTGGCAAAGGAAATAACAAAAAAAATAAAAATACAAATTCCAGCAGGAAAAGCGACACCAGCTCCACCCGTTGGAACGGTTTTAGGACCTACAGGAATCAACCTACAAGAATTTTGTACGAAATACAATGACGCTACAAAAGATAGAATGGGTGATATCCTACCTGTTGAAATTAGTATTTATGAAGATAGAAGTTTTGATTTTGCAATTAAAACTCCACCAACAGCATTCTTAATTAAGAAATTTGCGAAAATTGCAAAAGGTTCTGCTAAAGGAGCAAGTGAAACTGTTGGAACGCTAACTAAAGACCAATTAAAAGAAATTGCAGAAATCAAATTACCAGATTTAAACGCTTATACTATCGAAGCTGCTATGAAAATTGTTGAAGGAACAGCACGCGATATGGGCGTTACAATTGCAGAATAATACATAGACTTATCTATGTGGGAGGAAAAATCCGCAAATACCACATAAGGAGGAAAAAATGAAAAAAGGTAAGAAATATTTAGAAGCCTCTTCTAAAGTAGAAAAGAATAAAGCTTATTCCAAAGAAGAAGCCATTCAATTAGTCAAAGAAACTTCTATCACAAGTTTTGATGCATCTGTTGAAATTGCTATTAAATTAAACTTGGATACGAAGAAAGCAGATCAACAATTACGAGGAGCTATCGTTCTTCCTAATGGAACAGGAAAAACAAAAAAAGTTTTAGTGATTGCCAAAGGAGCACAAGCAGAAGCGGCAAAGGCTGCTGGAGCTGACTTTGTAGGCGATGCTGACATGTTAGAAAAAATAGAAAAAGAAAATTGGTTTGGATTTGATACGATGGTAGCAACTCCAGACATGATGCCACAACTTGGTAAATTAGGTAAGGTACTTGGTCCAAAGGGGCTTATGCCTAACCCTAAAACAGGGACTGTAACCATGGATACCAAAAAAGCGGTGGAAGAAATTAAAAAAGGACGTGTGGAATACCGTACAGATAGTTATGGGAATATCCACGTATTACTTGGAAAAGTTTCTTTTGAAGATAGCAAGTTAATTGAAAATATGAATGCACTTATGAGTGTCATTCAAAAATCAAAACCAGCCGCTGTAAAAGGAAAATATATACTCAATGTATCTGTTTCTTCTACCATGGGACCTGGTGTTAAAATTGCTTTAGAAAATTTTGACAATTAATAAAAGATGTGTTATAATGAACACGTTGTTTGAAAGAAAAAATGTTTTACCGTAGACAGTAGGGGAGAAATCTTAATATCCTACCGAGGACTTTTAATAAAAGACTTTGGCCTTACTGTTTTCGAGTAAGGTCTTTTCATACGGTATAGAAAGTGAGGGTAGAGGATGGCAAATCAAAAAATTATTGAAAAAAAAGCAAGTGTTGTAGAAGAAATTAAAGAGAAAATACAAAATGCTTCGTCTGTGGTCTTCTTTGAATATAGAGGACTTACAGTATCTGAAACAGACAAGTTAAGAAAAATTTTAAGAGAGTCAAATTCAGAGTTCAAAGTATACAAAAATACATTAGCACAAAGAGCACTTGAAAGTTTAAAAATTGATTTAGGAGAAGTATTAGAGGGACCAAAGGCAATTGCTTTTGGAACCGACCAAATTGCTCCTATCAAAGCATTAAGTGACTTTGCGAAAGATCACAAACTTTTAGAAATAAAAGTCGGAATCGTGGATGGAAATGTAGCTGACATTTCTGTGCTAAAGGAATTAGCGCAAATCCCATCAAAAGAAGGATTGCTTACGATGTTGGCAAGTGGATTACTTGAGCATGCAAGAAATTTTGCTATTTGTTTAGATTTACATAGCAAAAATTTAGAAGAAAATAAATAAAGGAGGAAGATAATATGGCTAAATTAAGCGCAAAAGAAATTATTGATTCACTAAAAGAAATGACACTTTTAGAAATTAAAGAAGTTGTAGATTTAATGAAGGAGGAATTTGGTGTAGACCCATCAGCCGTTGCTGTTGCTGCAGCTCCAGCAGCTGGTGCAGTAGAAGAAGGACCAAGTAGTGTAAATGTTGTTCTAGCAAGTGCTGGAGCAAACAAGATTGCTGTAATTAAACTTGTTCGTGATATTACAGGACTTGGACTTAAGGAAGCAAAAGATGTTGCTGATAATGGCGGTGTTGTGAAAGAAAAAGTAGCAAAAGAAGAAGCAGAAGCATTAAAAGCACAATTCGAAGAAGCTGGCGCTACAGTAGAATTACAATAAATCTAAAAGAATTTAAGCTCGTGCTTGCACGGGCTTATTGCCGTTTATTGGATAGATATACATTAGCACAAAAACAGTATAACAAAACTGTACAAGGGGAGTAGACTAGATGTATTCTTATTAAAAGAATTCTTTTTTCTATTGATACGAGAACTGATGATTTACTAAAAAATAGATTTGAATTGAACAAAGGATGTAAATGGAATTTGCAATATAACGATGCAATTTTTATTCATGGAAATACTGTAGAACAAACACATCTTGAAATAAAAAAGAATATAGGACAGTATTCATATGTAAAAATGAAAAAATTTCCATAATTATGCTAAAAATCCGTTGACAATTCGACAAAAAACATTTAAAATTATAAATTGGTGGCATGTACTTTTATAAGCACATGCAATCTTGCGAAAATATAGTTATAGGGGTGAAATAGTGGCTTATATAATGAAGAAATTTGGAGATCACCGTGAGAGAAGAAGTTATGCAAAAACAAAAAATGCAATCGAATTAAAGGATTTGCTAGAAATTCAGAAAAAATCATACAATTGGTTTATTGAAGTGGGAATTAAAGAGGTATTTGATGATATTTTTCCAGTAGAGAGTTTTACTGGAAATTTATCGCTTGAATTTGGAGAGTATTCTTTTGAACAGCCAAGATATTCGATTCGTGGGTGCAAAGAAAGATATGCAACCTATGCTTCTCCCTTAAAGGTGGAGGCTCGTCTTTTCAACCATGAAACAGGGGAAGTTAAAGAACAAGAGATTTATCTTGGGGACATGCCTTTGATGACCGAATCAGGTACGTTTATTATCAATGGTGCAGAGCGTGTTATCGTATCACAATTGGTGCGATCACCAAGTGTTTACTTTGGAAAAGAAGTGGATAAGAATGGGCGAGTTAGTATTACATCACAGATTATCCCAACGCGTGGAACTTGGCTTGAATATGAAAATGATGCGAGAAATGTGCTTTATGTTCGCATCGATCGTACAAGAAAAGTACCACTTACAACGCTTTTACGTGCAGTTGGTTTATCAAGCGATGAAGATATTTATGATTTATTTGGGCAAAATGAATATTTAGAAAATACGATTGTTAAAGATGCCAATAAAAATACAGATGAGTCTTTACTTGATATTCATGCGAAATTAAGACCTGGAGAACCGTCGACAATCGATAGTGCGAAAAATCAATTGATTGCTCGTTTCTTTGATTCTTTTCGTTACGATTTAGCCCGTGTTGGACGTTATAAATTTAACAAAAAATTATTTGTCATTGATCGTTTACTTGGACTTACTTTGGCAGAAGATATTAAAACAAAGGAAGTAGAAGTCAAAAAAGGAACCGTTATAACAAAAGAAATTTTAGAAGCAATAAAGCCTGTATTTGAAGCAGGGTATGGATTAAAAGAAGTTTTAATCAATGAAGAATTGGATACGTATAATAAAGTGCAGATTGTTAAAGTATTTGCGCCAAATGATAGTGAAAAAGTAATTAAAATTATTGGTAATGATCCAACCATTACGATTAAAAGATTAACAGTATCTGATATTTATGCGGCAACTTCTTATTATTTGAATTTATTAGAAGGTATTGGTAATTTTGATGAAATTGACCATTTATCCAATCGTCGTGTGAAACAAGTCGGAGAACTTTTGCAAAACCAATTCCGCATTGGAATTAGTCGTATTGAACGTGTAATCAGAGACCGTATGTCGACACAGGAAGTGGCAGAAGTAACACCAAAAACATTAATCAATATAAGGCCACTTACTGCCTCTATTAAAGAATTTTTTGGTTCAAGTCAGTTATCACAATTCATGGATCAAACCAATCCTGTAGCTGAACTTACGAATAAACGTCGTTTATCGGCTTTGGGACCTGGTGGATTATCGCGTGATAGAGCTGGAATGGATGTACGTGA
>CAMXQX010000043.1 GCA_947246355.1 uncultured Bacillota bacterium | reverse complement strand
AAAAGTGAAAAAGGAACAAATATGTTCTTTTTTTCTAGAAAAGGGTTGCTTATTTTTAAGTTTTTAGTATAATAAACACTATATTTGAAAAAAGGAGTAATGTATGGGACAAGAAGTTTATTATGGAATTACTTATAAAAAGGAACAATTAAATAAACAGACCTATTTATTTCTTCCTCAAAGCTTGGTAGAAGGCGTAGAAGTAGGAAACGTTTTTTATACAAAGGAGGGTAATGATTATCCTATTTTAACAAAAACAAGTGAATTCGAAAAAATCGGTATGGTTATTGACGATATTCATACAAAGGAGGAATTATTCCATCTTTATAATTTGGATGATATAGCATTTTTAAAAGAATATATTCTTGAGCTAGCTTTAGATTCGTTTTTGTTAATTCAAAAAGAAAAAGATAAAATCACCAAAAGAAAAATAGATATTGCAAAGTGCTTACTTGATAATGCTGCAAAAGAAATTTATAGTAAGGCAGAGGAAGATATTGTTGTTTTAAACGATGTGGCCTTCTTTGAACTTTTAGATATACAAGATTTAGAAATATTAAAACAAAAAATTAGGTCTTATCAAAAGAAATTAGCATCATTCAAAGAAAAAAATAAAAAGGATGGTATTACTGAAATTGAGGTTTTCAATGGAAGAGTAAAAAATATAAAAACAGAGAAGGGAAAGAAACAAAAAGTAACTACTGGTACATCTTCTTCTTTATCCAAAATAGCTAACGAAACAATTTCTTTACAAGGATTAGAACAGTATATCAAGGAAAGAGTATTTGGGCAAGCAGAAAACATTCGAAAAATAGCCAAGACAATTTACATGAATTATACAGCGGTAGCTGGTGAAAAAGTAGAGCCAATCTTACTGGTTGGACCAACGGGAACTGGGAAAACGGAAACCATGAAAGCGGCCATGGAATATCTAGATATTCCATTTATAGAAGTCAATTCTATAAATTTGGTTCCACAAGGAATTAAAGGAACAAGTTTAGAAGATTGCCTACATTTACTTGCTTTATCTGCTGAGCTAGATATGCAAAAAGCAGAAAGAGGGACTATATTTTTTGATGAATTTGATAAATTAGGTTCTACAACAACAGAACATAAAGGAGATATTATTCCAATTATGTTAAAGTTTATTGAGGGGACAACTTTTTCTATCTCCTCAGAGACAGTGGATGATTATCCATTCAATACAAGTGGTTTAAATAAAGTGTTTGCAGGGGCTTTTTCTGATTTATTTACTTCTTCACAAATGGGATTTCGTCCTGGACAAGAAGAGAAGATTGCAATTGAAAAACGTCTTTTAAAACGAGAATATTTTGGAAAAGAACTGATCACTAGAATTCCTCATATTTTACTTTATAGCGAACTATCTAAGAAAGAGAAAATTCGCTATCTTTTCGAATCAAAGTTAAGTCCAATTTTGCTTAAGAAAAAAAGATATGAAAGACAATTTGCAGTGGAATTGATTGCCGAAGATACCTATGTGCATGCCATCTTAGATCAAATGGAAGAAGAGGAAAAGAGTATGCGAGAACTGAATAACAAAGTTTTATCTACTTTAGAAGAAGCAGAATATGAACTAGCCTCTTCTCCTTTAAAGTATAAAAAATTGATTTTAACAAGAGATACTGTAGAAAATCCAACGAAATTTACATTGATTTAGCAAAAGGAATAAAATGTTCACTTATTTAGAAAATTTAGAATACAAAAAAAGAATCTTATATGAACAATTTTATACTTCTACAGGGCAAGTAAACATTCATTTTTCAAAATATAGAGATGTAAACGACAAGAATGGAGACCGTTTTTACTTCCGTTTATATGAAGAGGGTTTGGATGATGAAATAGAAATAGGGTATCTTTATTTCTATATGCACGCCAAAGAAAAAGAAACAAAATTTATTGGTCTTCTCATTAATGAAAAATTTCGTAATCAAGGATACGCTGAAGTTCTTTTATCTATTTGGATTACATTTTGCTTAAATATGGGATTAGAAAGAATACAAACCATTGATAAGCAAAGAAAGCCTTTTACTTTATATTTACTTAAAAAATTTACTTTCGATGTTCTAGATAAAAATCTCTATCAAACAAAGAGAAAAATTATCGATATTTGTAGAAGAGAAGACGATATGACGAAATATCTGCATTTTCACGATTGTAATCAAGAACAAGGTTTTCGAAATAGTCATATTATGAGAGAAGATAATTATGAGCTTCTTTCAGATAGTGAATTTAAAGAAGAGGATGTTTTAAAACTAGATCAAATTTTTTTACTGAAACCTTATTTATTACAGGATAAAGAGATAGGATATCAAAAAGCAAAGCAGATACAAAAAAGATACCAATAAAAAGACACAAAGTTTGGTTTGGAATGTGATAAGAGTAATTTGACAAACAGTTAAAATTTAGATATGATATAGACATTTTATGAAAGAAGGGGGCAGGAAATGAAATTTGCTATTAAATTTTGTGATATACAAAATAATCTAGAAAGTTTAAAAAATATTTTAAGTGATTTTAAAAGTGATATTGTAGAAATCTTTATTATTTTTGATGAAGTAGAAAAAAGACTTATAAATAATACTAAAAAAAAGGAAAAATATGTACATAAATGCAGAAAAATCCTTCAAAAACTTCATTTTCCTTTTGACCATATTTTGTTAACTGATCAAGATAATTTAGTGGAATTATGTGAGCGAAATCATATGGATGTTGTTTTTCTTCGTGCGAAAAGAGAAAGAGATGCTTTTCAAAAGAACGAATATATGACAGCAATGGATATATCCAATCAAGAAGTTCTCTATAAAAATCTAAAAGAATATATAGAATATTGGAATAGCCCCCTTATACCACTAGAGACAGTGACTTCTACTTCTCCATCTAGAGATAAAATATGGGAAAAACATTATACAAGAAAGCAAGCAAGAGATTTAGAACGCTTTTCAAAAGAGAAAAAATCTATGTTTGCTCATATTGTAGATAATAATCAAGATTTTTTATACAGCACAGCTATAGAAATTTGTGATACAGATACAAAAATCACTTATGAAGAACTTATTCAAAATGTAGAAACATATAAAGTAGCTTTTTTACAAGATGGAATTCAAAAAGATGATGTTGTTGCGATTGCTTGCCCAAATGTTCCTGCAAGCATATATTCCTTTTTCGCTCTGCAAGAGATAGGGGCTATACCAAGTATGGTTCATATTTTTACAAAAAAGGATTTGATGCATCAATATTTTATTTCCGAAAAATGTAGCGCTGTTGTAATGATTGGAATGGAACGAAAAGGTATACTGGAAGAGGGCGGTATAAATGTGAAAGAAGCGATGCAAGGGACAAATGTGAAGCGTGTTATTTCTGTTCCTTTAACCGACTCTTTATCTTTAAAGTATAAAATGGGGCTTCATCTTATTAATTCTAAACTTGGGAAATTCATGATTAACCTTTCAAAAACGAAAGGAAAATATAAACTGGAAAAGAATAGCCCTTATACAAAAGCGGTTAAAAATGTGACTATACAACTTCTCAGTGATTTTCAAAATACAGCTGGAAATTTTGTGTTAAAGGAAGATGATATTTTTCTTTCATTAGATCATTTTTTACAAAAAAAAGGAGAAAAAGTGGGGGTAAGTACGCCAAATGAAGTGGCAGCATACTTACATACAGGAGGAACGACAGGAGATCCCAAAGCAGCTTTATTATCACAAGACAATTTTAATACAAATATTGACGCTTTTGAAGCAACAATCCAAGATTATAAAAAAGGGGAAACCTTTATCAGTATTCCACCTTTATTTCATATATTAGGACTCAACAATTGTATTTATATGCCTCTTCGTGTGGGCGCAAAAATTGTATTGGTACCCAAATATAACAAAAAGAAGTTACCCAATATTTTCAAAAAATATCATCCCGAATATTTTTTTGCAGTTCCTAAAATTGGCCAAGATATGATTGCAAATGAATTAGGCTTTTCAAATGTTGATATGTCTTGCTGTAAATATATTGTTTTTGGTGGAGAAGAAATGCTATTAAATTTTTTAACACAATTGCAAACTTTTATAGAAAAACATCAAGCGCTTATTCAAATAAGCCAATCTTTAGGAGCAACCGAAGCAACATGCAGTATGACAAATACGTTTAATAATTGTAATGAATTAGGTAGTTTAGGAATTCCTCTTATCCATTTAAATGCTAAAATAGTGAAGATAAAGGATGCTTTGGAGGATGATTATGAAACGATTGAAGAATTAGGCTATAATCAAGTTGGAGAGATTTGCTTTCAAGGAGATTCCATCATGATGGGGTATTTGCATGAAGATGAGAATGAAACAACATTAAGAATGCATGCGGATGGGAAGATTTGGCTCCATACAGGCGATGCAGGATACATTACAGAAAAAGGAATTATTTATTTTGAAAATAGAATCAAGGATATGATTAAAATTAATGGAGAGCAAGTTTTTACCTCTGAAATAAAAAAAGTAATTACTTCGCATCCTTTGGTAGAAAAATGTGTGATTACTTGTATCACAGATAAAGAGAACAAAAAAAGAATCATTGCGACAATAACAATGGTTGATTCTTCGCTTATTCATTCAGATATAGAACAACAGATTATAGAATTATGTAGAGATTCTTTAATCAAAGAGGCTGTCCCTAGGGAAATCATTGTCAAAGAGCGTTTGCCAGAAACAATGTATTTGAAAACAGATACAAATTTACTACAAAAAGAATACCAAGATCGACAAAACGTTAAATGTATAAAGAAATGAGGGATTATATGAAGCAATTAATAATTGGAGTTGATGCAGATG
Source organism: uncultured Bacillota bacterium (assembly GCA_947246355.1). Classification (GTDB taxonomy): domain Bacteria; phylum Bacillota_I; class Bacilli_A; order RF39; family UBA660; genus CATOJL01. The sequence continues at coordinate 6,793 of CAMXQX010000043.1, read as the reverse complement.
GTGTACTTAATAATATGTCTAAATTTCATATTAAATATGGAACTCAGTTTTTTAAAAGGGAACCTGTTCACCTAGAGGCATACAGCGTAAAGGAGATGTTTGCTTGTTCTCCATTTATGGAAATAGTATATGGATTGTTCTATTTTAAGAAATACTGTAGCGAGTATGAACCAAGAGAGGATGCATCCTCTATAATTCAAGAATTAAATCAAGAGGGACATGAACTTCATGAAATTACAGCTCGAAAATTTGTGACTCTTCGAAATATTTTGGGAAAATATAGCAGAAATATGTTTGAAACATGGACAAAAAAAAATAATATGAATTTTAAAAGCTATCAATATTGTTCGGAAAAATGCAGCCCAAGGGATAAATGGATTGCGTGTCATAAACTATCTGTTGATGTTATGATAGATGATAAACCCGATGTGGCACTTTACTTAGCCAATCATGGCGTTAAAGTTCTACTATTTGATGCCCCTTATAATCAAGATGTAAAACATAAAAACATAACACGTGTTTCTAATTGGGTAGAAGTGCATGCTCAAATACAAGACTTATCGATGCAAATGCAAGAGGAAGAGAAAAATACCTTTCAAATTTTAGATGGAAAGGAAAGACAAAAATTAACTCCTTTCGAATTACAAAACTACCTACGGAACTATAAAAAATACTTAAAACAACAACCTTATAATGTAGAGGCGAACAAACAATTTGATCGCAATTTTAAACTTTTTCATACCTTAGGAATGATTCCAATGCTTTTTAAAAAGATAAAAGTAGAGGGAAAAGATCTTGTTCCTTATCAAGATGGATTGATTTTTGCTTCAAATCATTTAGATAGCTATGATCAATTTTTCATTTCGAAGGCGCTTGGCAATCGTCCTTTAAGAGGCCTTGCTGCTACAACAATAAAAGATACGTTTCGTGGGAAACTATTTCAAAAGGCAGGAGTTACTTTCGTTGATAGAATAGATGAAGAAAGTAAAAAGAGAGCAGAAGAAAAATTATGTGTAGATTTAGTAAACAATAACAATATTTTAATTTTTCCAGAGGGCACAAGAAAAAATAAAACTGAAGAAGGAAAGCAAAAAAAGATATTATCCTTTAAATTAGGAACTGCTTCTATAGCACAAAAAACAGGTTCTTCCATAGTTCCTATTGCTATTGTCAAAGAAAATAACTTTGTAACAGTACGTTTTGATGAACCAATCGCTGTGGGATATGGCGATGATATTGTAACGGTAACAGATGCACTGCAAGAAAGCATAATTACTTTAATTGATAAACCAAAGGAGCTTGTAAAAAAGTGAAATCCTTATTTCAAAAAAAATCAATAAAAACTATTGGTTTTTTTACTTAACTGTGCTATTCTATAAAAATAAGGATGTGATTTAAGATGTATGGTTTACTCTTGCAAATAGTATCATTTTTATTCTTTTTCTTAATCGTAGTTATTTATTTTTCTAAGAAAAGAATCAATACAATAGAAACAAAACTTTATTCACTACTGCTTGTCATCAATATAATTGGTATTCTGCTCGATTTAGCCAGCACTTCTTTAGCCTTATTTGACCGATCAAATATTTTATTGAAACCAATATCAAAATTGTATTTGATTTATTTAATTGGTATTTCCTTATTATTTGTTTACTATACCATTTTTATTTCTTATAGCCAAAGATTTTCTATAGGAAAAAAACACTTCTATGGTTTACTGGCCATTATTTGTGTATTAGCGGGAATATGTTTCTTTTTACCCCTTTATAATTTTTCTGAGGGAAATATAGTCTATACCTATGGGGCAAGTACGACGTTTACAAAAATAGTGGGTGCTATTTCCTACAGCATCATGCTATTTTGTATTATTCGAAATTATAAAATCGTTCGATTTAAAAAATATTTACCATTGTTAGCTTTTGTTTTATTAGGAGTTTTAGGGGCATTTATTCAAATGGTATATCCAGAAATGCTAGTAATCACTTTTACAATCACTTATGTCACTTTTGCCATGTATTTCACTATTGAGAATCCAGATATGAGGTTAATTGAACAATTAAACCTCGCTCGTGACCAAGCAGAGAAAGCAAACAATGCCAAAACAGAGTTCTTATCCAATATGTCCCATGAAATTCGAACACCATTAAATGCGATTGTAGGATTTTCACAAGCTTTGTTAGAAGAAGATATACCAGATACTGCCAAAGAAGAAGTAAAAGATATTATGATGGCCTCTGACAATCTTTTAGAGATTGTTAATGGAATTTTAGATATATCTAAGATAGAGGCAAATAAGTTGGAGATCATTAATACAGAGTACCAATTAAACAAAATCATAAAAGAACTTGTTACATTAACAAAAACAAGAATAGGCGAAAAACCAATTGAATTTAGAACGAGTTTTGATCCAAGTACCCCAGAAGTTTTGTATGGAGATCATACAAGATTGAAACAGATTGTTTTAAATATATTAACCAATGCTGCTAAATATACAAAGGAAGGTTTTATTGAATTTAAGGTCTCCTCTGTCATAAAAGAAGGTATTTGTAGACTTATTATTTCTGTAGAAGACTCAGGTATTGGAATTAAACCTGAGAAAATAGATAACTTATTTACTAAATTTGATCGCTTAGAAGTGGAAAAGACAATTACGATTGAAGGGACTGGGCTAGGACTTGCTATTACAAAGAAATTAGTGGATTTGATGCATGGTAAAATTGTAGTACAGAGCGTATATGGAAAGGGTTCTAAGTTTACAGTTGCCTTAGATCAAAAAATTGTGGCTACAAAAGCACCAGTGGAAATCGAAGAGGCAAAAATGGAAATAGAACAGCTCACATTTGAGGGAAAAAGAATCCTTGTTGTAGATGATAATAAAGTCAATTTAAAAGTAGCTATGCGATTACTAAAAAGCTATAAAGTAGATGTTGAGGTAATAGATAATGGTTTTGAGGCAATTGAAAAAATTAAAAATAAAGAAAGCTATGATATCATTTTAATGGATGATATGATGCCAAAAATGAGTGGCACAGAAACGCTTCAAAAACTAAAAGAAATAGAAGATTTTCATATACCCGTTATTTCTTTAACTGCGAATGCTATCTCAGGGATGAGGGAAAAATACCTAAATCTAGGATTTAATGATTATCTTTCTAAACCTATTGAAAAAACAGAATTGAATCGTATTTTAACCAAATTTTTAAAATAGTGCTATCACTATTTTTATTTTCTTAAAAAAATGGTATAATAAAAAGAGAAGAAGTAAGGTGTTTTTTGTGAAAAATAAAGGGTTGTATGTTGTTCTATTTTTATTATTTGCACTAGAGATTGTTTTAAATATCTGTATTCTTTTTTTTCCAAAATTAAAACTCGAAGGCGAAGCATACCAAAAGGTTCCCGTATTTGAAAAACATTCGTTCGAGGGAGCTACAGTAGAGCGCTTTGGAAAGAAAATAAAAGGCAAAATCATCGAAAAAAGCAATGTGAATTTCAATAAGATTGGGAAATACAAAATTCAATATATTTATAAATATGGTATCATTCCTATTCAAAAAACAAGAACAATCAAAGTTGTTGATGAAGAAAGTCCTATTCTTACTTTAAAAGGGGAACAAGAAATAATTTTATGTCCGAATGCCCAATATGAGGAAGAAGGCTTTACAGCTAGAGATAATTATGATGGCGATATCACGGATAAGGTTAAAGTTACGAAAAGGGAAAATCAAATTTTTTATACTGTCAAAGATTCTTCTAAAAATAAAACACAAATAGTGCGTACTCTAAAGAGAGAGGATACAGAAAAGCCTAAAATTACTTTAAAAGGCAAATACACACTGTATTTAAATTTAAATCAAACGTATCATGAAGAAGGGTATGCAGTAGAAGACAATTGTAGTCAAAATTTAACAGATAAAGTAGAAATAACAGGAAATATTGATACCTCTAAAGTGGGCGTTTATAAAAAGAAATATACTGTTAAAGATGAAAGCGGGAATGAAGATACAGTAGAGCGAACCATCATTGTTCGAAATCCAACAAAAAATAGTACATGCGTTGGTAAAGCCGGGGTCATTTATCTAACGTTTGATGATGGACCAAATGCTATGTATACTCCTGTCATTTTAGACGTACTTAAAAAATATAATGTAAAAGCGACATTCTTTGTGACGATGGCAGGACCAGATGCTTTCATCAAAAGAGAACACGAAGAAGGACATACTGTGGCCCTTCATACCGCCAGTCATAATTACAAAATGGTTTATTCTTCTGTTGATGGCTACTTTGCTGATTTAGAAAAGGTACAGGAAAGAGTAAATAAAATCATAGGAATAAAACCTACTATTGTTCGTTTCCCAGGAGGCAGTTCTAATACGGTAAGTCGTAATTATTCTAATGGAATAATGAGTATTTTATCTTATGAAGTAGAAAAAAGAGGGTTTATTTATCACGATTGGAACATTTCCTCTGGAGATGCGGGAGGAACAACCAGTCCCAAGGGCGTATATACCAACGTCATATCACAACTTAGCAAGAATTGTAGCAATGTAATTTTGATGCATGATATCAAAAAGCATACTTCACTCGCCCTAGAAGATATTATTCAATATGGTTTAAAGAATGGGTACATTTTTGAAGCCATCACTAAAGAAACCGAACCCGTCCACCAAACCATCAATAATTAATGTTTACATTGACATTTTTTTGAAATAAGAGTACGATGAATATAATCTAAAATACGAAAAATGGTATTTCATATAGGTTTCGAGGTGTTTATATATGAATAAAAGTATAGAAGAATTCTTAGAACTTATGCAAGATTATAGTCAAGAAGAACAAGAAAGAATAAAAAAAGCATATGAATTAGCGAAAGAATTACATAAGAACCAATTAAGGGATAGTGGGGAACCTTATATCATACATCCTATCAACGTTGCTTATAATGTGGCAACTATTATGCCTGATGCCGATTCTATTTGTGCAGCTTTTCTTCATGATACATTAGAAGATACTGACATTACAAAAGAAGAATTGATTACTTTATTTAACAGTACGATTGCCAATCTTGTAGATGGTGTTACCAATTTCAATAAAAGCAAGGAATATTCAAAAACAGAAAAAAATAATGCTACTTTACGTAAGCTTGTGGTTACCGCTTTACAGGAAGATGTTCGCATTCTTTTAATCAAGCTTTGTGACAAATTACACAACATGCGAACTTTAGAATACAAACCAAGGGAAAAACAAATCAAAACCGCTTTAGAAACCTTAAAGTTTTATGCGCCGCTTGCTTATCACTTAGGTGTATATCGCATTAAAACGGAACTCGAGGATATCGCTTTTTCCTACATAAATCCAGAAAGATACCAAGACTTAAGAAGAAAAAGAGAAGAATACGATACACTTGTAAAGGAAGATTTATATGCGATGAGCAAAACTATTGAGGAAGTACTAAAGCAAAACAATATCCAAGTAGCTGTCAAAATTCGTTCTAAAAATATTTATGGAATTCATAATCGATTGGAAAGTGGCCACAAATTTAGCGACATGTTTGATTTACTTTGCTTAAAAATTGTTGTTGAAAAACAATCGGATTGTTACCAAGCCTTAGGTCTCATTCACTTTAAATACCACCCCATCAATGGAAAGTTCAAAGATTACATTTGCAACCCAAAAACCAACTTGTATCAATCGCTTCATACTACCGTTTTTGGTGAAAATGGACATTTAGTACAGGTACAAATTCGCACAGAAAAAATGGATAAAATCGCTTCCTTTGGACTGGCAGCTTACTGGCAAATCTATGAGGGAAATGCTTACCAAATAATGCAAGAAGACTTTAAAAACTGTCAAATTTATAAGTCTTTAGAACAAATCAATGAAATATTTGAAAACAACCATGACTTTGTAGAGCACGTAGAAGAAGAAGTGTTATCTAAAAAAATTTATGTTTATTCCCCAAAAGGGGATGCCTATGCTCTTCCAGTAGGAGCAACCCCTATTGACTTTGCCTATGCAGTGCATACCGATATTGGAAATAACATGATTCGTGCTTTTGTAAATGACGAAGAAGTTCCTCTTACTACTATACTCAAAAACAAAGATAGAGTTCGAGTAATTACTAGCAATTCTTCTTCCTTTTTAGATTCGAAAATGAAGTGGGATGAAATAGTCATTACTGCTTTAGCAAAAAGAAAGATAAGAGAATGTAGAAAGAAAAAACAAAAGAAAAGTACCCAAGAAAAAGACTTTACGAAAGGAATGTAAAAATTTTTTAAATCATTGAATTTTATGGAATAATCATGTTATAATTGAATTGGATAAATAAGGAAGGAATTATAAAATGAATAAAGAACTTTTAAAGAAAAATGGTATCAATGTTGATGCGGGTATAGAACTTCTAGGGGATATGGAAATGTACAATGAAACAATTATCGATTTTCTAGAAGAACAAAAAACAAGAATTCCTAAATTAAAAGAATATAAGGAAAAAAAAGATGCAGAAAATTACGCTATTTTAGCTCATTCTATGAAAAGTGACTCTAAATATTTAGGATTTACAAAATTGATTGATCTTTCTTATCAACATGAGTTAAAAGGGAAGGAAAATGATATGGATTATATTGATTCTCATTTTGAGGAACTAATGGAAGAAGTAAACCGAATTGAGAATGTATTACAGGAATACCAAAGTAATTAAATAAAAGAGTGATTATGTTATCATTCTTTTTTATGTATATTTTTTTATTTTGTATCAATTATCCATTTTTATATAGTGGCATTTATAAATATTAAA
>CAMXQX010000042.1 GCA_947246355.1 uncultured Bacillota bacterium | reverse complement strand
GGAATGCAGCGAGTAGTAATCCACCATCGAATGGAGTAAGTTATAATAAGAATGGGCAGAAGACGGTACAAGATGCATTGGATAACTTATATAGTAATTACAATGATAAGATAAAGTATGGGAATGCGAGTGCGAGTCAGATATTAAGTGGGAAGACAGCGCTTGTGAATGGAAATAAAGTAACAGGAACGATGGCCGATAGAGGCACAGCCCAATATGGCGAAGGCTGGGGCTGGGTAGGAAGTGGAGATAATGAATATTTCGCAATCAATCGATTACCAGAAGGATACTATCATGCAGAGGGAAATTGGTGGGCACCAGAAGCAAGAATAAAAGCAAGCACAGTAAGAAATGAATTAGGAATCACAGCGGATAAGATAGTGAAAGGACAAACAATAGCAGGGGTAGCAGGAACGGCAGAAACAGGAACAAATACGAGTGATGCGAATGCGAATGAAAATCAGATATTAAGTGGAAAGACAGCGTATGTAAAGGGATACAAAATAACAGGACGTATGCGAAACGCAAGTGTAAAACAGGGTAGTGAAGCAGGATTAAATAGTAATTATCCAGGCCTTCCTGTTCTATATGGAACAAGTGCACAATTGAATACAGCAACAGATGGGACAAAAATATTTAGTATATCTCCAGCAACAGGATATTATCCAGGAAGTGGTTCCAGTTATGTTAGTATGAAACAATCCGATGTAGCAAGTGCGATAGGCTTAACAGCAGACAAATTAAAGAAGGGTGAGAATGTACTTGGAATAACAGGTACTGGTGAAACGGGGTACAAGGTGTATAGTTTTGATAAGGTGAAGGCTAGTGTTGATAGTGATCAAACATTTGATGGAATGTGGAGAATATTTGGTAGAAGAACACCATCAAAAGAAGGAATATCAGATTTTTTAATAGACTTACCATTTAGTGCAGGTAATGTAGAAGTTATTGATTATAATGTTACATTGACTACCAGCTGTTCATATTGTTTTCGAGTTACGAGAGGAGATGGCTATTGGTATTTTAATAGTTTTAATCTAAGTAAAAGTAGCAATGACAACGTAATAGACACCAGTGAAACTTCTACCACGACAAATTCTTATCATTATGAGGCTGACTTAGTTGACAATAAACTACGGTTTCGGTTTTATTCAAACTGTTATACAAATAATTGTTCTGTTAATTCAGTATATTCTACAAAAGGAATTTCATTTTACCTAAGTGGTTCTATTGTTTACAAAGAAAAATAAGACTCGTTTTGGTTTTATTTTTTTCTTTACTTTGGTATAATAAGGATAAGAGGGATGTTATGAACAAAATAGTAGAAATTTTAAAAAAAGAATTTCAATATATGAAAAGAATGGATTGTATACTTCTTTATACCTTTTATAAATTAAGTACAAGACAAGATTCTAAAAAAGTTTTATTTTTATCGGATTCAAGAGATACTATTAGTGGTAATTTTGAGTTTATTTATAAGAGACTTCAAAAGGAAGATTGTATTTTAAATACGTTTTTAAGGAAAAAGTTAAAAACAAAGAAGACTTTTAAAGAAAAAAGACAATTGATGAAGTTGATTGCCACATCAAAATATATTTTAGTCGATGACTTTTATCCTTTAATTTATGCACTTCATTTAAGAAAAAATACGGAAGTCATTCAAGTATGGCATGCATTGGGTGCTTATAAAGCTGTAGGATATGCAAGAATGGGAAAAGTAGGAGGACCTACAACTTACTCTTTAACACATAGAAATTATACAGCTGCCATTGTAAGTAGTGAAGCAATTCGAAAGGACTATGCAAGGGCATTTCATATGGACAAGCAAAAAGTATACGCAACAGGGATACCCAGAACGGATATTTTCTTTGATAAAGAATACGAGGAAAATATTAAAAAGCGAATTTATGAAAAATATCCAAGATTAAAGAATAAGAAAGTCATTTTATTTGCTCCTACTTTTAGAGGAAATGGGCAAAATACAGCCTATTATGATTTTTCCCTATTGGATTTTAAAAAAATAGAAGAAAAATTTAAAAACGACTATGTTTTTATTGTAAGACCTCACCCCTTTACTAAAAATCTAGAAGATATGCCAAAAGAAAATGATTTTTATATGCATTTAACAGAGGAGAGGGAAGTCAATGATTTACTCTTTATTACGGATGTTTTAATTACCGATTATTCTAGTGTCATCTTTGAATATGCTCTACTTAATCGTCGTACTATTTTCTTTGTTCCTGATTTAGAAGAATATATGGCATCTCGTGATTTCTTTTATCCTTTTGAAAAATATACATACGGTGAGGTAGCGCATAATATGGAAGAATTAATAATCGCTATTGAAAAGGGAAAAGTAAATCAGAAAAAACTAAAAGAATTTAAAGAATACTTTATTTCTAGCTGTGATGGAAATTCTACAGAAAGATTTATTCATCAATTTTTTAAGGAGCTATAACATGAAAAATGGTATCATAAAATTAGCCAATATAGGAATGGGTTTTATTTATTTCTTTATGAAACTTTTTAAAACGAAAAATAAAATTACATTTATTAGTAGACAAGGGAATAAAAATTCAATTGATTTTGAATTAGTACAAAACGAGATAAGAAAGATGGATAAAAGTGTTCAAATTGTAGCATTAAATCGTAGATTTCGTGATATAGACCCTATGAAAGAAAAAATAAGTTATTGTTTTCATATTTTAGTACAAATGTATCATATTGCTACTTCGAAAGTCGTTGTTTTGGAAACATACTGTATGCCTATTAGCATGCTTCATCATAAAAAAAGTTTAAAAGTCATTCAAATGTGGCACGCTTTAGGTTCTTTAAAAAAATTTGGGTATAGCATAGAACATAAAAAAGAAGGCTCACGTCTCGCCAAAATAGCTAAAATGCATAAAAACTATGATATGATTTTAACGAGTAGTGAAGAGTCTTTAAAGAATTTCAGTGAAGCGTTTCATTATCCCAAAGAATACTTTAAAATTTTACCTCTACCTCGAGTGGACTATTTGATGGATAAGAAAAAACAAGAAGAAATTAAAAAAGATTTACAAAAAGAATACTCTATTTTAAAGAAAAAAAAGAACATAGTCTATGCCCCAACATTTCGTAAAACGAAAGAAGATATAAATAAAATTAAGGAATTGATGGATGCGATTGATTATGAAAAGTACAATTTAATATTAAAGTTACATCCACTAACCAAAATAGAACTGTCTGATACGAGGCCAATTCTAGATAAAAAGCATCCAACGATTGATTGGCTTTCTACAGCAGATATTGTAATTACCGATTATTCTGCCATTGTTTATGAAGCTGCCTTGCTCAAAAAAAGGATTATTCTTTATGCCTATGATTTAAAGACGTATGAAGGAAATCGTGACTTTTACTTGGATTATAAAAAAGAGATGCCAGGAACTTTGGTGATAAACAAAAAACAATTACAAGCATCTCTTTTAAAAGAGGAGCAAACTATAGAAAAGACGATTTCTTTTTCAAAAACCTATGTTGATTATCATGGACAAAACTGTACGCATATTCTTGCCAAATTGATACTGAAAATGAAGGAAGATTAATTCCTTTTTTTGTTTTTCTCTCTCCTTGTAACGGATAGATAAATGCGTTATAATAATAAAGTATAGAAAAAGAGTGAGATAAATGGTAAAAACAATTTTGAAAATTATTCTTTTTATTGGCGCTATTTTGGTATCGACACGACTCATTTATCGGTATACCAAAAATAGGAGTATCTATGTAGACAAAAATATTGAACATGTGAATGTAGAAAACATTAACAAATTAATGATAGTCGCCCACCCTGATGATGACTTTATTTGGGGAGGCAGTCATTTAATCGATGACGATTATTTAGTCGTTTGTGTTACTTGCGGTGTCAAGAGAAATCGTGTTTTAGAATTTCAAAGAGCTATGGAAAAAACGGGTGAAAAATATATTATGTTGGGTTATCCTGATAAGACTAAAGGAGAAAGAGACAATTGGGATACTGTTTATGATGCCATCATCCAAGATTTAGAAAAAATCATCCATTATAAAAATTGGAAATTAATTGTCACACACAATCCTGATGGTGAATATGGACACATTCACCATAAAATGACAAGTAAAATAGTGACTACTCTTTCGAGCAAGGATAAACTCATGTATTTTGGAAAATACTATAGTAAAGGAAACGTTCCTGTAGATGAGAAAAAAATTAGTGAGGAAAATAGCAAAAAGAAGAAGGAAGAATTAATTCCTATCTATGCCTCACAAGGATATTCTATGGATGTATTCCAGCATATGTTTGATTATGAAAATTGGAGGACTTACTATGAATGGACGGGAAATTAAAAAAGATCTACTTGCCATAGCCACATTTCTTCTTTCTTTTTTTCTTATCTATTTTTTAATCACTAAAGGGAAATATTTTTATGGTTCTACGTTGGATTGGCAGCAACAACATTATTTAATTCCCGAGTATTTTAGAAATTTATTTTACCAAACCAAGGATATTTTCCCTAATTTCGCACCTCATTTGGGAAGTGGACAAAATATTTATTACTTTTCTTATTATGGATTAATGAGCCCTCTTATTCTCCTTTCCTATTTTCTACCTTTTCTAAAAATGATTGACTATATTCAACTTTTAGGAGTACTTATACCTACTATTTCTACCACTTTGTTTTACTTTTATTTAAAAAAGCATACCACTTATCCCATTGCTTTTCTTACCTCTTTTTTATTTTTATGTGCGAGTCCTATCATTTTTCATTCGCATAGACACTTGATGTTTATCAGTTATATGCCTTTTTATATGCTTGCTTTATTTGGAATAGATGCTTTTTTTGAAAAAAAGAAAAGTACTTTATTTTTAGTCTCACTTTTCCTTATTATCATGACGAGTTATTATTATAGTGTTGGTTCATTTCTTGCTTTATTTTGTTATGGTATTTATTATGGGGTGAAAAGGAAGGTAGATAAAAAAAGGTATATCCAATTTTGCATTTTATTTTTCATTGCTATTTTGAGTAGTGCTATTTTACTTCTGCCAACGCTTTATACGCTTATGAGTGGTAGAGGAGTAGGGAAAACACTTGAGATATCTACTCTCTTTCGTCCTAAGCGAAGCCTACGTTTTTTACTTTATGAAACGTATGCTTTAGGAACCACTGTACTTTCGTTTATTTCTATCTTACATCTCTTCTTTACCAAAAAGAAAGAAAACATTCTTGCTGCTGTTTTTTTAACATGCATCAGTATTTTTCCACTCGTTAATTATCTTTTAAATGGAACTTTGTATATTGATGCGAAAACACTTATTCCTTTTTTACCTGTTGTTCTACTTACGGTAAGTGTCTTTTTAGAAGATTTATTTTCTAAAAGGATAAAAAGGAAGGAACTCATTTTTATTTTTCTAATCATTTTTCTATTTACTAATTCTAAACTTGTTGCTTTGGACTTAGGAATGATGGCTATTTTCTTTGTTTTTTACTTTTTAACAAAAAAAGAAATTCCTACCTTACTTCTACTAGGAATTTTCCCTTTTCTTCTTTGTATAAAAGTGAATTTAAAGGATGAATTGGAAAAAAAGAGTTTGATACAAAATGAAAACTATTCTCATATGGAAGAAGCACTTGATTTTATAGCGAGCAAGGAAGAGAATATTTACCGCATTCATAACGCTATGTTTCCGAGTCTTACCATGAATAAAATACAAAATAAGCACCACTATGCAACCACACTTTATTCCTCTAGTTTTAATAAAACATACAATGATTTATACTTTGAAAAAATAGGGAATCCCATTCCTTATCGTAATAAATCCATGACTCCCGCCTCTAACAATCCTTTGTCACAAATTCTTATGGGAGAAAAATACATTGTGACTACGAGTCCTTCTATCTATGATGCGAAAAGGATTTATGAAAAAGGAAAGGTAAAAGTTTTTGAAAGAGAGCATGTTTTGCCTATTGGGTATGCTACTAGTCATACCATTTCTAAAGAAGGTTTAAACTATCCAAGTCTTGCTGTAGCGTACTTAAAAGGAATTGTCCAAGAGGAGGAAGTGGAGACTTTTTCCTTACAAACAGAAGAGTTACAGGTGGAAGGTGTTCAAAAACAAAATGTAGAGATAGAAAAAGAGCAAGACAGTTATAAGGTTAGCGCTAGAAAAAATGCGAGTATCCAGCTCGATTTAAAAGAACATTACCAAGGAAAGATTTTATTCCTACGTTTTAAAAACAATCAAAATGTGAAATGTGGGGAAAAAGAATTGGAAATTGCCATCAATGGGATGAAAAATAAACTTTCTTGTCCGACATGGAAATATTACAACCATAATGAAGTATTTGATTACGTGATTGAAAATCCAAAGAAACTTACCATTTCTTTTGGAGAAGGAAAGTACGATTTATCGAATGTAGAAATTTATAGTATTTCTTATGAGGAACTTTACAGTTTTATAGAAGATATAGACCCCTTTTTATTTGACAAAGAACACACGGTAGGGGATAATATGGTTGGAGATATTACTGCTTCCCAAGATGGTTACTTTCTTCTATCTATTCCTTATGATAGAGGATTTAAAGCAAAAGTGGATGGAGAGAAAATAAATATAGAAGAAATAAATGATGCTTATATTGGATTTAAGATCAAAAAAGGACGTCATCACATAGAAATCAAATATGAAGCCCCTTATAAAAAAATGGGTATTTTCTTAAGTAGTATAGGCATTTGTATGATGATTGTTATCATTGTAGTAGAAAAGAGGAAGAGACGTGTGTAAGTTAAGTATTGTGGTTCCTTGTTATAATGAAGAGGAAGTTTTAGAAACATTTGAGAAGACGGTGAGTCAAATAGTAGAGAGTGTAACAGATGATTATGAATATGTATTGATTGATGATGGTTCAAAAGATAAAACGCTAAACATTATGCGTGCATTACACAAAAAAAATAGGAAAGTTCGTTATATTTCTTTTTCTCGTAATTTTGGAAAAGAAGCAGGAATGTACGCGGGCCTTAAGGAAAGTAAGGGAGATTATGTGGTTGTCATGGATGCGGATTTACAACATGACCCTAAACTTTTACCAGAGATGTTTAAAATATTGGAGGAAAAAGAATACCAAAGTGTGGCAGTGAGAAGAAAAGATAGAAAAGAGGGGCTTAGAGGAAGATGTTCCAATCTTTTCTTTAAATTGTTATCCAAATTATCTGGTCTTTCTACGAAACCTGGGGAAATGGATTATCGTATGATGAATAGAAATATGGTCAATTCCATTTTAGAGATGAAGGAATACAATCGTTTTACGAAAGGAATATTCTCTTTTGTTGGCTTTGATACAAAATGGTTAGAACAAGAGGATATCAAAAGAGAATTAGGTACAACAAAGTGGACCCTTAAAAGTTTAATCAAATATTCAATGGAGGGAATTACTGGTTTTTCGACAAAACCGCTTGTTTTATCTTCTATTTTGGGTTTATTATTTTGCTTGATTGCTTTTGTTTTGATTGTGATTATTGTCTTTAAAACCATTGTCTTTGGAGAAGCAGTAAGAGGGTATCCAACTCTCATTTGTTGTTTATTTTTATGTAGCGGGGTACAGTTATTCTGTTTTGGAATTATGGGAGAATATTTATCCAAAATGTATTTGGAAGTGAAGAATAGACCCATTTATTTAGTAAAAGAACGGAGCGAAGAAAAATAAAAAATGACATGATACAAATGTCATTTTTTAATAGTATGTATCAAAAATAAGAACATATTATATAATAATTATAGATAAATTATATAAATACTATTGCTCTATATATGCTATTTATTGACAATATATCTATTTTATTCTATAATTATTTATAACGAAAGGGGTGCATTATGGAAAGTGTTACAACAGCGATTAGTGTACAAGTAGATAGTAAGGACAAGGAAATTGCAAGTGGTATATTAAAAAAATTAGGGTTAAATATGAGTACTTATGTGAATATGGCCATAAAACAACTCATCAATAAGGATGGTGTTCCTTTTGAAATTGTAAATCCTAAACCTAATAAAGAATTACTAGAGTCTATACAAGAGGCAGAGAAAATATTACAAGAGATGAGAGATGGAAAAAGAGATGGGTACACGAATATGGATGATTTAATAAAAGCTTTAAATGAGAACTAAAAATGATGAAATACAGAGTAAACTTTACTAACAATTTTAAAAGACAACACAAAAAAATGAAGAAACAGGGCAAAGACTTAATTCAATTATATGAAGTGATTGAAAAATTAGCCAATAAAGAAGTATTAGACGAAAAATATAGGAATCATAAACTCATCAACGATAAAAATTTTAAAGACTGTAGCGAATGTCATATAGCACCTGATTGGTTGCTAATATATAAAATACAGGATAATGAACTCGTTTTACTACTTCTTGCTACAGGTAGTCATAGTGAATTATTTAACTAATAGAGGAAAAATAAAAAATGATATGTCGTATCATTTTTTTGGGTATGTTCTTTTGTATGTTTTTTCTGTCTTTTTTTCATTCACTTTATTTAAATAGAGAAGTAAACTTAAATTTGGTAGTGTTACTCCTTCTAATTCTTCAAAATAGTCTGTTAAAGTTTCTTTTTCTTTTGAAAGATAAGGTAAATCAAAATAAGTGAGTTCATCATCGGCAATAAAACCTGTAAATATCTCTCTCCATCTTGTTTTCCCCTCCTCTTCTATTGGTTCAAAAAAATACTTGAGACTTGTTTTGTAATGAAGAGGACCATTAGCATCTTCAGTGGAGACATAGTCTAGTTGGGATACAATAATCTCATCGGCATGATATTCCTTTTTCATGGTATATCCTTCTTCATAAAAATGAAGTTTCCTCTTCTCTATTTGGGGGCTTTCTTCTTTGGAAGAGGCCTTTTTTCTTTTAAAACGTTTTGGTAGCAACATATCAATTTCCTTCTTTCTCTATTTAGTATAGCATATGCTTAAAAAAAAGTAATCTTTTATTGTAGATTATTTTGAAATACGTTATAATACTAAAAGGTGATAACATGTTTGAAAGTTTAGGAGATAGACTCCAAAATGCCATAGATAAAATAAAAGGATATGGAAAAATTACAGAGGATAATATTAGTGAAGTAACACGTGAAATTCGTCTTGCTTTACTCGAGGCCGATGTCAATTACCAAGTTGTGAAAGAATTTGTAGCCCATGTAAAAGAAAAAGCATTAGGGGAAGAGGTCCAAAAGAGTTTAAAACCAAGTGAAGTATTTGTAAAAATTTTAAAAGATGAGCTTGTAGCTTTGCTTGGTGGAGAAAAAGAAGACCTTTATACGAGTGGGAATCCCTCTATTTTAATGATGGCTGGTTTGCAGGGAAGTGGTAAAACAACTACAACTGGAAAACTTGCTTTGCTTCTTCGTAAAAAATACAACAAAAAACCATTACTCGTTGCTTGTGATGTCTACCGTCCAGCAGCCATTGACCAGTTAAAACAGTTGGGACGGGAACTGAATATTGAAGTGTATGAAGAAGGAACAGAAGATCCTGTTTCGATTGCCAAAAATGCAGTCGCATACGCGAAAGAAAATGGATTCAATTATGTCTTAATTGATACGGCAGGACGTCTTCATATTGATGAAGAGTTGATGGAAGAATTAAAGAACATTACAGAAGAAGTGCATCCCAATGAGACAATACTTGTCATTGATAGTATGACCGGACAAGACGCTATCAATGTCATAGAAGGTTTTAACAATCAGCTTTCCCTAACAGGGGCGATTTTAACCAAATTGGATGGAGATACAAGAGGAGGAGCAGCTCTATCCATTCGTCATTTAACCAATATACCAATTAAATTTATTGGTGTGAGTGAAAAAATGGATGGTTTAGAGGAATTCTACCCAGAGAGAATGGCAACTCGTATTCTTGGTATGGGAGATATTCTATCCATGATTGAAAAAGCAGAATCTGTCATTGATGAAAAAGAGGCGATGGAAGCTGCTAAAAAAATGAAAAAAGGCAATTTTGACTTAGAAGATTTTTTAAGTCAATTGAACCAGATTAAAAAATTAGGGCCTCTAGAAAACTTACTTAAAATGATACCAGGTGCGAAAAAGATGGGGCTAAATAACATTAAAATCAATCCAAAAGATATGGCCCATATTGAGGCAATTATTCAGTCCATGACCCCTTATGAAAGAAGAAACCCTAATGTTTTAAAAGCATCTAGAAAGATAAGAATTGCCAAAGGGAGTGGCAGAAGTGTTGAGGAAGTCAATCGTCTTTTAAAACAATTTGAACAGATGAAAGACATGATGAAAAAAATGCAGAGTGGAAATTTTAAAATGCCATTTTAAAGGAGAATTTATGGAAGAGATACTTCGGTTTTTAATAAGTTGTGGTTCCAGTATTGATAAGGACTACTATATAAAGAGAGTACATGAATATGCAAATAGTAAGGTATTGAAACAGGAAATAGATGCTTATATTGAAACATTTGAACAAAAAAACAATTATGATATGCATCATATATCGATTGCTTTAACAGGGAAAAATTTTGAATATGCTTATAATTATGATGAAAATACTTTGTATGATATTGCATCCGTAACGAAGTTATTTACTTTAAAATGTATTTATGATTTAGAAAAAGAAAATAAAATTGATTTTAATCAACCAATTTCTTTTTATTTAAACGAGTTAGAAGCTATCGGAAACTATACAGTAATGGATGCTATTAAGATGTTTGGATCTATCAAAACAAGTGGTAAATTATCGGATGTGAAAAATGAGGAAGAACTTATACGTACTCTATATACAGTTAAAGTGATAGAATATAGTGAAGATAAAACAGAATATACAGATATTGGCTTTATTCTTTTAGGAAAAATAATAGAAAAAATTACGAAAAAAACGTTAAAAGAATATTATCAAGAAGCAATTTTTAATAAATATGCTATGTTTGATACGATGTTTTTACCAAACAAAAATTATACACTTCTTGGAAATGGGAATGACTTGTATTTACCACATGATTTTAAAACAAGAATTGCTTGTGGTATGACAGGGGCTGCGGGTATTTTTAGTCATGTAAAAGATTTAACGAATTTTGCAAAAGAAATCTATCAAGGTCATGTTTTTAATCAAGAGTTTTTAAAGCAAATCCATGATTATGAATTTATAGATTCGAAGAATCGTAAGCGAACTTTAGCAGGACTTTATAAATATACAGAAAATGATAGTTGCTATGTTCCTAAAGAATTTAGTAAATATGCCATTGCTCATCAAGGATTTACAGGAGCTTTAATCGTGAGTGACTTAAAACTTTGTATGACACAAGTGATGCTCTTTGATGCGATTGAATTGAATTCTAGAGTAAAGCATCCTGATTTTTTAAAAGGTTTTTATGAATTTCAAGCAAAAATCAATGAATATTCCATATTACTTTATTTGCTTAGCTTTATAGAAAATAATCAAAACGAAAAAAAATATATTTTAAAATGACAATTTTGAGAAAAAATTTAAAGACTGTTTTTAGAATGGTCTTTTTTTTGATATAATAAAAAGCATGGGTGGTTTTATGGAAAAATTTAAATTTGATTTAAAGGAAATATTTAGTAAGAAACAATATAAAAGATTAAATCCTTACCAAAAAGAAATTTTTGTAACCAATTTTTTTCATAGTGAGATGTGGAAACGAATTAAAGTAGAAGAACGCGTTATTCTATTAAGAGAACTAGAACGAGTTTTAGCTACCATATATAAAAGAAGAAAGTATCACATAGATGTTTTACCAAGTAATTATAAAGTAGAAGAAGATTATTTTGATTTACAAACCATTTTTGAAGATAATAGCATAAACATTCGGAAAAACTTTTTAGAAGAAGGCATTATGCAAAATGGAAATTGTATGCCTTATTTAAATGTTTATTTATTGGATGGGATGTATCATGAAAATTACCATATTACTTCCTATACGCATATACGTGGTAAAATGCTAGAGTTCTTAGAAAGAGAATTTATAGAGTATTGTTTATGGTATGATACATTAAAAGAAGGAGAAAATGTTACTTCGAAAGAGCAGGAATATATCGAAAATGACCTATTAGCCTATCGGATGATTCCTGATGAATATTATGCCTATGATTTCGCTTATGAAAAAGTCGTTTCCATTTTTCAACGAACTTTAGAACTCTATGGAGAAGATAAAAATTTTACAGAGTATGTTGTAATGCATATAGAGGAAGAAAATGGTTTTGCTTGTCAGTACAATCAAGCGCACCATACCAATTATACTTTTGATGAATTGTATGAGAAAGTGTATTTGAAAAAAATTATTGCAACTTTATCTAAAGATAAAGAAGAAGAGAAGCAGTATTATGAAGAATTAGAGGAATGCAAACGCTTTATCAAAAAATAAAATAGTTATCCTTAGGGCTTTATCCTGTTCACAAAACTTCTATCTACATACTATAGAATAGATAAGGAGGAATGAAAATGTTTGGTAGAAATTGCTGCTGTAATAGACAGCAAGGTATGTTT
>CAMXQX010000041.1 GCA_947246355.1 uncultured Bacillota bacterium | reverse complement strand
TTACTGACATTTTCAAAAAATGATATAACATGACATTATCACAAAACGATAACAATTTGGAATAATTTGCTTGTCATCCCATAAAATCAATGCTATAATACTTACAGTATTAGAAGGGAGGGATTATCGATGGCTACAGTAGTTGTGAAAAACGGAAATGTAGATGGTGCCTTAAGAACATTGAAACAAAGAAATGCAAAAGATGGTTCCTCAAAAAAAATTCGCGAAAGAATGGATGGATATCTAAAACCTGGTGTAAAAAGAAGACGTGAAAAACAGGAAAATACAAAAAATGCACGAAAAAGAAATCGTGAAAGATATTAGGAGTCAAATGACTCTTTTTGTTTATAGGGAGGAAAATATGAGAAATCAAATATTAGAAGATTTAAAAGAAGCCATGAAGGCACAAGATAAACTAAAATTATCCGTTATTCGTATGGTAAAAACAGCTATGCAAATGGAGGAACTCAATACTAAAAGAGAACTTACGGATGAGGAAGTCATTACTATTATTGCCAAACAAATCAAAACGAGAAAGGAATCTATTTTAGAATTTGAAAAAGGAGACCGTACCGATTTAATAGAACAAACGAATAAGGAAATAGATATATTAAATACGTATATGCCAGAACCAATGACAGAAGAAGAACTCAAAAATACTATTGAACAAGTATTTCAAACTGTAAATCCAACAAGCCCATCCGATATGGGTCGCATCATGAAAGAACTAACACCACTTATCAAGGGGAAAGCGGATATGGGTGAAGTAAGTAGAAAAGTTCTAGAAAAAATACAAAATTTATAAACACAAAAAAATGCGACAAGATTATCCTTGTCTTTTTTTTATAATAAGAGTGGTGATTCGATGAAACTCTATATTGACCTTATTTTTTTTCTTAACTTTGGCTTTGATTTTTGTCTGCTTTATGCAGTAAGAAAAATTTTAAAGCGAAATGTTAAACTCTATCGGCTTCTTTTGGCGGCCCTTTTTGGAGGAGGAAGTGTCTTTGTTTTATTTTTACCTATGAATACATTCTCCTTGTTTCTTTTTAAAGTTGTCTTAAGTATTGGTATGGTACTGATTGCCTTTTCTTTTAAAACACCCCGTTATTTTTGGAAGAACATGTGCTATCTGTATCTCGTCAGTATTGTTTTAGGGGGAGCTTTATATTTTTTAAATGTACAATGGAGTTATAAGCAGGAAGGCATTTTGTTTTATCATAATGGATTAAGTATCAATGTCATTCTTTTACTCATGATTACACCATTTATACTATATACTTATAGTAAAGAGATGAAAGCCTACAAAGCAAAATATAGCGAGCTGTATGAGCTAGAAATCTTTTTAAAAAATAAACAGGAGTTAAAACTTACCGCTTTTTTGGATACAGGCAATCGTTTAAAAGACCCTTATCTTCATCGTCCTGTAATCATTGTGGACGAAAAAATTCAAGTTAGGGGGGATAAGGAGGTATTGGTCCCCTTTCACACGATAGGGCATACCTCGTATTTGCATTGCTTTGAAGTGGAAAAAGTGAAAATTAATGGAGAAGAAAAGGGAAAAGTATTACTCGGTGTTTCTCCAAAACGTATTTTGATGGAAGGTGTAGACTGTATTATTGGAACGAATTTATTGGAGGGATGAGAATGATAAAGTCGTTAAAAAAGATGATTTTGTTTTTAAAACAATTATGGAAAGAAGAAAGTGGCGTATTTTTTATAGGAAGCAGTGATAAACTTCCAGAACCTTTAGCGAAGGAAGAAGAATTGGCACTTGTTTTAAAATCGATGGAGGGAGATATTCTAGCTCGTGAAAAATTAATTGAACATAATATTCGTCTCGTTGTCTTTTTAGCGAAGAAATATGAGAATACCAATATTGATTTAGAAGACTTGGTAAGTATTGGAACCATTGGACTTATTAAAGGAATTAATACTTATAAAACCGATAAAAACATTAAGTTAGCTACGTATGCATCTAGGTGTATTGATAATGAAATTTTAATGTATTTACGAAAAAATAAACGAAGAAAAACAGAAGTGAGTTTAGAAGATAGTTTAAGCTATGATGCGGAAGGCAATGAACTAAGGCTCGAAGACATTCTAGGAACGGATGATGATATTGTCACCAAGCATTTAGAAGAAGAAACCGAAAAAAAACTTCTGCATATGGAAATTAGTAAGCTAAATAACCGTGATAAGGAAATCATGGTGATGCGCTATGGACTCTATGGAAGAGAAGAAATGACGCAAAAAGAGGTAGCCGACTATTTAGGAATTAGCCAGTCTTATATTTCGAGAATCGAAAAAAAGGTCATCAAAAGAATCAAACAATTGGTAGAAAGTTGAATAAGAGTAAGAAAAAGAAACCATAAAATAATGAGCACCATTATTTTTTCTTTTTTAGCACTCTCTACTTGACAATGCTAAAAAGAAGAGGTACAATGATAGCAGTACTGATTGAAAAGTGCTAAAAAAGAGGTGATGTTCTTGTTAAGCGAAAGACAAAAGGCGATTCTAAAAATGATAATAGAAGATTATACAAAGCCTGTTGGAAGCAAGTCCATTTGTGATATTCTAGGTTGTTCTAGTGCAACAGTAAGACACGAAATGAACGATTTAGAAGAATTGGGACTATTAGAGAAGACACACATTTCATCAGGAAGAATTCCGAGTTCCAAAGGATATCGGTATTATGTAGATCATTTAATGCAACCACATGATTTAAGTGAAGAGGCGTTAGAAAAATTAGAACAAATTTTCAAGAGCAACAAACCAGCTTTAACGGATTCGATTTCGAAAAGTTTGGAGTTAATTTCAGAATTAACCAATTGCACAATTATTTCTCTAGGGAATACGTCCCATGAAAACTTCATTGCCAAAGTAGAAGCCATTCCAGTAAGTGATACGAGCGTGGCAGCTATCGTGGTTACGGATAAAGGACATGTGGAAAATAGAACAGTGGTCTTTGATGAAAAAATCGATATTTTGGAAATCAAAAGAACTGTCGATTTAATCAATAAATACATTGTTGGAACACCACTAGAAGAAGTAGGAGACAAATTAGAGTTTGAAGTTAAACCTATCATTAAAGAAAGCATTGATTATCAGAAAAAAATGTTTGACGCCTTTTATGAATTTATGAGCGATGTCAGCGAAAACCAAAGTGTACATATGGCAGGACGCAATAATATTTTAAAAAGCTTTGATGATGTGGATAAAATCAAACGTATTTTAGACAAATTTGAAGATAGGGAATTTATCAAAAACATCAAAGAAAAGGAAAATGGAATTAACATTTATATTGGTGGAGAATCTGAATTTGACCCCGATGTTTCCATTGTAAAGTCAAAATATAGAACCAACGGGGAAGAAGGAACGATTGCGATTATTGGTCCCAAGAGGATGCAGTATGATCGAGTAGCATCACTACTAAAATATATTGTGGACAACTTAGAAGAATGAGGGAGGAATTATGGAAGAAGAAATGAAACCAACGGAAGAGACTTGTACTTGTTGCAAGGAGGAAGAAACATCTTGTACCTGTGAAGACAATTGTACATGTGGAGAAAAATGTACTTGTGACGAAAAAGATGCGAATGAAAAAACTTGTTGTAAAGAAAAAGAGAAAGTAAAACAAGAAGAGAAAAAAAATAAAAAAGAAAAGAAGAAAGACAAACAGCTAGATAAACTCAATGAAGCTTACAATAAAATCAGTGAACTCGAAGATAAATTGCTTCGTGAAAGAGCAGAAAGTGCGAATTATCGAAAACGAAAAGAAGAAGAAGTAGTAAAGATGCTCAAGTATAGCAGTGAAGACATTGTCAAGGAAATTTTACCGATTGCAGATAATTTTGAGAGAGCTCTCTCTATGCTACAAGAGGAAGAAAATGAGTTTTCGAAAGGATTTAAAATGATTTATTGTAACTTAATCTCGGCTTTGGAAAAATACGAAGTCAAAGCCATTGATGACGTGAATAAGCCATTTGACCCTACTTACCATGAAGCCGTTTTAACGGAACATAAAGAGGATATAGAAGAAGGAATTATCCTTGAAGTCATGCAAAAGGGGTATCTATTAAAAGATAAAGTCATCAGACCAGCCATGGTCAAAGTAAGTGTTTAAGAAAGGATTTGATAAATATGGGAAAAACAATAGGAATTGATTTAGGAACAACCAATAGTTGTGTTGCTGTATACGAAGGAGGAGCTGCAACTGTTATTGCCAATGCAGAAGGAGAAAGAACGACACCAAGTGTTGTTGCTTCCAATAAAGGAGATAGAATTGTTGGAGCGAAAGCCAAAAGAGGAGCTTTAACCAATCCAGAGACCATCTCTTCTATTAAAAGATTGATGGGAACCAATAAAAAAGTAAAAATGGATGGAAAAGAATATACACCAGAAGAAGTATCTGCTATGATTTTAACTGATTTAAAGAAAACAGCAGAGTCTTATTTAGGAGAAACAGTTAACAAAGCGGTTATCACGGTTCCAGCGTACTTTAATGATGCACAAAGACAAGCAACGAAAAACGCAGGAAAAATTGCAGGGTTAGAAGTAGAGAGAATTATCAACGAACCAACAGCAGCTGCTTTAGCGTATGGACTGGATAAACAAGACAAAACAGAACAAATCTTGGTCTACGATTTAGGAGGAGGAACCTTTGATGTATCTATCCTTGAAATTGGAGATGGTGTCTTTGAAGTAAAAGCAACAAGTGGAAATAATAAATTAGGTGGAGACGACTTTGATAATCGTTTAATGGACTTTATTGTATCGGAAATTAAAAAAGAACACGATATTGATTTAAAAGACGATAAAATGGCTATGCAGAGAATCAAAGAAACAGCAGAGAAAGCAAAGAAAGATTTAAGTGGAATGACTTCTACACAAATTTCTCTTCCATTTATTGCCCAAAAAGAGGGAGCTCCTGTTAACTTTGAAATGGATATTACAAGAGCCAAATTTGAAGAATTAATTGATGACTTACTAGAGTCAACATTAGAGCCAGTAAGAAACGCTTTAAAGGATGCAAAATTAACAGCCAAAGATATTGATAAAATCTTATTAGTAGGTGGTTCTACTCGTATTCCAAAGGTTATGGAAATTGTAAAGAAAGAACTTGGAAAAGAACCTTCTAAAGGGGTAAACCCAGATGAAGTTGTAGCGATGGGTGCTGCTATTCAAGGTGGTGTTTTAACAGGAGATGTTAACGATATTGTACTATTAGACGTTACACCACTTTCCCTTGGTATTGAAACACTTGGAGGAGTTTGTACCGTTCTAATTCCTAGAAATACAACCATTCCAACCAGTAAGAGCCAAGTATTCTCAACGGCTGCGGATAACCAACCGGCTGTAGATATTCATATTCTACAAGGAGAGAGAAAAATGGCGTCTGACAATAAAACGCTTGGAAACTTCCAACTTACCAATATTCCAGCAGCACCAAGAGGAGTACCTCAAATTGAAGTAACATTTGATATTGATGCCAATGGTATTGTAAATGTAAAAGCGAAAGACTTAGGAACGAACAAAGAACAATCCATTACCATTACAGCTTCTACTAATTTAACAGATGAAGAAATTGATAAGATGATGAAAGAAGCAGAGGCGAACCGTGAAGCCGATGAAAAACGTCTAGAAGAAGCAGAGGTTCGCAATGAGTCAGAACAAATGATTTTTGCAACAGAAAAATCCATCAAGGATTTAGGAGATAAGATGGATGCTAAAGATAAAGAAAAAGCAGAAGAACAAATCAAAGAATTAAGAGAAGCTTTGACGAAAGAAGATATTGAAGATATTAAAAAGAAAAAAGAGGCATTGAATGAAACCGCTATGGCTTTTGCAACTAAAGTGTATGAAGAGGCTGCTAAAAAAGCACAAGAGGAAAATGCAGGAAAAGAAAATACGGATGCAACCGAAAATAAAAATGACGATGCCATCGATGCTGAATTTGAAGAAAAATAAAAGAGAAGTTCTAGGGTTCTAGAACTTTCTTATTAAAGGAGAGCCAATGGAAAAACAAAGACTTAGAAGTGAAATCGATGAAAAAGATACATGGGATTTAACTACGATTTTTAAAAGCGATGAAGAATTTTTAAAGGAATTAGAAAGTGCAAGTGAGGAAATAAAAAAGGTAGAGGGTTTTCGAGGTAAAATTACTCTGAGTGCTTCAAATCTTCTTTCCTATTTACAATTTTCAGATACACTAGAAAGAAAGTTATATAAATTATTTTATTATGCCCATTTAAAATTTGATAGTGACACGACCGATGCTCATTCACAAAAATTAAAAGGTTTGATTGATAATTTATTACAAGAAAGCAGTGAAATGTCTTCTTTTGTAAATCCAGAACTTTTTAGCATTCCTTATACAAAAGTAGAGGAATATATGGAAGAGAATGCAGAGTTAAAAAAGTATCATCATGCATTAGAGTCTTTTTACCGAACTTATCCTCATAAATTAAGTGAAGTAGAGGAACATATATTATCGAGCTTGGGAAATGTTTTATCGGCCCCAGAAGAAACGTTTGCCTGTTTAACAGATTCGGATATGAAATTTGGGAGTATTACTAATGAAAAAGGGGAGCTGGTAGAACTTACAGAAAGCAATTATACGAATTATATTCGTTCGAAAGATAGAACTGTGCGTCAAAATGCATTTACACGTCTTTTTGAAACCTACGAAGCATTTAAAAATACGATTGCAAAAACATTTGCTTCCAATGTGGATTATTTAACCAGTATGGCGAAAATTCGTAAATTTAAATCAAGTTTAGAAGCTTCTTTATTTTATGATAAAATTGATGTTTGCATTTATAATAATTTAATTGAAACTGTTCATAAACATTTACCTGTTTTATATAAGTATTACAAATTAAAAAAAGATATCTTACATTTAGATACACTCCATTTGTATGATATTTACGTAGATCTTGTCGAACAGACAGATAAAGAGTATTCCTTTGAAGAAGCAAAAGAAACAGTTTTAGAAGCTTTACAAGTCTTGGGAGAAGACTATACCAATACATTGAGAAGGGCTTTTGAAGAAAGATGGATTGATGTTTATAATAATGTAGGAAAAAGAGGAGGAGCCTATTCCAGTGGGTTCTATGATACGAACCCATTTATTCTTCTAAACTACGAGGGAAAGCTAAGAGATGTATCCACCCTTGCGCATGAAGGAGGACACTCCATGCATACTTATCTTTCTTGTAAGAACAATCCCTATCATGATTCAAGCTATAAGATATTTGTGGCGGAAGTGGCTTCTACTGTTAATGAGCTCTTGCTATTAAAACACTTATATAAGAAAGAAACGGATGATAAGCAAAAACTCGCTATTTTAAATGAAATGCTTGAATTATTTAAGTCGACGATTTATAGGCAAGTGATGTTTGCTGAGTTTGAAAAAAGGGTGCATGCTTTAAAAGAACAAGGCGAAGTTTTGACCAATGAGCTCTTATCAAAGGAGTATTATCAGTTAAATCAACTTTATTTTGGAGAAGATGTGGTTGTAGATGACCTTATTCGTTATGAATGGATGCGCATACCACACTTCTATTACGATTTCTATGTGTATCAATATGCTATTGGCTTATCCAGTGCATGCTATATCGTAGATGGTATTTTAAGCGGAAGAGAAGGGGCCAAGGAAAGTTACTTAAATTTCCTAAAAGCGGGTGGAAGCGATTATCCAGCCGAAATATTAAAAATGGCAGGTGTGGATATTACCAAAAGTGAAGTGGTGGAAAGTGCTATCCAAATGTTTGATGAGATTATGGATGAGTTTCAAGCACTGTATGATAAAGTATATCAAAAATAAAGGAAGTGAGACGTATGAATAAACGAGATTATTATGAGATTCTTGGAGTAAGTAAAACGGCGAGCGAGGCTGAAATAAAGTCTGCTTTTAGGAAACTTGCGAAAAAGTATCATCCTGATGTTTCTAAGGAACCAAATGCAGCTGAAAAATTTAAAGAAGCCCAGGAAGCTTATGCTGTTTTATCCGATGCAACACAAAGACAAAAATACGATCAATTTGGTCATGCTGCCTTTGAACAAGGTGGGTCAGGTGGCTTCGATTTCTCTGGATTTGATTTTTCAGATATTTTCAGTGATTTATTTGGGGGAGGATTTGGCTTTTCTTCTTTTGGAGGAAGAGAAAGAGGTAGTCGAGCTCGTAAAGGAAGCGACCGTTTAGTAGGCATGGATTTGACGTTTGAAGAAGCAGCATTCGGAACAAAAAAAACAATTCGTTTAAATATAGATACAGCATGTGAAGAATGTAAGGGTCTTGGAGGTAAGGGTGAGAAAAAATGTTCTGCTTGCGGTGGAAGTGGAACCATGACAAAAGAACAAAGTACCTTGTTTGGAACCTTTATGACAAGAACGACTTGTTCTACCTGTGGAGGTACAGGACATACTTATGAAGAGAAGTGTTCTAAATGTAGAGGAACGGGAAAAATTCGTGAAAATAAAGAATTGGAAGTAAAGATTCCTGCAGGTGTCGATACAGGAAACCGTCTTCGTTTGGCAGGGAAAGGCGAAGCTGGAGAAAATGGTGGGCCAAGTGGCGATATTTATATTGAATTTCATGTAGGAAAACATGCCTTATTTGAAAGAGATGATAGTGATATCTACCTAGAACTTCCTATTACCATTACTGATGCAGTATTAGGAGCTAAGGTGGATGTTCCAACCCTTTTTGGACCTGTAAAATTAAGTATTCCAGCAGGCAGTAAAACAGGGGACAAACATCGTCTAAAAGGAAAAGGCTTGGATAGTCCTAATAGTTCTAGAAAAGGGGATATGTATGTTATTTTAGATATTCAAGTCCCAACCAAATTATCCAAAGAACAGAAAAAATTATTTGAAGCATTAAAGGATACGAAATTGGACGATACTGGAGCCTTTAAAACAATTCAAAAGTATTTATAGAAAAGAACAAAAAAAGTTCTTTTTTTCTTTTGATTTACAAAATTTGTGTAAAGTCTTTCTAAAGTGTGTTCTAATAAATTGACAAAATAATTTTCATTGTATTAAAATGTTCTTGATGATAGAGAACTGTTTTAAAGAATAAGGAGGATTATGTATGCATTGTAAAAATTGTTTAGCACCTTTAAGTACAGAAGATACATACTGTAAAATTTGTGGGACCCCTGTTTTAGAAAAGGGGAATTATCCAAGTAATGATGAAATTATAAAAGCCTATAATAAAGAGTCTTTGCAGCCTGAAAGGAAGCAGGATATAGTACAACCAGCAATACCTAGTGTGCCTTCTCCATTAGAAAAAGAAAGAAGGGAAGAAGTACCTAATATACCATCTCCATCTGCGCCGCTTCCTCAGCATGAGCCCATACTTACGATGCCTGTTTCGGATTTGCGCAAACCAGAGCAGCAAGAGACTATACCAAACGAAATCGTAGAAAAGAAAACCTCTTTGGGCATCAGCAAAAAAAATTTCGTTTTGAGTTTGTGTATAGCTATAATTGCTTCTGTTTTTATTACAATTCTTATTTGTATTCCTCTATTATCTAAAGAAGAGAAAAAAACGGAGGAAAAAGGAGATAAAAAACTAGAAACACAGACGGTCATAGAAAATAGAGTTTTATTTTCCAACTACAGTTTTATGATACCAGACGGCTATCATTATAAAATAAATGGAACACAGCTCATTGTTGAGAAAAAGGATACCAAAGAAGCGATGGCTCTACAAGTAGGACCAGGGACGTATGCCAATTTGAAATCCAATTTAAATCCGCTGAAAACCAGTTTAACCAATGCGAAATGGACAGTGGGAAAACTTTATGTGGACCAAATCGTCAAGGGAAGAAATTATTTAACTGTAGAGGCAAATTTGAATACACAAAAGTTAATGATTGCTTATACAACAGCTGATGAAACGCAAATTTTTGGAATAGTATATTTGAATCCATCAGCAACAACGTATCCAAGTGAGACCATTGAAGTGTTTGCCGATATTATTGATAGTGCCCTAAAGGCAAATAATCCTGTAACAACCAGAATCGCTGATTTTACAAAAAATAAGTTGATTTTTACAGCTGCAGAACTCAGTAAGTTAGAAAAAACAGGAGCGACTGATACCAAAGGGCAAGCTACAACAACCAATAACCAAACGGATACATCGACGAACAAAACAAATACCACTACCGTTAAAAATCCTTAAATTTAAAAAGCTAAATTTTTGGCTTTTTTTGTTGTATAATGGTACTAGGTGATGCGATATGCCAGAACTACCAGAGGTAGAAACTGTAAAAGAAGTGTTAAAGCAACAAATTTTAAATGAAACGATTGAAAGGGTAGATATATATTATGACAAAATAATAGCTTATCCAACTAGCACTCTTTTTAAGGGAAAAGTCGTTGGTCAAAAAATAAATGCTATAAAGAGAAGAGGAAAATGGCTTTTGTTTGTTTTGGATGAAGATATTCTTCTTTCCCATCTTCGGATGGAAGGAAGGTACTACATTAAAGAACAAAAAGAGATACCATCCAAACATGTACATGTTGTATTTACGCTTTCCAGTGGCAGGGAATTGTGGTATGCAGATACAAGAAAATTTGGTCGAATGGTTCTCCAAAATAAGGAAGAAGTAGAAAAGAGGGCCCCGTTAAATGCATTGGGATTAGAGCCATGGGATGAAGCGTTAACGCCTCTTTACTTAAAGGAAAAGTTGAAAAAGAAAACTATTCCTATCAAGACTGTATTGCTTGATCAATCCATTGTAGTAGGATGCGGAAATATCTATGCCAATGAAGTTTTGTTTTTAGGTAAAGTGCATCCCTTACGAAAAGCGAATACTCTCACCAAAAAAGAATTAGAAAACTTGATCCAAAATATTCGTCTTGTCCTTGCAAAGGCAATAAAACTTGGGGGAACAACCATTCGTAGTTATGAATCCAGTGAAGGAGTTCATGGAAGATTTCAAAATGCGCTTTCCATTCATGAACAAGAAATATGTCCTAGTTGTAAGGAAAAGGTCATCAAAATATTCGTTGGAGGAAGAGGAACGTATTATTGTCCCAACTGTCAGAAAAAGTAAGAAGTTACAAATTAAACTTCTTTTTTTTGTATATTTTTCCTTAAAAATGGAAAAATTTTCCTTGACATTTGTAGGGGGGGAGGGGAGGGGTAAAATAGAAATAAGATAGGAGTGTGTAATTATAGATTGTAAGTGAAGATGTGGTAGTAATAAGAAAGTAAATTTGGAGGTATAAAAAATGAAAATAATGAGACATTTTATGGTAGTGAATATGATGCTTGTTGCTTTTTTACTTGGTCTTTCTAAAGTAGAAGCAAAGACATATACTACCTATAAAAAAGGAGACTTAATTACAGTAAATGTAAATGCAGAAGAAAAAGAAGAATTTTATGTAATACAGGATAGTAGTAGTGAAGAACAAAACGTTTTAGCACTTTTAAAAGGTGAGAGTTACCCTAATAAATATACTTATGAAGAAGCGACAAGGAAGGTGGAAGAATATCGTACAATATGGAAGAATGTAAGTGAAGTTTCCCTACCTAAAATGATTGATATTCTTGGAATGGATGCTTCTACTTTAGAAAAAGAAGGGACTTTTACAGAGCCTATTTATGCCATACCAACGACAAGTTATTGGTTGCAGGACTTAAAACTATTTGATGAAAAGGAAGGACATTGGAAGATTAGTATACACGGATTAGATAAAGGAATAGGAGCTTATTCTGTTTCCGCCAATGAAGTGAGTCATGGTATTCGACCTGTTATCCATGCTATAAAAGAAAATGTAGTTGGTGGTGTTATTGAAGAAAAAGAGGAAGATACAAATACAAATGTGGGTACAGAGGTGCCTAATCCTAACCCTAGTACAAATACAGATGATCAGAATACAAATGTAAATCTTTCTTATAAAGTATATGGAAATGGGACAGCGATTTATTATAATCCTGAGACCAATCAAATTTGTAATAGTAAAGATGCTGTTAGTACAACAGGAACAAAAGTAGGATGTATGAAATGGTATATTTTTAATGATGATGCTTCTAAAGCAGAAGTAAATATGATTCTAGATCATAATACGACTGTAGGTGTGGGTTGGAATTCAACTGGCGGAGTAGAAATGAAAGAAGCAAAAGTAGCACTTGAAAATGATACAAAAACATGGAAAAAACAAGCACGTCTAATCACTGCAGATGAAATTGCCCATATTGTTGGAGCAGACCGTGAAGACACTTTAAAATGGAAGGCAAATAAAAAGTATGTATCTTTTAAAAATTTTTATCAATCCAATTGGAGCATTGAAGAAAATATTGCCGAATTCTATTTGGATGGACTAGTGAATGCAAATAAAACTTCTTATAGAGATACAGATGGATGGAATAAGCAAGTAGCCTCTTCTTCTAGAAAATCATCTTATGCATGGCTTTATGATCATTTATTATCTTGTACAGACTATGGATGTAATGTAGCACAATATGTTTTAAATGTAGGTCTACCGGGTGAGTATTATACAAGTACAGTTGTTATAGCAAATGATAGTGATAATCCAGTAAATTCTGTTTTTGTTGTTTCAAGAGAAGGAAAACTAGATACTGCACAAATTGGGAAACAGATATATACAGGAATTCGTCCAGTTATAGCGGTTGAAAAAAGTGTTTTACAAGGAAATGAAAACAATTCATCATCTACAACGATTTCAAAAACTTGTCCTAATGATTCTAGAATTAGCTTAGATTCTTGTC
>CAMXQX010000040.1 GCA_947246355.1 uncultured Bacillota bacterium | reverse complement strand
GCTATTTCTGTCTTCATCGTATCCAATATTCTTTTTCTCGTCGTACTCATCGCTAGTAATCCCATAATGAGCGCTAGAAAGATTACCAATAATGGATACAATACTGCACTTACTACAAATCCTTTATTCTTCATTTTATCACACTCTTTTCTACAAGAGATAATTTTTTTCTACTAGCAAACTACTCATAATAGCGTAATGAAACAAACCAGTGATTATATTTTGCCCTTAGTGTTAACCTGCCGCTAGCATAAGAGCCCTTTGAATTTTCTTTCGATTTATCATTGCCACATTTCCAATAATATACATAAATTCCTGCCGCATCTGAATTGTATTCACAATAACTGTCTGAAGCAGAAGATTCCCAAAAGTCATCATTTTCTTTTCCAATTTTCTTTCTTGTACATCCACCAGATGTAGTCATGTTAGAAACTTCTTTATTAGAAGAATATTGCAATACTATTTTTTTATTCTTGCTATCATAGTTTGCAAAAAAACTTGTATTATAATATGTAGACTTATCATTGATAGTCCCATTGCTACAACTTAAAGAAGATTGGTAAGAATTAAAATCAATATCACTCATCACTCGATTTATAGTTGTAGAATTTGCTGTTTTTTCAATTGTAACCTGTGGTAACACTCCCCAATAATTATCCGAGCTTGTACAATTCCCATCTTCATTTTTTGAACAATCTCCCTTACCAGCTTTAACTGATGTATAAAAATCTGATTCCCCCGATTTTCCTAAAGAGGCTTCTGTCCCATCATAATTGGCCAATGTTAATACTATCTTTCTTGCTTTATAAAAGCTATCATAATCAATAGGAATATCCCAATATGTATCTTTCCACCAAGACGAATCCTTCTCAGCATTTACATCATAAGTTCCACCTGCTGAAGATAAGGTTTGCCAAGTTGTCCAATAATCATCTTTGACAACATCGTCTTTTGTAGGAGATATATAGGTAGTAACTATTCTTGCTTTAATATCGCCATTATTCGCCACTTCCGATTTTAGCAAATGATCAGCAATAACTTCTCTCGTTCCTTCTATTTTTTGTCCATTCACATACGCTGTTTTTCCTTTTTCTATATCACTTGCTGTTGCGGTTGCATCACTTGTTGCTGTTCCATCTATCCCTGCTATAATCTGTCCCTTTAATATTTTATCTGCACTTATTCCTATATCAGATAGATTGGCCATAATTTCTGGATAGCCCATTACTGTTGGTGTTAAATAAGCCCCTGCTGGTATTCTAAAATAAGCTAGTCCACCATCATACCCTATACTCACTGTACTTGTATAGGCTCCTTGATTTGTCATACTCCCTGTTACTTTATTTCCCTTTACATATGCTGTCTTTCCACTTAATATATCCCCTGCACCTGCATTTGCATCATCTGTATTTGTTCCTGTTTCTGCCGTTCCTGCTACCCCTGCTATAGACTGCCCTTTGATAATCTTATCCGCTGTGATTCCTAATTCATTTCTTACTGTGCTTGCTTTTATTCTTGCTTCTGGTGCCCACCAATTTCCCTCTGCATGATAGTATCCTTCTGGTAATCGATTGATTGCGAAATATTCATTATCTCCACTTCCTACCCAGCCCCAGCCTTCGCCATATTGGGCTGTGCCTCTATCGGCCATCGTTCCTGTTACCAGTTTCCCTTGGACCAATGCTGTTTTTCCACTTAATATTTGAGGAGCTGTTGCATTTCCTACTTTTTTAATACTCTCAAGTTCCTTTTTTACATTATTAATTGTATTATCTATCGTTACGATTCTCTCTCCATATTTTTTGAGTGTACTATTAATCATTTCACAATCACAAGTTACGCTATCAAATATAGAACTATTTACGTCCAACTTCATTGGATCTATCATTTTATTGGCTTTACTTACACTTACAAATAATGTACTTACTCCTATTACTGATACCATCATTGGATAGAGTATACTTGACATTACTAATCCTTTTTTATTCATAAAATCCTCCTAATTTTAGGTAGGAAAATGAAAAACAAAACAGTATACAGTACGCTTTAACTGCTTTTTAGGATATATATAGTACTAATAGGAATATTAATACGAAATCATTAAAGCGTACTGTATACTGTTTTCTTCTTCCTACCCTTTCCTATAAATCCTATCCCTATTTTACCCCCCCCCCCCCTACAAATGTCAACCCTTGTTTTTTTACTACAAGCCCATAAAAAAAGTAATACAACTCATATTACTTTTTCACCTTTTTAATAACGAATAATTTGATTTTCTAGAACAACCAATTGTGGATTATTAGTAAGGATGTCTGCAATGGGTTTACCAATTTTTTCAGCTATACTTTCCATGGTCTCCTCTTCTGTAACATATGCATTCATCCCCCTTGGAATAAGTAGGACTTCTTCTGGATAAATGTAGTCATCTTCATCCAAACCATTTATCTTTAGCAGACTTTTATAATCTACTCCATATTTTTTAGCAATTTCATACATATTGTCCCCTTTTTTTACAACATATTTCTCATAACTACTGTCATACTTCGGTACAATCAAGAAACTCCCTGGTCTTAAATCCATATCAACCATTATCCCATTTAATTTTTTTAACTCTTCTTTACTGATACCAACCTCATTTGCAACACTATCTAAAGTATCTGTACTGTTTACTTGATAAATTCCATACATTTTTATCACCTCATAATACTATATGAAAAAAGAAGAGGTGTGACTCTTCTAGGAAAGGAATAATCCAAATTTTAAAGATTTATTATACTTAAACTCTGTATTGGAAAGAACGGTACGAACGCCAGTTGTATCACTATAATACTGTATTTCGCTTCCATGAATAAAATAAACAAAGTCTCCTTGATAAACGATATTTTCTATATTAGTAGTAGCAAATAAATACGTATAATTGGTAGGATTGCATATAGGAGAGCGATATACCTGGTATTTATCCTTATCTTTCTTATAAAGATAATAATATCCAGCCTTTTTTGTACCCACTTTATCTACTCTATCAAAAGTAGCAAACCCCTCGCTTATTTTTTCTTCATAGAAAATAAGTTTATTTTGATAGGCTTCTAAACTGCTTTTCTCTATCCATACTCCATTTTCATAAATTTGAATTCCTTTTTCCTTATTTCCTAATTTGGTCATCTTTTTTTTCTTGCTATCCAAAAAATATTGTTCTTGTGTCTGTTTATCAAAAAAATAAGCTTTATCATCCACAAAACCCATTGCATAACCATCTAAATTGAGAGCACTATGACTAATAAGGGTCTCTTTCTTTCCTGTTTTTATATTTATTAAAAAAAATTCATTAAAATTATACTTTTGATTGTAATCGGCGCTAATGTAGATATCTTTAGCAAAAATAGACATATTTTTTGTATATATATCACTTGAGAATAGTTCAATATTTTTATATATATCACTTTCATTGACTAGAATAATTCCTTTATAACTTTCTAAAGCAAGAAAATGATTCTTTACTATATTTTTTCGGTAAAGAGATACCGTTCCCTTTTTTAAAACATCCCTTTTATCATCAATATAAGCACTATCTTCATAATTAAGAGAAGCGGCAAATGCGTCAATATCCTTGTTTTGTCCTTTTATTGTATGGTAGGAGTAGGTAATATTTTCCCTTTGACATAAAATTTCTACTGGTGTATTTTTTCCTTTCAATAAAGGAGCAATACAGTAATATTCTTGGCCCTCATAATGGGCAATATCTTGTATCTGATACTTTGCGTTCTTCTTTACCTCAAATACATGCATTGTAAATAGATGTCCATTTGTGTCTATCTCCAAATAATAATTATCACGTTCTTCTTTTTCATGGTATGTTAAAATTTCTTTTATTTTAAAAATTTTTCCCTCGTTTTTTACTTCATAGTTCACTTCATAAGAAAAGCGATCTCTTTTAAAAAAAACAGAGAATCCTATATAAAAAAATGATAATACAATCAGCAAAGCCAACATCTTTTTAATGCCCATACGTCCCTCCACTTCTATTATAGCACACTTTTATTAAATCTATGGTACAATAAATAAAGAAAGTGGGAAACACGCATGAATTTATTTTTTTATTGGTTTTTAGTATTTTTTATTTATGCTACAATGGGATGGATGATTGAAATGGTATCAACGTTTCTCCATACGCATCGTGTTACCAACCGAGGTTTTTTGATTGGGCCTTATTGCCCTATCTATGGTGTAGCTGCCATTCTTATGATTGTTTTCTTAGGCAAATATGAAAATGATCTTCCTGTCCTTTTTGGAATGTCTTTTCTTTTAAGTTCTGTTTTGGAATATATTACCAGTTATTTTATGGAAAAAATTTTCCATGCTCGATGGTGGGATTACTCCAATCGAACCTTTAATGTCAATGGAAGAATTTGTTTACTCAATTGTTTCTATTTTGGTATTCTTGGTATTCTCTTACTTGCTTATGTTCATCCATTGATTCGTGCAAGTCTTTTCTATCTTGAACAAATGGCAAAACCCTACTTCTATATTCTAGGAACGTTTTGCCTTACTGTTTTTATGATCGACTTTATCACTACTTTTAAAATAACAATCGGTCTTAAAAAAAATTTACAAGGATTAAAAAAAGACTATACAGATGAAATTTCAAAAAGAGTGAAAGATACTTTAGCAAACGGTTCTAAGTCAATTCAAAGGATTTTTAAAGCTTTTCCTAATTTAAAACCTTTAAATAAAAAAAAGAAACAGTAGCTCTTTTAAGATTGGGTATATATAAGACACCTTTTCACTCCTTCAGAATATGCTATATTGAATACAAAAGAAGGGGTGGATTATATGTGTAATAATAACGAACAAGATTGCAAATGTATCGCTGAAATATTAAAAGTAATATGCATTCTACAACAAAACGCAAACTGCTGTGATAATTGCTTAGATACTTGTGATAGAGGATTTTTAGGATGTTCAACCACAAGTTTAAACTGCAATACAAGACCAATTATGCTATATACTTGTTGTGGAAACGGAACACCATGGAGCATGCCTACTGCAAAAGAAAACATTAATTGCAATGATGCAGGTGCAAACTGTTCTAGCGTATTTAGAATTGAGAAATTAGATGATTGTTGTGCTACATTTAGAGTTTTAGAGCCAAATACAAATCCAGAAACCGCAGCTCTATATCCTTATGAAGCAACAAATTCTTTTTTCACAATGAATCTAAATTGCGTATGTAGTCTTAGATGTTTAAACGATACATATGTTGAATGTATTTAAAGTAGTTTTAGCAAACTACTTTTTTTCTTTTATATAAATATCCTTGATTTTGTCTATTGGAATCTGTTCATTATCCATTGTAATAATACTGTTTTTATTTTTACCAACCAATTGTTTTACTTGACTTCCTTCTTCGGTTTCAATCACTACCTCCATTTTATAAACGTAATGTACACTTTTTAAAATTTCGTTGATTTTTTGTTCAATGCTCTTTTCTACCTTTTCTCTTCGTATTTCCCTGTTTTCAATCATCTTTTCTTCATTTTTTGTATAAGATACTACATCATTGGTATCTTTATCTACCCTCTCAGAATAAATTCTTGGCAAATCTTTTTTCACTCTCTCA
Organism: uncultured Bacillota bacterium; assembly: GCA_947246355.1. Classification (GTDB taxonomy): domain Bacteria; phylum Bacillota_I; class Bacilli_A; order RF39; family UBA660; genus CATOJL01. The sequence goes on along the minus strand of CAMXQX010000040.1, from coordinate 7,243 downwards.
CCTCTCTATACTTTATGAACAATCTCTTTATTTATTCTATTTTTTTACAAAGTAGAAAACCAAAAAACATTAAAAGACAGCCGATAAAAAAGTCAAACAAATGCGCTGTTTTTAAAATGGCATCTTTTACCATAAAAAAGAGGGCAAAATAACTGAATGCCAAAATCATTGTATAAGTCAGCTTCTCATGGTATTGAAATAAATAGTGAATGAGCATAGAAATCACATAAACCCCTACAATAAAAAAAAGGGTAAAAAAGAAAGGAATTTGGATATTGTTTTTTAAAATAACAAAAATATTGGAAAACAATTCCATAATGAATGCATAGTACCCTAAACTAATGAATAGAGAAGTTCCACTAATTCCTGGCACTATCATTGTAAATGCCTCTAAAAAGCCAAGAAGGCATACCTGTAAATTGGAAGAAAAGTTATTGTGATAAACAAATGTAGTATTCCCTTTTAAATGCATGCCAACATTGAGCAACAAAATGAAAGAAAAGAGTAAAAAGAAATAAGAAGCGTCTTTCTTTTTTACTTTCCCTCTGATCATTGGAATAGAACCCATTACAAGACCCGAAAAAAGAAAAATGGTAGGTGCATAGAAATTTGCTAGTAAAAATAGAACCACCTTACTCCCAAATAAAATAGAAACCATTACCCCACTTCCTAGAAACAAGAAGTAAATAACATTTCTAGGAATATCTTTAAAAAAATAAGTAATCTTCTCAATCGCCTCTTCATAAACACCCAAAGACATCGCAATTAAACTGCCACTTACTCCTGGTATAATTTTACCAAAGCCAATAAAAATTCCTTTAATCACAAGTTTTAGATATTCCAAAAGTATCACCTATAACATTTTACGAGAGCAACAGATAAAATATGATTTTTATAAAAAATGTGTTAAAATAAGCAAGAAGGGAGTTTTTTATGAAAAAGTTTATATTTCTATTTCCATTTCTTCTTTGCACCTGTGCTTGCTCTACTATAAATGACCCTTTGGTTTGCACGATCAAAGAAGAAGCAGGAGAAATTAGTACAGAAATTACAATTAAAACCGAATTTGAAAAAGGAAAGGCAATCCATGCTAAAGCAAATGCTATTATGTATTTCAAAGATAAAGAAGAGGCACAAGCCTACTATGATGCGTATACCGATGATAAAGCAAATTTAACTCTAGAAGACAACAAAATTATTATTGCTTTAGAAGATCAATATGACGAGAATGGCAAAGAACGTATTGAGGTGAAAAAAACATTTGAAAATGCAGGATACACTTGTAAATAATGTATTAATTTCTTCCATTTGTTATAAACAAAAAAGTTTATAACTTTTTTATTGCTATTTTAAAAAAATTTCCCACTTAAATTTTTTTTGCTCCCGCTTACAGAAATTTTTTTTCTACATGTAAAAAAATATGTTAAGATATTCGTGTAGTAGAGTAGTGAGTTGATAGTAAATGAATTTTATAGTTGTAGAAGATAATTCTATATTTAATAAGGAAATACAAAAAATTATTGATAAATATATGTTTAAAAATAATTACCAATATCGTATTTATAGTTTTCTTGATTATAATGAAGATTGCTTTAAAATCATGAGAGACGAAACAATCAAAAATAAAATCTATATTTTCGATATTGAATGTCCATCGAACAATGGAATCAAAATGATTTGTGATTTACGAAAATTTGATATAAAATCGTTTGTCATTTTAATTAGTGCTTATAAAAAAACATATATCGAAGAAGTAACAGAAAAACCAATTCAATTTTTGTGCTTCATTAATAAAGATCAATCATTTGAAGAAAAGTTATTGGTTGCTTTAGAATATGGCGTTACCAATATTGGATATACTAACATTATACAAGTCAAAAAAGATGGCATCTTATATACCATTTATACAGAAGATATTGAGACCATTTACGTGAAAGAAGAAATGGTTTACATAGAGACAAAAAATGTAAAAATTGATGTCAACAAAACATTAAAAGATTTGTTTGCAACACTCAGTTCTCATTTTATCTATTGCCATCGTTCTCGTATTGTCAATATTTACAAGATTGATAAAATTGATGTGCAAAATAGAAAACTATACCTAAAAAATGGAAGTTGCTATGCCATTTCGAAGAGAAAACTGAAACCTTTATTGGATAAATATAAAGAAATCGTATAAGTACCCCTATACGATGACAACATTGGGATGATTGATGAGATAAAAATAAAGTGCAATACATATATAATCTGCAGCTAACCCGTAATAATCATTACATTCTTTCAAGATATAATCATAAGCAAGTACAGTAGTAGCAAGAAGGTTTCCCTCTTTAAAATTATTTTCTAAAATAGAATAGACCTTTTTTACTCTTGGAAACTTAGTTATATACTCTTTATGAACATTATTCTCGATATCATTTTTAGCAAGCGCATAATAATCATATAAATTATCTACATCATAAGATAGAGTGCTTGGAAATTGTTTTGAAACAATTCTTCCTATTTTCCTAAAAGCAAGATGATGTTGGACATCTTCCTTTGATGTATTCTTTAAAATCTGTTCTACATAATCCAAAACAGTAATATCCATCTTTCCAAAAACCAGTTGTGCAGTAATGATGGGAATGAATAATTCGATAATACCAAAATTAATTTTTCCACCTTTTCTATTTTTTAAACTTTCCTTTTGCGCCTTGTATGCCAAATCATAGATTACATGAGGCTGTTCATAATTATTTTCCTTGATTCTCTCCATCAATTCATAAAAGGTGTTTCCTATATTTACACCCGCAATCAAAAAGTATTCTAATTTAGATTTCTCTTGCCAATCTTTATATCTTGTTGTACAACCTACTTTTTCTGGTATTGGCTCTAAAATACTTGCTAAAATAATGAAATGCACGATAGAAAATGAATTCATTTCTTGCTTCATATTCATCACTTCTCTTCCTCTACTATATTAAAAACTCAAGTATCACTTGAGTCTAGTTTCTAGATGGTGACTCGTATGCGACTTGAACGCATGACCCTTTGATTAAAAGTCAAATGCTCTACCGACTGAGCTAACGAGTCAAAAAGTAAAAATGGCTGCCTCGGCTAGATTCGAACTAGCGAAATGCCACAGTCAAAGTGTGGTGCCTTACCGCTTGGCTACGAGGCAAACAAAGTGGTGGAGGGAGATGGATTTGAACCATCGAACCCGAAGGAACAGATTTACAGTCTGCCGCGTTTGGCCACTTCGCTATCTCCCCATAAGAAATGGTGCCGACAGAGGGAGTCGAACCCCCAACCTACTGATTACAAGTCAGTTGCGCTGCCAGTTACGCTATGTCGGCAAAAAATAAAAATGGTGGGCGCTATAGGACTCGAACCTATGACCCCCTGCTTGTAAGGCAGGTGCTCTAACCAACTGAGCTAATCGCCCAAAACTCTGACATAAATAAATATATCAGCTTTCCCCCTATTTGTCAATACTTTTCTCACGAATATTTTTTAGACTTTCTTCAATCCAAATAGGAAGATAGTAAGAAAGTGTTTTAAAGCCTAATGGTGTTTCTTTAATTTTTCTTCGAATCGTTGCATACTTTTCTTTATATTGAATATTTTTAATGCTTAATTTTAAATGTCCCATTTGGTCATCCACATCAATAATTTTTGCATTAATGATTTCTCCGATTTTTACATACGCACCTGGATCTTTTACAAATCCATCCGATATTTCAGAAATATGGATTAAACCACTATAATAATCATCAAATTGTACAAAAACGCCATAAGGTTCAATGCCTGTTACAACACCCTTGAGTATCCTTCCTTTCATATATTTTTCCACAAACTTTACACCTCTACTACTTATTATAGCACATTTTCTTTAAAATAAAAGCCACTGAATTTGTTATTCCATTTTTACAATTTACATCCTACTCTTTCTATTATATAATAACTATGGTGATACGATGAAAGAGAAAAATGATAAAATTGAAAAAAAAATTATAGAAGTTATAGATACGCTAAGACCCTATTTAATCAATGATGGTGGTGATTTAGAATTTGTCAAATTTGAAGATGGTATCGTTTATATTAGAATGATGGGCGCTTGTGCTGACTGTATGATGATGGATGTTACTTTAAAGGATGGCATAGAATTCGCTATTAAAGAAGAAGTTTCTGAAGTCATAGAAGTAAGAAATGTAATAGAAGATGTAGAGTAAAAGCTACATTTTTTTTAACCATGAAATATAAGGAATACGCATATAGCTTGCTAGTTCATTGTAAATCTCTTTTAATAAAAGATCATAATCTTTGCTTTTTTCTAATATAGCTATTAAAGGTTCATCACTCTTTTGACTATCCATGATTTTTTCAAACATGTCAAAATAGAAAGAGGGAAAAAGCATTCGAATAAAAAATAGTATTCTTTCATAATTGGATAAATTAGGACTTTTTAAATAAGTAGCAATTTCTAAAAAAATATCTTTTTTTTCTATATAAAGTGATTTAAAAAATTCACTGGCATCCCTCACTTTTGTATCTTGAATCAGATTAAAAGGATCATATAAATCATATAAAGTACTATTATACTTTATGCGTCGATGGGAAAGAGTTGTTGCCTCTTTTGGATCAAAATAAGCATTAAACAAAGAAATTCCCACCTCAGCAAGTCCCACATAATAAGAAAAACTCTCGCGAATAACAGGATATTTGATTCCAAACTGACTCATTTGGTATTCAAAATAATCAATTTTTTCACTCCATAATTCTCCCCAACTCCTTCCACTCGTATCTTCCATCAGTGAAACATTTATAAGTTGATTTTGAAATTCTAAAAGTGTGGAAAAAGATATTTTTTCTGTATCCGAGACATAATACTTCAATAAAACGTATCGTTTTTGATCAAAAGTAATGAAAAATTCATTGGTAGTTGTCTTTATAATTTGATGAGTGTAAATTCCTCTTTGTAAAAGCATAAGAGTAAAATGATATACCTTTTCTATATCGATATTGGCTACTTCTTGCAATCTATATTTTTCACCTTTGATCGCAAACGTATAATAGAAAAGGGATTGGTGAATATCGCTAGGTTCCAACTGATAATAATAACTAATTAGATTTCGCATAGATTCACCTCAACTTATTTTATGCTAAAATAAGAAAAAAAAGTGCTCTTTGGTACTTTTTTAGATAAAATTATTTTACAAATTGTTTTTGATAGAAATATTTGCAAAGTTCTTTTCTTGATAACCTTTATTTTTAAATTTCTCGCTATAAAAATATATTCATTTGTTCAAATTACATGATCTAATTCCTCTTTATTTGCAAGAAACTCTCTACTTCTTTTAGTAGCAACAGTTCTTTATGGTAATCAATCACGCTATGAAATAGCTTCATAACAAAATAATCTTGTAGTATATAGAAACAACAATAGAAAAACTCTCATCCCTATCGTATTAACAAAAAAAAGGAAATATCTTTATCTCCCTTAAATATCTCTGCTCATTGCTTTAATCGCTTCTAATTTTTCACGGTATTCTACTAATTTTTTTCGTAAAATATTATTTTCTTCTTTTAATTTATATGTTATAACTTTGTATTCCTCTACTTCTTTTTGTAACATTGCAGTTTTTTCACGATATACATTACTAGGTGTACTGCCCGTTTCTACTCTTGGTCTCTGGACATCATTGCGAAGACGTGGAAATTCATCTACAAACGTTGTTTTCATTGAACCTCCTATATTCTTAATAAAGGAACTTCCTTGATTTGATGGTTCTTCTATAGGATCCTCAATAATTTCATCTCGAATTTCAACACGAGGTTCTTCATAGATAATTTCTTCTACAATCGATTTTTTCAATTTAAAAATACGTGTATCTGTTTCCATAATTTCATTCAATGACGACATATTTAGATCTCTAAAAGATGTGATTCTTCCACTTTTTATTTCTTTAACTACTTTTTGAATAATCTCTTTAATATGTCCCCAATCTTCTTCAGAAATGAACTGTTCTTCTCCATTTCGCATTTTTTTTAGATACAATTTAACGTATTCCTCTTTATCTATTTCTCCCAATGTATAAATAAAGTAATTGGCATCTTCATAATTAAAGTAGCGAATTTTAAAAGCTTCTGTTTCATGTCCACGATTATCCATGACATAAACTTTTTCCATGTTATCTACCCTCTTTTATTCTGTACCTATTATAACATGCAATCTCCTATTGAACAAGTCTTTTTTTCTAATACTTTGTTGAAAATAGGGGAAAAAGGATAGTTTTGAACATTTTTTGTTCAAAAAAATATTCATTAGAAATAGAAAATAAAAAAGAACAAAGCATATATTGTTCTTAGCCTTAAAGAATTCAACCTTTTTAATGATTGTTTTCCTTTTAATTATTTTATTCATCTGCAAGTTGTTTGTATAGATAAATTTTAAAGCAGAATCAAAGTCTATATTAAATCTCATTTATAGCGTGTTTATAGAGAAATATTATAAACTTTTTGAAATCAATTTTCTATTTTCGTACATAATAAAATAGAGAGGAGAATCATTATGAACATTAGCATTCGAAAACATATTTTATCTAATTTTAAAAATGTTTCAAAGCAAGAAATGGAAGATACAATTAAAGAATCCGTCAATGAAAAGGATGAATTAACTCTTCCAGGATTTGGAGTATTCTTTGAACTCCTTTGGCAAGAAGCAGATAAGGAAACCAAAGAGGAAATATTAAATCTTTTAGAAAAAGCAATCAATAAGGAATCGAATTCATAAGATTCCTTATTTGTTTTTCATAATCAATAGCTTTTGTAATATAACTACCTACAACAGCAATATCCGCAATTTCTACTCTTTTTATTGTCTCACTATTAATGCCACAATCCACTTCAATTTGGTAGTGGTAATGATTGACGTTACGCAACCTATACAGTTCTTTTAATTTAGCGCTCATATCCATAAATGGTTGCCCACCGCGACCTGGTTCTGCACACATTACTAAGACTACATCGATTTTATCTAAATAAGGAGCAAGTTCTTCTACCCTTGTACTTGGTTTAATACTAATTCCAACTTTGGCAAACGTTTTTACTTTCTTAATATATTTATCTACTTCGTTTGTTACTTCAAGATGAAAGGTTATAATTTTAGGATTTAACACTTTATAATTTTCAATATAAGTTTCTACATTATTTACCATAAGGTGGACATCTAGTGGTTTTGCTACTTTTAATAAAGTCTCTTTAT
>CAMXQX010000039.1 GCA_947246355.1 uncultured Bacillota bacterium | reverse complement strand
ATTCGAGTAGGGCATACATAGATACCTCGTGGCTCTGCCGCGAGGTAGTTCATTTTACTATATGATAAAGAAAAAAAGGTGCATTTGATTTTGGATGAAGATTTATTGGAATATACACTCCTCGCTTTTCATCCACTTTATAATGGGATGAGTATCTTTTTAAAACCAAAAGAAGTACTTAAATTTTTAGATTGTTGCAAGAGTCTATATACCATTCGTTCGATAGAGGAGAAAGGGTATCAAAAGTGTTTAAAATAGATTCTATTGCCTATTTGATAGAATTATAGTATAATTTAGAAGTCTTAGGAAAGGGTGTTTTTAAGTGATAGAACGATTAGAAACGATTGAGGCAAGGTATAATGAACTAACAGAGGAATTGATGCGTCCAGAAGTAATATCGAATATTAAGGAAACTTTAAAATTAACCAAAGAACAAGCCGCCCTAAAAGAGGCATATGAAGCCTATCAAAATTATAAAAAGTGGAATAAAGAACTAGAGGAAGCAAAAGAGATGAGCAAAGATGCAGAAATGGCAGAAATGGCTCGTTTAGAAGTAGAAGAACTAACACAAAAACTTGAAAACTTAAATGGGGAGTTGGAGGTACTATTACTCCCTAAAGATCCAAACGATGGCAAAAATGTGATTGTTGAAATTCGAGGAGCAGCAGGAGGGGACGAAGGAAATATTTTTGCAGGGGACTTATTGGATATGTATAAGAAACTGGCTGAGAAGGAAAATTGGAAAATAGAGCTCATGGAAGAAGAACATTCAGAAGCAGGAGGCTATGCTTTAGTTAGTTTTATGGTTAAAGGAGAGAATGTGTATTCGAAATTAAAATATGAGTCGGGTGCCCATCGTGTTCAAAGGGTTCCTGTTACGGAAACGCAAGGAAGAGTCCATACTTCAACGGCCACTGTGCTTGTGATGCCAGAAGCAGAAGAAGTAGAAGCAGATTTGGATATGAGTGAGGTTCGTATCGATATCACAAGGGCTTCTGGTTGTGGAGGACAGGGTGTCAATACAACCGATTCAGCTGTTCGTCTAACCCATGTTCCAACGGGAATAGTTGTTTATTCGCAAACGGAACGAAGCCAAATTAAAAACAAAGAAAAGGCCATAAAAATTTTGCAAACTCGTCTTTATGATTATAAGTTACAAGAGCAAGAACGTGAAATGGGAATAGAACGTAGAAGTAAAATAGGGACAGGGGACCGATCAGAGAAAATTAGAACGTATAATTATCCTCAAAATAGGGTAACCGATCATCGTATTGGTTTTACTTTAAATACACTTGATCGAGTGATGCAAGGTGACATTGATAAAATTATTGAAGCTTTAATTACAGAAGATCAAAAAAGAAAATTAAGAGAGCAATTATGAGTGAGGAAGAATATTTAAAAAAGTATTTACATCGTGAACAGGTAGAGGAAGAACTAGAAAGAGTAAAAAAAGGTGAAGCCATTCAATATGTTGTTGGGAATGTTGAATTTTATGGGCTTCCTTTTTTAGTAAATAAAAGCGTTTTAATTCCAAGATGGGAAACAGAGGAATTGGTTGCTAGAGTCCTCCAACTTTTAAAGAAATATTTTATAAACCCTTCTATTTTAGATATAGGAACGGGTTCAGGGTGTATTGCTATTACATTATCAAAGAAATTGAAATGTACTGTTGATGCTTGTGAAATTAGTAAGGAAGCCTTAGTTGTGGCAAAGGAAAATAATGAAATCAATAAAACCAATGTTACCTTTATAGAAAGTGATCTTTTTTCGAATGTTCATCAAAAATACGATTGCATTATTTCGAATCCACCCTATATTGCTTTTGATGAAGAAATTATGGATGTTGTTAAAAATAATGAGCCGCATATTGCTTTGTATGCAGAAGAAAATGGTCTTTACTTTTATAAAGAAATTTTAAAGAGTGTCAAAAATTATATAAAAGAGGAATACCTGCTTGCTTTTGAAATTGGCGCGAGTCAAAAAGAAGCGATTATGCATATTGCTGCTTCCCTTTTTTTAGATGCGCAAATTTGGTGTGAACAAGATTTAAATGGATTTGATCGCTATGTATTTATATGTAAAAAGAAAGGAAAGAGAAAACCATAATTCTTTTTTTTTCACAAGATACTGTTTTGTAATAAAAGTAACAATGGGGAAGTTGCTTTTTTTTCTCTTGCTTTCGAGAACATTTTTTTGGTATGATAGATACAAGAAAGTGATATTATGGAAAAGTTTTTGGATACCTTAAGTTATTATATAGAAAAAAGCAATTATTTGGCTTTCGCACTTACATACCTTGTAACAGGAACACTTATTCTTGTTTTTAACCATCAACTATTTTCTAGTTTTGTTGAAATTGTTTTACTAGTAATGCTTGTCTCTTGTATTAAAGATTTATTTGTTATTTTAACAAGTAAAAAACAGGCGAAATTGTCTTTGATAAAAGCAATAGGTAGTACTTTATTTGTTCTTATAGCACTTACATTTCTTGACATTCCTAAAGCTATTTTGATTATGATTTTTGCAACTTATTTTATCTTTAATGGACTCATTAAATTTGTAAGTTGTTATCTTATAAAGAGGAGCAGTTCAAGTCCTATTTTAAAAGATTTGTTAGAAGGCTTGGTTTCTTTTTCATTTGGGGTAATCTGCTTTTTTGCTCCCAAAATTCACACCAACATTATGTTATATATTATAGGAAGCTATTTACTCCTTCTTGGAATTGATTATTTTTTTGACTATTTAGAACAAAAAAAAATTTATATAAAAAAATTTCACTTTCCTCTTCCTCCTTTTATTGATGCCCTCATTCCTTTTTCTATCTTGCAAAAAATTAATCGTTTGGGTGAAAAGAAAAATATAGAGCTCGATCTTCATAAACAAGAAGAAAAAGTGGACTTAGAAATACTTGTCCATGTTTCTATGAAGGGAACGGGGAGACTTGGTCATGTCGACTTGTGTTTTGATGGCCATATTGTTTCTTATGGAAACTATGATATGGATACTAGAAAATTGAGAGAAGGAATTGGATCGGGTGTTGTGTTTACCTGTCTTAAAAATAAGTATATTCCATTTTGTGTAGAATACAGCGAAAAGACGCTCTTCTGTTTTGGAATCCGATTAAATGATAGCCAAAAGGAGAAGGTAAAACAAGAGTTAAAGCGTATCTTTTCTTCTTTAGAAGAGTGGAATCCCAAATATGTAAGAGCGAGAAAAGAAAAGAGAAAGGTAAAGGCAGACACATATGATGATTATGCAAGTATGCTTTATAAAAATACTAAAGCAAAATTTTATAAATTTAAAAGTGGGCGCTTAAAAACATTTTTTATTTTAGGAAATAACTGCGGAGCTTTGGTGGATAAAATATTAAGATCAAGTGGGGCGAATGTACTTAAAATGCGAGGGATTATTACCCCTGGTACGTATTATGACTTTTTAGAACGCGAATATTTAAAAAAAGATAGCCCTGTTGTTTCTAAGAAAATTTACTACCAAGGAAACGTTCAACATTTAAAGTAAAGATTTTATGGTAAAGACAGACTAATTTTGTTTAGAAATATTGAGTAAAATTCCCATACTACATAAAGTAATGAGTAAACTAGACCCTCCATAAGATAGAAAAGGAAGCGTAACACCCGTTACAGGAATAAGGCCAACTACAACCATTAAATTTAATATAGCTTGAAAGGAAAGGCCAAATGTGATTCCAAATGCAACATATTTCGAAAATAAATCTTCACAATTTCTTGCGATCTTAAAACCTCTATATATAATAAAAAGAAAGAGTCCAACCACGATAATAACCCCTAGAAAACCAAATTCTTCTGAAATAATAGAAAAGATAAAATCGGTCTGTGGTTCTGGAAGATAGAAGTGTTTTTGTCTTGAATTTAAAAATCCTTGTCCAAACAATCCTCCAGGACCAATGGCATATAAAGATTGTATAATTTGAAATCCACTTCCTAAAGGATCACTCCATGGATCCAAGAAAGACAAGATTCGTTTTAATCGATAAGGAGCCATTAAAATCAATATTGTAATTCCTATTGCTCCTAGAATACCCATTCTGATAAAAAATTTAAAATTGACGCCTCCTACAAATAAAAGTCCTATGATGCTCATTACAATAATCATACCTGTTCCAAAGTCTGGTTGTAGCATAATGAGGCCAAAAACAAGGAGAGTCATTCCTAATATAGGAAGGACGCCTTTTAAAATAGAAGATAGGTTTTTTTCATTTTTGATTAGGTATTTGGACGTAAAAAGAATAAGTACTAATTTCGAAAATTCACTCGGTTGTATTCCAAATGAACCAATACCAAACCAGCTTCTGCTTCCATTTCGGACCGTTCCAATACCAGGAATTAATACTAAAATAAGTAAAAGAATGGAACCAAAAAGAAGAACATTGAGTTTTTTATAATAAAGAGTAATGTCTATTTTGCTAATAAAAAACATTAAAAATAAACCAACTATAAGAAAGAGTCCTTGGTTTTTCACATATTTAAATGGATCATTAAATTTATATTCCGCCCATATATAAGAAGAAGAATATATCATTAAAACACCAAATAGGGCAATGAGAACAATCCCAATGACGAGGGGAATATCCATTCCTTTTTTTTTCATCGAATTCCTCCTTTACAACCATACGCCATAGATAATTCCAAACATTCCTCCAATTAAACCAACAATCCAAAATAATTTGACGATGTCCCGTTCTTCAAAACCCATTTTTTCAAAGCTATGATGAAGGGGAGCCATCGGAAAAAGTCTTTTTTTTGTTAGTTTATAATAATACCTTTGCAAAATACAGCTCACTGTTTCTAAAACAAAAACAATACCAATTACAATCAATAATAATTCATGCCTTGTTAGAATGGCCGTTGCTCCAATGATAGCCCCTAGGGCTAAAGAACCTGTATCTCCCATGAATATTTTAGCAGGATTCACATTAAAGCAGAGAAATCCAAGTAAAGCTCCTACCAAAAGAAACAGAAAAAATGCTATTTCCATGTAACCTTCTAACCAACCTGTTGCGAGTGTTAAAACCCCAAAGGTAAAAATAGCAATAGTAGCAAGCCCCCCCGCTAATCCATCCAGTCCATCTGTTAAATTTACAGCGTTACTACTTGCTAATAAAACAAACAAAATAAATAATCCATAAAACCATCCAATATCCCATTTTAAATGTATACTATGAATCCATAAAAGCGGTTCATTATCTGCAAGCATAAATAAGTAGAAGAAGATAGTGGCAATTATGATTTGTCCAATCAATTTTTGACCTTCACTTAAACCAGCGTTGGTTTTTCTTTTTATAATGAGATAGTCGTCTATAAAACCAATCATTCCATAGCCTATAAAAGTAAAGAGAATGATGATGACATTGTAGGTGATCTCTATTTTTCCAAGAAAATACAAAATGGAAAACCCAAGTAGGGAGGCTAAGATAAAAATAAGTCCTCCCATTGTTGGAGTTCCAGCTTTTTTATGGTGCCTTTTTTCTAAATAGATACTTAGTGTTTGGTCTATCTTCTTTTTTCTTAAATAGGGAACAAGGAAAATGCCTAGTAAAATAGATAGTAAAAATCCAATCATAATACATAGAACAACTTTTGTAAGTAGCAACATAGAATCTCTCCTAACTCATAAATAGACGAACCGTTTCTCCTTCTAAAATCCGACTTCCTGCTGTTGGAGATTGGTACGTAATTTTTTCACCATTTCCTGTATATTCTACTTTGAATGATTTCAAAATTTTCATTGCTTCCTTAATGTCCATTCCTGTGACATTGGGAACTTCTAAGTATTTTTTGTCTGTATAGTTATATTTTTTTTCGCTTGCTCCTTCTGGCTTTTTGATTTTTAAAATATCAATGGCGTCCATTAGAATACTTCTAGCAATAGGACCTGCGACTGTCCCTCCATATTGTGTGACACCTTTGGCATTATCAATAGCAACATATACAATTACCTCAGGATCATTGGCTGGCAAAAATCCGATAAAAGAAACAATATAGTTTCCAACCATATACCTTCCATCTTTTACCTTTTGAGCCGTTCCTGTTTTTCCTCCAACGCGATACCCATCTATAAAAGCGGTTCTCCCTGTTCCGTTGGTGACAACACTTTCTAGAGCATACCGCACCTTTTGACTCGTTTCTTCGCTGATTACTTTTCGAATGGGAGTTACATTGGTTTGTTTAATAACTGTATTTGTTTCTGGTTCGTTAATACTTTTAACAATGAATGGTTGGTAGAGTGTTCCGCCATTAATGGCAGCAGATACAGCGGTAATCTGTTGTATAGGTGTAACAGATACACCTTGCCCAAAGGAAGTCGTTGCCAACTCAACAGGACCAACTCGGTCAAGGGAGAATAAAATACCTTTTGCCTCCCCGTTCAAATCGACTCCTGTTTTACTTCCAAATCCAAAGTTTCGAATGTACTTAAAAAGCGTCTCTTTTCCAATTTTTTGACCAATGGCTACAAAGCCTGGGTTACAACTGTTTTCAACAACATTTAAAAAGGTTTGGGCCCCATGACCCCCATGTTTCCAGCATTTGATTCTTGCATTTTCTACTTGCACTGATCCTCCGTCAAAGAAGGTGTCTTTATCTAGATCGATTAAATTTTCTTCTAATGCTGTAGCAAGGGTAATAATTTTGAAAGTTGATCCTGGCTCATATGTCATCCAAATAGGGAGATTTCTGTTGATTTCCTCCATGGTGTAATTTTGATAATTAGAAGCACTAAATGAGGGCCGAGAGGCGAGGGCTAAAATTTCTCCTGTTTTAGGATTCATAGCGATTCCAAGCGCTTGGTCTGGATGATACTTACTAACTGCATTATCGAGTTCACGCTCTAGAGAGGCTTGCAACTCATAGTTAATTGTTAATGTTAAATTCATTCCATCTTGTGGTTGTACATAATTTTCAGTCAATTCTAATTTTTTTCCTTTGGCATCTGATAAGTACTTAATAGCACCATAGGCTCCTGTTAAAAAATGATCATAAATTAACTCTAATCCACTTAATCCCTGGTTATCGATTCCAACAAAGCCTAAGGTATGCGCCATTAAGGTATCATAAGGATAAATACGTTTAGATTCTTTTAATAAGTATACGCCATCCAAGTGGAGTTCGTTAATTTGATCAGCGATTTCATAGGAGAGTCTTCTTCCCTCTGGATGTACTCGTTCCATAACGGTTCTTTTACTTGCATGAGCAAGCATATCTTTATAATCTGTTCCTAAAATTGTACTTATTTTCTTTGCTACTTCTTCTTTATCCTTTATTTGATTGGGAATGAACACAAGGGAGACCGTTGTCTCGTTGTCAGCCAAAACAACACCATTTCTATCGTATATCTTTCCACGATCCCCTTCAATTGGTAAATTGCGACTCCAAAGCGAATCGGCGAGAGTAGATAATTTATGATAATCAATGACTTGAATATAGAAAACTTTTCCAATAATTAAGAAAAATAAAAAAGAAATTCCAATAAGTATAATATTCATACGAATGTGTATTTTTTTATAGAACATAGTATCACCAGTACAGTTTATGACTTGCTCCCGTTTTTAAAACCAATATTGTGAGAACAAGATCAATTTAAAAACCAAAGAAAGCTTTCTACGATAAAAAAAGATGAGAGAAATGGGGACACAAAGAGTAGAAAGTTTCAATGTATAAGATAGTAAAGTGAACTGTAATGGGGAATTTGTTCAAATGGTAGTTCGAATGGTCTAAGGTTTGCCCATATGGTAAGTTACCATGATTTTGATTTTTTAGGTACACAAAAATGAACCATTCATACAAAACTATTTCCGATTTTATAAGTTTTATGGTAGTTATCGTGATTGTTGGCGAAAAATTCTTATAATGAAACAAATAGTATCATTACAAACAAAGCTGTGGTTGAGGAAAAAACATTTTGGTTACCATGGATACCTAAACAAATTTCCGCTTTAAAAGAATCCATTGTTAAAATGTCCATCATGCCAAGAATTGCTACGGTGATTATTTCAGAACATTCCTCTTATGGAAAATATGTTTGATAAATACGCAGCTGGGTTATCAAATTCCATCTCTTCAAAAAGTACAATTGGAAGCGATTAAAAAGTTAGTATTTAAATATAAAGAAAGTTATTCTGTTGTTTTAACGGGTGACTTTAATATGCAACTTGCAGAGGAACATTTTAAAGACTTTGTTTCTAACATGAGAAAAAATAAAGTAGATAGAATACAAATAGGTGGACCAACGCATTGCACAAAAGTGGGAGAAGCAGGAATAATTGCTATCAAGGAATTTTGATGTTGTTAGTGCAAGTGTTATTGAACTAGATAGATATAGGACCGATTATTATCCTATTTATGCAGACATAAAAAGAAGATAAAAGAATATACTATATAGAGATATGGATGTAAAATCAGTTGTCTACTCTATGAAAATATTCTTTTTTTCATGGACAAAAAGAGTAAAAAAAACTATAATTATACTAGGTGATAATCATGAAAGTACTCTGTATTGGACATGCCTCTTATGATACGACCATTCCGATGTGTGGATTTTTAGAGGAAAATACGAAACTTAGAATTGATACAAAATTTGAATGTGGAGGAGGACCCGCTTGTAATGCTGCTTATCTACTTGGAAAATGGGGAATAGATACTTGTTTTATTGGTGTAGTTGGTAATGATAAATATGGCAACTATATCAAAAAAGAGCTAGATGCCGTCGGTATCGATACGAGATATATGCGAATACTGGATGGCTATGAGACGACTTCATCTATCATTTTTGCTAATGTGGAATCTGGGACAAGAACGATTGTTTCTTATCGACCTGGTGAAGCAGAGAAAATGAAAATGATTGATCTAGATTTTGTGCCAGATATTATCTTAGTAGATGGACATGAGTTTGAACTTTCTAAAAATATGATTGAAAAATATCCCAATGCGATTTCGATTATGGATGCAGGAAGAGTAACGGAAGATAATTTGCGCTTAGCGAGTATTATTGATTATGTTGTCTGTTCGAAAGAATTTGCGGAAACAGTAACTGAAGTTACCTTAGATGGTACTAACTATGAAGAATTGTTTCAAAAAATGAAGGAGAAATGGAATAAAAATGTCGTTGTTACTTTAGAAGACAAAGGCTGCCTTTATGAATACAATTCAGAAGTGAAAATTATGCCAGGAATACAGGTGAAAACAGTGGACTCAACAGGTGCTGGAGATATTTTTCATGGGGCATTTACTTATGGAATTTCTAAAGGATGGGATTTAGAAAAAATACTTAAGTTTTCGAATGTAACGGCTGGTTTATCGGTTACAAAAATAGGAAGCCGTAATTCCATTTTGGATTATAAAGAAATTGAAGAGTACTATGATGGACTTAAATAGTATAATTTTTTATGACCAATTGCCAAAACTTGATTTGCATGGTTATGATTCTGCAACCGCACGTGTTGCGATTCTCGATTTTATAAAAGACAATCAAAAAATGAAAAATGAGTTTCTTTTAATTGTACATGGTAATGGAAGCGGTACCTTAAAAAGGGTGACAAATTCTGTCCTCAATAAAAATAGAAATGTATTAGAATTTAAGGGAATAATAGGCAATACAGGGTGTACGATTGTTAGAATTTCGTTTGACAGGAAATAGGAATTATGGTATGATTTTAATAGAAAAATAAGAGATGGCGAGGTGAATTCATATGAAAGATACGTATTTGTTTGATTATGTGAATGAAAATGAATTTCATAAATTAGAACGTTCTTTAAAAAAATACAATATGCTTGCTTATAAGAAATTGTATTTTGACTATTATCCACGTTTAAAAGAAGGTGAATTTCTTGGAGAGCTGACAGCTACTAATGAGTCAAATGGAACAAAAACATATGAATTGCGCTTGCCAACCGATGCGATTTTCGCAAAAGTACATGGATATATTAAGTTGCATTATGTAGTTTATGAAAAGGAAAGAATGGTGATGTTACATACCATTACGCCAGAAGATATACTTACAGAAGGACACCAATCAGAACTTGTAACTTATAAAGGAATTATGGTATCAAAGGAACATGCTGAGAAGGATATTTTTAAAATTAATTTAATGAATATGATAAATGAGAACCACTAGATGTGGTTTTTATTTTTTTATGAAAAAAATTTTTTTATATGATGATATTTATTATTGTGAATATCTCAAAAAGTACATATTTTATTATTAGAAAAGGAGGATATTATGAACTGTTTAAACCATAATTGCGGGAATGGAGATTATTCACAGGCACTACAAAAAATAGAAAATGACTCTAGATGCAAACCTAATTGTTGTATAGGTCAAATCGGTCCAACAGGCCCAACCGGTCCTGCAGGTCCATCTGGTGGAGCGACAGGCCCAACAGGACCAACTGGTCCACAAGGTATACAAGGCTTAGCTGGAGCAACAGGTCCAAATGGTCCGACAGGTCCACAAGGTATACAAGGTTTAGCTGGAGCGACAGGTCCAACGGGCCCAACTGGTCCACAAGGTATACAAGGCTTAGCTGGAGCGACAGGTCCAACGGGCCCAACCGGTCCACAAGGTATACAAGGCTTAGCTGGAGCGACAGGTCCAACAGGCCCAACCGGTCCACAAGGTATACAAGGCTTAGCTGGAGCAACAGGTCCAACAGGCCCAACTGGTCCACAAGGAGAAGAAGGAGCAACTCCAACTTTTACTATAGGAACAGTTACAACAGGTGCCCCTGGAACGAAAGCTTCAGTAACACTTATACCATCTAATTAATAATATAAATATATAGAAAGAAGGTAAAAAATGGATAACAATGATATTACAAGTTATAAACTTGACTTTGTAATCCCAGCAGGACCAACCGGTCCACAGGGGGATGAGGGTCTTGAAGGAGCCGAAGGAGCAACAGGTCCAACAGGCCCTATGGGTCCACAGGGATTAATTGGTGCGACTGGTCCAACGGGACCACAAGGAGATGATGGTTTGGATGGCGCTGAAGGGGCAACAGGACCAACTGGTCCACGTGGTCTTGAAGGAGCTGAAGGAGCAACGGGCCCAACCGGTCCACAAGGAATTAAAGGAGATGAGGGGGCAACCGGCCCAACAGGTCCAGCACCTAAGCTTACAATAGGAACAGTAACAACTGCTGCACCTGGAACACAAGCAACTGTTACAATCACACCAGTAACTCCTTAAAGGAAAGGAGATTTTATGAACGCAAATAATGCAGATTATTTATTAAATTTTGTTTTGCCTCAAGGACCAACTGGTCCAAGTGGTCTAGAGGGACCTGCAGGTACAAATATTGCGCGCTCAGCCTATCTTGCAACATTCAATAATGGTACAGTTTCTACTGGAATAGTTGTTGATTCAGAAGAGAGATTACCTATTGATCGTGAAGAGTTAGATATTAGCGATTTAATAACATTAGATTCTAGTAACGAAACAATTCAATTTAATATTCCAGGCTATTATAAAGTTTCATTTACAGTATCGGCCTATGCGCTTCATTCAACAAATAATACATTTGATCCAAGTACAGATTTTGTTTCTGTAGGATTTGTAAAAGAGGGTACTGACCATGTTTATATAGGAACAAGTGAGTGGGTTACAGATGAAGTAGCAGTACAACTTTTTGGGCAAGGAATCATATCCGTTGTAGATGTTGCGGAAGCTTATGTATTGAAAAATCTTGGTAAGAAACAGCTATATTTACAATCACCAGATTTAAAAAATACTGCATCGACTTCGTATTTTACTAGTCCATTAATCACAATTGTAATTGAATACTTAGGTAGACAAGGTGCATGAAAAAGAAAAAGGAAAATTAACTTTCCTTTTTTTGCTATGATATTGTTTCTATTTTGATTATAAAATGTAAATTTGTACTATCTTCTTTTTTTCTTTTTCATATGATGATATAGAGAAGGGAAGTTTTGATGATGAATAAATATAAAGTTTGTGTTTATGCAATAAGTAAAAATGAAGAAAAATTTGCTAAAAGATGGGCAAATGCGATGAGGGAAGCAGATGAAATTTATGTTTTAGATACAGGTTCTACAGATAATACAGTACAAATTTTAAAAGATATGGGAGTGAAAGTAGAGAAAAAGAAAATATCTCCTTGGCGTTTTGATGTAGCACGAAATGAATCTCTTCAAATGCTTCCAAAAGATACAGATATTTGTGTATGTACAGATTTAGATGAAGTTTTCGAAGAAGGTTGGAGGAAAAAGTTAGAGGAGGCTTGGATTCCAAATGCTACAAAGGCACGATATCCTTATTATTGGAGCTTGGATGACGAAGGAAATCCTAAGGTAAGTTTTTATATTGAAAAAATTCATGCACTAAAGGATTATGTATGGAAACATCCTGTTCATGAGGTCATTACATATACAGGAGAAGAAGAAAAAATTATTACCATTGATACGATTTTAGTAAAACATTATCCTGATAAGGAAAAAAGTCGCTCTTCTTATTTACCATTATTAGAACTATCTGTTCAGGAAGAACCAAATGATGATAGAAATATGCATTATTTAGGAAGAGAATATATGTATTATGGAAGATGGAATGATTGTATTGACACTTTAATTAAACATTTGCATTTAAAATCGGCGACTTGGAAGGATGAAAGAAGTGCATCTATGCGTTTTATAGCACGAAGCTATAGAAAATTAAACCGTTTTGATGAAGCAAGGATGTGGCTTGATAAGGCAATAGAGGAAACCCCGTATTTAAGAGACCCCTATATTGAAAGGGCTTTATTAGAATACCAATTGGAAAACCATAACGAAGTTTATAAATATTGCCTTAAAGCATTAGAGATTAAGGACCATACAAAATGTTATATTCATGAAGTATTTAGTTGGGATGGAACTGTCTATGATTTACTAGCAATTAGCAGTTATGCACTTAAAAAGTATGATGAATCCTTAATTTATATAAATGAAGCCTTAAAATTTGATAGTCAAAATGAACGATTAATTAAGAATAAAGAAATCATCGAGAAAGCTCAACGAGAGCAAGAATCATAGGATTGTAGGAATTTTATTTTCTATATCAAATACAAGTAAAATTAAAAAACAAAA
>CAMXQX010000038.1 GCA_947246355.1 uncultured Bacillota bacterium | reverse complement strand
TTAAGAGAGAAAGACGAAGAAAAAGGAAGTAAGTATAACTACCATCGAATCAAGAGAACACTACAAATTAATCTAATGAGAGGGAAAGAGAAAAAACAAATCAAAGAAAGGTACTATTTAACGGATGAAGAAGGAGAGGTTCTTACAAAAAAGTTGGAAATCGATGTCATAAATATGGAAAAAGCAAAAGAGATTTGTTATACTAAAGAGGAAACAAAGTTAGCAAGATGGTGTAGGGTGATACTAGCGACAACGAAG
This sequence comes from uncultured Bacillota bacterium, assembly GCA_947246355.1. Lineage (GTDB taxonomy): Bacteria > Bacillota_I > Bacilli_A > RF39 > UBA660 > CATOJL01. The sequence continues at coordinate 13,523 of CAMXQX010000038.1, read as the reverse complement.
GATGAGTTTGAGAAGGCGTTAGGAGATGATTTGATGGAGAAGAAAGCAAAAGAATTACTAGAAGAAAAGGTAGAGGAATATAGTCGAGATGAAGAAGTGGTAGAGATGTACTGTGAACATTCTAGAGCAGAACTAGAAAGGCAATCGGTATTAGAAGAAGAAACAGAGAAAGCGAGAAGAACGGGTTTTGAGGATGGCTTTCAAGATGGCTTTCAAGATGGTTTTGAAGATGGAAAGAGGGAAAGCAAATTAGAAGTAGCACATAACCTATTGAAATTAGGACTTTCTATAGAACAAATTAGTGAAGCAACTTCTTTATCTATAGAGGAACTGGGAGCATTAGGATAGTGATGACTATCTTTTTTTCCATTTTAGTGTGGTTTTATAAATTATTGGTATAAAAGAAAGGGGATTAAGAAGATAGTGAGAAAGGCTTTATGGAATCCATGGCACGGTTGTCATAAGTGTAGTCCTGGATGTAGAAATTGTTTTGTTTATTATTTTGATAAAAAGCGAAATAGGGATACAAGCATTGTTACACGTTCTAAAACAAACTTTTCTCTTCCTTTAAAAAAGGATAAGCAAGGAAATTTCAAAATCAAAGAAAAAACAGAAGTGGCCACTTGCTTTACTTCTGATTTTTTCATAGAAGAAGCGGACATTTGGAGAGAAGAGGCATGGGATATTATAAGACAGAGACCCAATATTGACTTTTTAATTTGTACCAAAAGAATTGAAAGGTTTACTTCCTGTATTCCTAATGACTGGAAAGAGGGATACCCTAACGTAATTATAGCGGTGACCTGTGAAAACCAAGCTATGGCTGATAAACGCTTGCCTATTTTACTTTCTATTCAAGCAAAAAGAAAATATATTTTAGCATCGCCTCTTTTAGAAGAAATTGATTTTAGTGCCTATTTAAAAGAGGGGCAAATTGACTTAGTATCTGTAGGGGGAGAATCGTATGCAAATGCACGTATATGCGATTTTGATTGGGTAAAACATATTAAAGAGGATTGTACCAGGTACCATGTTCCATTTTCCTATCATCAAACAGGGACACATTTTAGAGTGCATGGAAAAATATATACTATCAGCCATCGTGATGAATATAAGCAAGCAAAGAGAGGAATGAAATATTTGTAGTTTCTATGCTTTATACATGTTATAATGTTTTTAGAGTGGGTGATACTTTTGAAGAAAATAGTCATTGTGGAAGATGATAAAAAAATTTGTCAAGAACTTGCAGAGGTCTTAAAAAATGCAGGGTATCTTCCTTTCGTTTTAAATCATTTTAAAGAAGCCAAAGATGACATATTAAAACAAAATCCAGATTTAATCTTACTTGATATTCATATCCCCTATACCAATGGACAAGTTCTTTTACAAAATTTGCGACAAGAAAGCAATGTTCCTATTATTATGGTAACTAGTCAAAATACAGAGTGTGATGAAATTTTATCTATGAGTTATGGAGCAGATGACTATATTACTAAGCCTTATAACCCCAATGTTTTGCTTTTACATATTGCAGCCATTTTAAAAAGAAGTAAAGAGGAAAATGGAATTGATACCTACCATGATTTAGAAATACATATACAAAAGGGAATCATAAAAAATAAAGATAGGCAAGTTATTTTAACAAAAAATGAAATGATTGTTTTTTCTTATTTGTTTCATCATAAAGATAGAATTGTTTCAAGGGATGAATTGATGACGGATTTATGGAATAACGAAGAATATGTGAATGATAATGCCTTAACTGTCAATATTAGTCGCCTTCGTGCAAAATTAAAAGATTTAGGAGTAGAGGATGCCATTGATACAAGGAAAGGACAGGGTTATATTTTAAAATGAAATTTCGAAAATATATTCAGTCAGAGGCCCTTATTTACTTTGTATTTCTTGTCATCTACCTTTTTCTCTTTCTTCTATTTCTTGCTTTTAAAATCAATTTATACCTTATCTTATATAGTATGCTTCTTCTTCTTTTTTCTCTTTTTTTTATGATTATTTACTCCTATTTTAGAAAAAAGAGATTTTATCAAAATTTATTAAACAATGTTGAAAAATTGGATAAAGCCTATTTAGTGTTAGAGACGATAGAAGAACCCTCTTTTTACGAAGGACAACTTTTGTATCAAGCACTTTATTCCATTAATAAATCGATATGTGAAAGAGTAAAACAGATAGAAGATACATCAACCTCTTTTCAAGAATACATTGAAATGTGGGTACATGAAGTAAAAGTACCTTTATCTGCTCTTACTTTAATGCTATATAATCATAAAGATAAGTTAGGAAGAAACCTCAAAGGGCAGGTAAAAAGAATTGAAAACGATATTGAACAAGTACTTTATTATGCTAGACAAGGGTCATCAGAAAAAGATTATTTGATTAAAGAGGTTTCTTTGAACAAAGTGATTGGTGAATTTTTATTAAAAAATAAGGATACCTTTTTAGAAAATAAAATGGATGTAAAAGTAGATATTGAAAAACAAACTGTGTATACCGATTCCAAATGGCTTACATTTATACTTGGCCAAATCATTCAAAATAGTATGCAATATAAAAAAGAAAAAAATGCTTATTTGCACATTTTTTCTATAGAGAAAGAAAAAGAAGTATCTCTTTTGATTATGGATAATGGCATAGGAATATGTAAAGAAGATATAAAAAGAGTCTTTGATAAATCCTTTACAGGAAAAAATGGCAGAAAAAGAGGAAGTTCTACAGGAATGGGACTTTATATATGTAAGAATCTGTGTAAAAAACTAGGGCATAAACTAGAAATAGAATCGGAAGAAGGAGAATATACAAAAGTAAGCATCACATTTCCTAAAAATAAATATTATGAGGTGGTAAAATAGTTAAATTTGGCAAAAGAAAAACAATACATTATACTATATAACTAACGAAAGAGGTGTGAGTGATGATAGCACGAAAAGTATTTTTAGGAACTGTTGAGGCTTTTTTAGATGATGAGGATGCTTTATCCTTACACAATATGGAAAATATCTTTTCATTTATTCAGAGTCGAGAAAGTGATTTTGTCGATTATGATGTGAAAACCAATTCTAGTACACTATTCGATAAAGAGGAGCATCATAGGAATGTAGTTTCCTCGATTTTTGATGCCGATGTATGTATTATTGATGTAACCCCTAAGTTATCAAAATGCCAAGAAAAATATAAAGCAAGAAAATGTATTGATTTTTTACTGGAGTCTTGTCATTTATTAAATAAAAAAGTAATTTATCTTTATAATAAAGAAGTAGGTCGTATTTTTTCTATTAATGATGTATACAAAGAAACAGATTTGGCAAAAGATGAAACGTCAATCAAAAGAAGAGAAAATGATTTAGGAGTATTTCCTCATGATGGAACAGCTATGGAAGTAGAGGCTGTTATTGAGTTATCTCAAGTATTAGATCATTATTTTGAAAAATTTCCGAATTATCAAAAGACAAAAAGGATTTCTTTAGAAACAGGAAGTATACATCATTTTGAACAGATATTCGAAGATTGGAGAAAGGATTATGGACTTTCGAATATAGATTTCTATCATGCTTATTTTGAAGAAAATCAAATTCGAATTCGTTGTGAGTGGTACGATTCCTTTCTTGCGCAATTGATACTTGATTTGTCCAATGTACAGGAAGAGGAAAAGGATGATTTAATGCGAAGTATAAGAAATAATTATGAAGAGAGTTTTCAATTCTATGTTCATGATTTTAGAAATATGAAAAATATGAAAAAGTAGTGCACCTACTTTTTCATATTACAAAATTGTAAGAATTGGTAAGATAAAACTGTCGATTTGTTTTTTCTTTTGTTTTATAGTGGTAGTGAAAGGAGAAATATATGGAAACAATTTTAAAAGTTGAGGAAATTGAAAAATATTATGGACATAATTCTTCTCTTACCAAAGCCATTGATGGAATTACTTTTACAGTAGACAAGGGCGAATTTGTTGCGATTATGGGTTCGTCTGGTAGTGGAAAAACAACCCTTTTAAACTGTATTTCTACCATTGATAGAGTAACATCTGGGCATATTTATGTAAAAGAGACAGATATTACAAAGTTAAGAGGAAATCATTTAAATCGGTTTCGAAGAGAAGAACTTGGTTTTATCTTTCAAGATTTTAATTTACTTGATACCCTTACTGCTTATGAAAATATTGCCCTAGCCCTTTCTATTCAAGGAGCCAACGTGAAAGAAATGGATGCGAAGATTAAGGAGGTAGCAGGTCAACTTGCTATTTTAGATGTGCTAGAAAAATATCCTTATCAGATGTCAGGAGGGCAAAAGCAAAGAGTAGCAAGTGCCAGAGCAATTATTACAGAGCCAAAACTTGTTTTAGCCGATGAACCAACAGGGGCACTCGATTCAAAGGCAGCTAGGATGTTACTTGAGAGATTTGAGTATTTAAATGAGAAAAGAAAAGCTACGATTTTAATGGTTACGCATGATGCTTTTACCGCTTCCTATGCAACACGTGTTATTTTTATCAAAGATGGCAAAATATTCAATGAAATTTTTAAAGGAAATGATACAAGAAAAGAATTTTTTAACAAGATTATTGATGTCGTGACTTTGCTAGGTGGGGATCTATTTGATGCTCTTTAAAATTTCTATTAAAAATATCAAGAAAAGTTTTAAGGATTATGCCATCTACTTTTTTACCCTTATTCTTGGTGTTTCTATTTTTTATGTTTTTAATTCCATCAATAGTCAAACCATTATGATGGATGTAACAGAACGTACAGATGAAATAATTCGCTTATTAGAACAAATGCTAGCTAGTGTGAGTGTATTTGTATCCTTCATTTTGGGATTTTTAATTATTTACGCCAGTCGCTTTTTAATGAAAAGAAGAAATAAGGAATTTGCTATTTATTTAACACTTGGTATGAGTAAACGTAAAATTTCTTTTCTCTTGTTTTTAGAGACATTACTCATTGGTTTACTCTCTTTGGGCGTGGGACTTGTCCTTGGTGTATTCCTCTCCCAATTGATGAGTGTCTTTGTTGTCAATTTATTTGACGCAGATATGACCAAATTTACGTTTGTATTTTCGAGTTCTGCTTGTTTGAAATGTTTACTTTACTTTGGAATCATGTATTTACTTGTCATGCTCTTTAACACATTTAGTGTAAGTAAATGTAAATTGATTGACTTATATCATGCAAGCAAGCGTTCTGAAAAATTAAAAGTGAAGAATCCCTTTCTTTGTATTGTTATCTTTATTTTATCTGTAATGGCTCTATCGTATGCTTATTATACAGTAACTATAGGTTTTTCTAATCTAGATACAGCAGATAAAATAGTAAAACCAATCGTTTTAGGTGTGGTAGCAACGTTTTTCCTTTTCTTTTCTATCTCAGGTTTACTTTTAAAAGTCATCCAGGGAATGAAAGGTATATATTACAAAGGATTAAATAGTTTTATTGTTCGTCAAATGAGTAGTAAAATCAATACAACCGTGTTTTCCATGACAACCATTTGTTTGATGCTTTTTATTACCATTTGTGTACTATCGAGTGCTTTAACGATTAAAAACTCCATGCAGAACAATGCCAATGCACTAGCTCCTGCGGATATACAGCTCACTAAGTCTATGTACGTTTCCAAAGCAGAGGGATATACAGAAGAAGAGATAACCGATTCTAAAGTGGGTATCAGAGAAACGCTTGTGCAAGCTGGTATTGACTTAGAGCAAGATGTCAAAGATATGGTAGAGGTTGGAATTTATCAAACGCCTACTTTGACACTTCGTGATACGTTAGGAGCACGGTTTGAAGAAGTAAGAAAACAGTACCTGTTTTTAAGATACGATGCCAAAGAAGATATCATGAAGGTAAGTGATTATAATAAAATCGCCCAACTCTATGGTTTAGAAGAATTTACTTTAAAGGACGATGAATACATGGTAGTAGCTGATTTTAAATCGATGGTCAATGTTCGAAATATGGGACTTTTACATCATGAGGAAATAGAAGTCTTTGGAAAAATTCTTTCTCCTAAATACGAAGAATGTAAGGAAGGCTTCGTTGAACTTTCAGCACAACACATCAATGCTGGTATCATTTTAGTACCCGATGAAGTCGCAAGAGAAGAAGATTTGAAAATAGATATGCTGGTTGGAAACTATAAGAAAAGTAGCAAACAAGAAAAAATAGAAGTAGAAGAGAAGTTATTAAAAAAATTAGGGAATACAAATATTTTTAACAATACCAAAATCGATATTTTAAATGCTAGCGTTGGTCTTGGCGCCCTTGTTACTTTTATTGGACTATATTTAGGAATTATCTTTTTAATCAGTAGTGCTGCTATTTTAGCTTTAAAGGAACTTTCGGAAAGTAGTGATAATAAAGAAAGATATAGAATGCTAAGACGAATAGGAACGGATGAAGCTATGATTGAAAAAGCTTTATTTAAACAAATTGCAATATTTTTCTTTTTACCTTTATTCTTAGCTATTATTCACTCTATCTTTGGTATGCTATTTGCAAATAAAATATTAGAAATATATGGAAACGAACAACTTCTTCCATCGATTCTTTTGACAGGACTTTTCTTAGTATTTATTTATGGAGGATACTTCTTTCTTACTTATATTTGTAGTAAACGCATTATTAAAGACAACTAATAATAAAAAGATTTATATGGGAAACTGTATAAATTTTTTTATAAGAAAATAGAGAAGGTGCAATTGTATATTTTTTTAGGTAAGGGAGAAGGAAAACCTCTTGTACTGAGAATAAAGTTTAGGATTTTTAGATATGTTACGAAGAAACAATAAGTATACTAGGAATAGAAAATGTGTTATTATAAAGATAGAAATTTAAGAAGAGGTGGACGAATGGAAAAGGAAGCATTTATCGAAGCCCTAGCTGCTTATGAACATAAGCGTTGGTCGAAGTGGCAATCTTACTTACATTCGATTTGTATAGAAAATGAAGATGGTTCACTCACAATTCCTCTTGAAAAAGTGAATAGGTGGGAAGGACAAATAAAAACGGATTATCAAAATTTAAGTGAAGAGGAGAAAGAGTCGGATAGAAAAATAGCTCTAGATATACTGCAAATTCTAGAACAATTTGATAAAGATAAAAACTTTATAGATAAAATATAAGGTTTTTTCTTTTGTAAAACGATAATTAAAAAAGGGTGTGGCGGATATTCTATACGAAAAAAAGAAAAGGGAATACAATATAAAAGATAACGTTATCAGAAAAAAGAGGAGGTGAAATAATGAGCCGAATTTTAAAAACAGGAGAAAATCAAATCACACAAAAATATTCAAAATCACATGAAGCAGTCGATTTAGTAAAAGAAAAAAATCAAAGTGATTTAATTACTGCTCATAGCGCAGGAAAAGTTATTTTTGTACAAACGGGATATAAAAACGACCGTGGTTCCATAGGAAACGCGTCTTATGGAAACTGTGTAAAGATAGAGCATGAGGATGGATATGCAACCCTTTATGCCCACCTATCGGAAGTATATGTCAAAAAAGGAGAATATGTCAAACGAGGACAGGTTATTGGTCGTATGGGAGACACAGGAAATGCTTATGGAGTGCACTTACATTTTGAAGTACAAAAAGACAATAAAAGAATAGATCCAACCCCTTATTTAAATGCGGATTTACCTAATAATGAAAAAATAGATTGTGTGTATCGAGTATGGGATAATGTAAAGAGAAGGTGGCTTCCTAAGGTAAAAAATGTAGAGGATTATGCTGGAATTTATGGAGAAGCGATTGGAGGATTCCAGTTAGTGACCTATGGAGGAGGAAAAACGAAATTAAGAGCTCATGTGAAAGGTGGACCTTGGCTTGCAGAAGTGACTGATGGTGGATTTGGTTCTAAAAATAGCGAGTATGCAGGAATAAAGGGAAGAGGAATTGATGCCATTATGATTTGGTCAGAATATGGAGATGCTACTTATAGAGCACATATCAAAGGAGGAGACTGGCTACCATGGGTACAAGGATATGATATTCATAGTTATAACGGATATGCAGGAATACTTGGAAAAGAAATCGATGCCATCGAGTGTTATATTGCCTAAGTAGTAAAAAAAGAAAGCACGTCTTTCTTTTTTTGGTCTAAAAAAAAATAGAAAGCATATTTTTTCATTAGGTGATGGTATGAAATTCAAGGTAGGGGATATGGTAACTCGAAAGTCATATGGACATGATATCGTTTTTGTTATTGATCGATTCGAAGAGGGCATTTATTACTTACATGGTAAAAACATACGACTTTGTGCAGATGCTTTAGAAGAAGATTTAGAACTTTCCAAAGAGGAAGAGGAGGATAAAGAATTCTTAGAACGTATTAAACCTAAAACACTCGATAGAAATGATTACTTTTATCTACCTGGTAAAATTTTACACATTGATGGAGATGCGAATTATTTAGAAAAATCTTTAAAATATTATAAAGAGGCCAATATATGGGCGATTGGTATTCATGAAAAGGAATCTGAGATTGCTTGTAAAATAGGAGAGTTACTTCGTGAATACAATCCTAATATTGTTGTCATTACAGGACATGATGCTTATTTAAAAAAAAGAGGAGACCGGGAGGACATTTCCAATTATAAGAATAGCCTTTTTTATGCGAATGCTATCAAGGAGGCACGTAAATATGAAAAAAGTCATGAGAAATTGATTGTTATTGCAGGGGGCTGTCAATCCTCTTATGAAGATTTAATTAAAGCAGGAGCGAATTTTGCATCCAGTCCCAAACGTATCAATATCCATGCACTTGATCCCGCGATTATTGCTGTTTCTATGAGCATGTCTGATATAAACAAAGATATTCAAATTAAGGAAATACTGGAAGCTACTAAGTATGGAAGCGATGGAATGGGTGGTATTATTACCAAGGGAACGATGTATGTTGGCTATCCTAGATAGGGGGAATTTTTTTGAACATAGAAAAAGTAAAAAATGAGCTAGAGAATCATTTAGGAGAAGTAGCTACTATCAAATACCACTTGGGTAGAAATAAGTATGAAGAATATAATGTAAAAATTAAGGAAACTTATAACCGAGTTTTTTTAGTAGAAATGGAAGATGAAGAGAAAAAAGTAAAATCTTTTTCCTATTCTGATATTATTACAAGAACACTTCGTATTAAATTTTAAAGAAAAATGTTTTTGTACTTGATTTTATGTATAAGATAAGATACAATAAACTTGTAGGATACTGAAAGGAGTATAGAAACATGAAAATAACATCAGTAAACGTACGTATCACTGAAAAGGAAGATTCAAGAATGAAAGGAATCGCATCTATTTTACTAGATGATTGCTTTGCTATTCATGATATCCGAATTATTGAAGGAGATAATGGACTATTTATCGCAATGCCAAGTCGCAAAACAGCAACTGGTGGATACCGCGATATTGCACATCCAATTACACCAGAATGTCGAAAAGTATTTGAAACTGCTATTTTAGATGCTTATAAAAAAGAAGTTGGTGAATAAAAATAAAACTAGTTTTGGCTAGTTTTTTTTCATATTTTAAAACCAGCGACATATACTTTTGTAGGTGATAAAAAATGGACAAGGATAATATGATTGTTGGTTCAAGTCATTCTATTACAATTAGTGAGAGAAAAAGCATTTTACTTAGTGGCGTTAAAAAAATTGAAAGTTTTGATAACGAAGAATTTTTAATGGAAACTATTATGGGGTATATCATTATTAAGGGAGCCGACTTGGAAATTATTAAATTGGATACTTACCAAGGAAATGTTTCCATTAAAGGAAAGATTAATAGTTTAACGTATATGGAAAGTGCCAATAAAAAAGAAAAAGAAGAAAGTTTACTTAGCAAGTTATTTAAATAATGTCATTACACATTCAACTTCTTACTTTATTGATCTCTTTTCTATTTGGCATTTTTTTTGAATTGAGCTACTTGTTTTTAAGGAAATATTTATATTGTGAAAAAAAATATATTAGTTATTCATTCACCTTTCTTTTCTCTCTTTTTTTTACCTTTCTTTATTATCTTCTTCTTGAAAAGGTAAATCATGGAATACTTCATCCTTATTCTCTTCTTTTAATTGTAATCACGTGTATACTAACTTACTCTTTGTTTACAAAGTTCAAAAAATAATATATAATAAATAAGGTGGGAACAATGGAAAAAAAAAGGGTACGCAAGGCAACAAAACATAGATTATTTATTTTAATCCCCGTTACAGTCGTTGTCATTGTTTATTTTATAGCAAGTTTTTCTTATTATACTTATAAAATTTATAGCTTGAAGAGTGAGAAAAGAGAACTTACAGAAAAACTTGAAAAAATGAAAGATGAAGAAGATAATCTACAAACGGATATTGAGAAATTCAAAAATCCTGACTATTTGGCACGCTATGCAAGAGAGAACTACCATTATTCCAAAGAGGGAGAATTGGTTATTCAAACCAAGAAAAAAGAGGAAGCGGAAATAAGCAAAGAAAAAGAGGAGAAAACAACTTCCTCTGCTATTTTTATATTTTGTGTTATGGCTCTTTTTCTTATTGCGACCTATCTATTGGTACATAAAACGAAAAAAAGATGAACTTCATCTTTTTTTTATAATTTAAAATCTTGAATATCATCATCCGTCATATCCTTGCCATCGTAATATGTTTTTACTTTATATTTACATACTTTAGCCACAATATTGGAAGGAAAATTGCGAACAAGTTTATTATAATCGGTAATAATATCGTTGTAATATTTACGAGCAGATACAATTTCAGATTCTGATTCAAAAAGAGCTAAATCGATTTTTAAAAAGGCTTCGTTTTCTATTAAAGAAGGAATTTCTTCTTTATATTTATGGAATTCATTAATTGCATCGTATAAAATTCGATCCAGTTCAAAATTGGAAAGTTTTTGTGATTTCAAATTGACAATAGACTTTAAAATAGGCTCTTCTTCTTTTCCTTTTGCTTTTTTGTTTGCTTCGATAATACCAATGGACTTATTGAGTAAATCAAATCGTTTTCGAAGTGTTGTGTCGATAAAGGCTTCCGATTCATTAATACGAATAATATACGTTTGGTAATAATTATATGTACTTATATACCAAATTAAGAAAACACAGATTAAAATAAAAACAATCAATATATATACAAATACAAACATCTTTATCCACCCTAATATCATTATAGCAAACAAATTTTTAAAATACTAGTTATTTGGAATAAAATCTTCACTATAGTTGATTTCTTCATCAAAAGTAATGAAATCAACATAAATCATAAGTAAGAGTTCCCAGGTTCCAGTTTTAGGATCTCTTAAAATGATATGATCACGCCCTGATTGTTCAATGATTCCAGAAAATTCACGGTCTCTAAATTCTGTTGAATCCGGGAAAGTCATATGGACACGAATATTTTTTCCCTTATTGAGTCTTAGTATATTTTCAATATAAGATTGTTCTAAGGGGAGTGCCATTTGGCTAGTTTGGTTTGGAACGGGTGTATTTCCAGAATACAGAGGGGTTCCAGGGAAAATTGGTTTTCCATAAAAATTATTGTTATTCATTAACATCATCCTCTCTATAAAATTCTATTTGATAAAATAAAAAATATGTGAAAAAGAAGGAATACGTAGAGACTTTTATGAAAGAAATGCTACAGTCTATAAAAAAATTGGAATTTCATTTTAAATTTTGGTAAAGAAAGTATTAGCTAGAATGATTACCAAAAGTAAAAGATTTATAGAACAAAGCTAAAAAATGCGTGTAGATAAAATAATGGTAATTTATGGATACAGAAGCGAAGAGATGTTATAATAAAAGTGGAATAGGAGGAAATTATGGAAGTTATTCTTGGTGTATCTAATCGCCACGTACATCTAACAAAAGAAGATTTTAAGATATTATTTGGAGATGCTTCTTTAGAAATCTTAAGAGAAGTGAGACAACCCAATCAATTTGCCTCCACTTTTTGTGTTACTTTAAAAACAAAAAAAGGGGCAATCGAGAATGTAAGAGTCATGGGACCTTTTCGAGAATATACACAAGTTGAAATCGCTAAAACCGATGCTTATCTTTTAGGGCTTCATCCACCAGTACGTGCCTCAGGACAAATAGAAAATAGTAGTCCTATTACGATTGTAGGTCCTAAAGGAACACTTCACTTACAAGAAGGATGTATTCTTGCTGAGCGACATATTCATTTATTGCCAAAACAAGCAGAAATGTATGGATTAAGTGGATTAGAGGAAGTGGATGTTTTGTTACCAGGATTAAAAGGAGGTATTTTATCCCATGTTAAACTTAGGATAAGTGAAAAATCTTATTTTGAAATGCATTTGGATACAGATGATGCCAATGCCCATTTAGTAAAAAATGGCGATATAGCTCATATATTAGCGAAGAAATAAAAAATTTTATTCATAGTTGTAAAAAAAATGTCCAAAATAAAAAAAGGAAAACAATTCCATTGAAAAAAATGTAGAAAAATGGTAATATGAAACTAAGAAAGTAGGGATAGTATGAAATATTTAAAATATGTAATAATCTGTATCACGGTTGCGCTCTTTCTTCCAAAAGGAGTAAATGCTTCACAGACGGTTAACTATACAGAGTATAAAGTAGGAGATGAGATTACAGTATGGTTAGATGAGGCAAAGACAAAGACCGCAAAATTTAGGGTTATTGCTTCTAGTGCTGCGGGAAAGGATGTCGGACAACCTGATGGAAAAATTAATCCAAATCCCAATGCAGATTACCAATATGTGACAGCCATTTATGAGAAAACAGTAGGAGATAGTCTATACGGTGTAGCGTCTGCCACAGACTTGTCCTATGCAAGTTCGGTTTTAAGAGCACAACTGGTTTTAGCTACAAAAGATTTAGGTTGGGATACCCCAAATGAAATTCGATTACTTACGCAAAATGATTTGAGTTCTTTAATGAATAGTTCTGTTCCAACCTATATTAGTTCTCATTTGAAAGAACGTTATCCTTGGATGGTTTTGGATAAACCTTATTGGTTACAAGAAGATGCATATAAAGATACCGAACAAGTCATAAGTGGAATGCATCTAGTTTCACAGGAAATCACTGTGGCATGGCAAATAAGCGAAACTGGGGCATATAAAAGCGTAAAGGAAAACATTTTAGCAGGAATACGCCCTGTTATTAAAATTCATAAGGGGTTTGTAGATGGGGGAGCCATTTGTAATTGTGAAGATTGTGAAGAACCACCAAAAGAAGAAAAATTCTGTCCCAATGATTCAAAAATAAGCATTCAAGCTTGTATCGATGGTGGAGAAAAAGAAGAGGTATGTATACAAAAATTGTGTCCTAAAGCAGAACCACCAAAGGAGGAAAAATTCTGTCCTAACGATTCAAAAGTAAGCATTCAAACTTGTATCGATAATGGAGAAAAAGAAGAAGTATGTATACAAAAACTTTGTCCAGGTACAAAAAAACCAGATAATCCTAAAACGGGGACATATATTTCATTAGGTGTTTTGACAAGTAGCCTAATC
>CAMXQX010000037.1 GCA_947246355.1 uncultured Bacillota bacterium | reverse complement strand
TTAATATTAAACTTCAAAAAATCTTTTGGCATGTTTACACCTCTTCATCTTCTTCATCATAAATATTTCCTATTCTCTCAACATAATCTTTCATAAACATTTCTAAACATTTGTAAGAATAAACTGTATCACTTTCGTGCTTCTTATATTGAATATTCCAAGCAAAATCTTTCCAAATGACAACACCAGGTCGTCCATCAAACAAGACTTTGTCATGTTCATATATTTTATTATCGTTTTTGTCTTTAAAATTTGTGTATTGAGAAATTGTTTCTTCTATTACTTCGAATCTATCTCCAAATTCATCTTCAATATAATAATCATGCTTTGCGCTATCTAAAACATTTTCAAGTATTAATAAAGAACCGAAATACCATTCTTTGTTATCTTTTCTTTTAGTTTTAAATTCTATTTCTCTATTCATGTGTTTCACCTATTCCTTTGGCATTTCATAGACTATGTCAGTTTGAAAATCTAACTCTCCAAATCTGCCAGCACCCATTTCTACATTTAAAAATCCTATATGGTCTTCAATGTCAGTTAATACTTCTAATGCTCTTTCTTTTGATTTGTATTCGCCTAAAAAGTCAGTACCATGCAAAATATTAAAATGTCTTTCCGTTTTATAAGTATTAATGCTAGTTTGAATTAAGTCTCCTTCATATATTTTTAATTTACATGTTATTGGTATCAACTCAGTTTTATCTTGATTTCTTATCCATAAATCCATTTTTCAAATCCTCCTCATCAATAAATAAATTGGCTTTAATACATTTATAAATAACAATTGGCACTTCATTATAAACTGAATATTGATTGTAATGTACGATTCCGTTTTCATCAACTTTAACATTGTATATTTCTTGTTTGCCTATCATTTCTACATATTGATATTTTATTTTATCTACAATAGTTACTACTTTAAATCCATAATCTAATAATTCTTTCATATCCTTTTCAGGGTTAAATATTAGTTTACTCATGCTTATCCTTCTTCTCTTAATTTATCGTAACAATGTTTATTATGTGCAATATCAGTCTGCTTTGCTGTTTCTTCTCGGACACTATCGCTCAAAGGATTGTATACGTAATAGACTCTTCCTTTTGAAAATTTTAAAACTTTCTCTTTTGTTACTTCTTTATAATATTTTTTTAAATGTTCTAATTGTTCTGTCATAACTAAATCCCACCTTGCATTGTTCTATTGATGCTAAACCCTTCTAATGTTGCCAAACTTTCGAATGCTTTTTTCGGATTTATAGGTTCAACATTGATTTCTACTTTTTGTATTTCAACTTGTCCAACGACGACTTGTTCATCAGTCTTTGTATTTTTACAATAGATATAATTGTCTTTTACATAAAATTTAAGATAATTTGCTTCTTTTATTTTTACTATATCTAACATATCTACAACCCCAATTCTGTAAGTGTATATTCTTTATCTGCTTCCATGTTTTTGTACATAGTTCCTTTTTTAAAAGAAGGAAAATATATTTTATTTGGATAACAACTATCTGTATAGTTAATAATTATAACTTCTTTTTTTCCATTAAGCAGAGCATCTTTTTTGATATATTCAATCCTATTTTTAAATGGTCTTATCACATTGCTTAAATATTCTTTTTCTTTTTCGTCTAGGATGTCTTCTTTTCTATCATAAATCTTGGTATATGACGTTGGTCTTGTTATTTTTACAACATCATATCTTTCATTTCGATAATCATTTTGTTTGTAATAATGTTTTAAATTTTCGTCTATATGATTTAATAAATCCCACAATTCAGTTTTATTAAAAATGATTTTTTTAACACCGTCTCGGAAATGTATTATATCGCCTACTTGTATATCTTCTTTTCTCATTTGTTTTCGCTTCCTTTCAATTTCTCATAAAAGTTTTTATAATTTTCTCTGTTTAGAGATTTCAACATACTGACAAGTAGCTTTTCTTTATCATATTTTAAATCGACCTTCTTTGGCTTCTTTAAACAAGAACAACACTCATCTAAAACTCCGATTTCTTTTGGAATCTCATCTTTAACTTGCAGATATAAATCCTTTGGCATAACATAATAGTTATAATTACCTACAAAAGTCTTCTTGCACTTACTATAGAAGTCTTGTTTAGTAACTTTAATCCCGTAACATCTAAATATATCCTTATCTTGTTCGTATGACATGAAATCACATATTTCAGTTTCATGTCTAGTTACCATGTAGTGTGAGAATTTTTCATGTGGTTTTCTGACTTTGAATACAATTCCAACTTCCAAGCAATTAAAATGATTCATTTTGTAATTGTGTCTCATCAAAAATTGTTCTATTTGTTTTGTTTCATTTGTTTTGCTCATTAGTAGTCCCTTTCAATTCATTCATTTTATCTAAAAGAATAGCTTTATTAAAACGTAGAAAATCAACTTCTTTTATCCACTCTTCTAGCTTGTCCCAATTTTCTTTTAGTTGGGTGTTTTCTTGTTGGAGTTGTTTTATATAATTAAATACAATGAATGCTCTCACTTCTTCTTTTTTAATTTCTAATGGACACATTCTTAATTTATTTTTATATCTGCTATTTAGCAATTGTAATCTTGATAATTCTTTATTTAATTCTTCATTCATCTATATCACTCTCAATCTTAACAGCTACCTTATAATTATTTAAACGGGATTTTTCGCGTCTTTTGAGGTAAGCAGGTGATGAATAGAAGGATATAGTTTTTTCTTTTACATTAAATTTTTGTGCTAGTTCTTTTATAGTGCCTATTCCTAAACATTCATTACCTTTGTATAGCGCATATTCTTTTTTTCTCATTGCTTCTCTCCTCAATTCAAATAATCAAATATATTCATTTGTCCTTCAATACAATTTACTTTCTTCGGTTTTTCTTCTATAAAACTAACTAGTGGGATTTTTCTATCTATGTTGTTATTTCTAAACCACTCGTCAACAATTTTTATATTGTTTTTATATACTTTCGAATGATACAAGACTCTTTTAATTGCTATTTGTATATTTTTTGGTGCTTTCATTTCTTCATACTTCTTTCAAACTGTTCTTGTGTCATTAAACCTTCATTGACTAAAACTTGTCCTAAGCCAACGTTGTTATTGTGAAGTATGTCATTCTGTTTCTTTAATCTCATTACCCACACAATCATTAAGAAATTTATAAGTAGTAAGTATATTACTAATTGTTCCATATCCACCTCCTAATTTTCTTCATAAATTTTTTTAATAAGTTTTACTAGTTTAATACAAAACTTATACAAATCGATTTTTCTTATTTTTACAATTTCTTCGAGATTATCTTTTTTTAGTTGAAAATCTTTTTCTATCATTTGTTTAGTTAAGATTTCTATAGTTTCATTTAACATGTTGCATCTCCTTCTAATAACTCAACTATTTTCTTTCCCATTGAGATTTTCTTGCAAAAGATAAACTCAACCTCGTATTTTTCTTGCATTGTTTCCATGATTTTTTGTAAAACTTCTGGTCGTACTTTTGTGTATGGTGTTTCATCTTTTCTTTTTGGAACGTTCCAATTATGAACTTCTGACACTTCACCAATCGTATTACTAGCAATTAAAAATATAAATCTCTCACAACCGATATCACAGGCTTTTGCGATTTCTTCTTTAATTCTTCTATGTTCCGATGTTCTACACAAATTCCCTGCTATTTCTACTAAGTCTTTTTTCGTGTCAATAATAATTTTTGGACTATCTACTCTTTTATAATCACCTGCATACAATTTATTTCGAATGTATTTAATATCATTTCTTTCAAAATAATCCGTTATATGTTTTTCTTTTTGTTGTCTTGTATCTGATTCAATTATCATTTTGATTCCCCTCGACATTATTCAATTTCATTCTTTATCCCCTCCGATACTTCTTTTATTACATATTGTGGTTCTTCACCGTAATGCGTTAAGATTGCATTTTTTAAGCAATACTTAGATAAACCTTCTTCCATAACGTCATATAGTTTTTCACAAAATTTCCAATACTTTTCCTCAAATTCTGCATCTGATAATTTAAACAATTTCTCTTTATCTAAATTTTTTTGAAAATAATTTCTTGACATCTTGCAAAGATACTCAATTGACAAACATCTATCATGATGCTTCTCATATTGTTTTAAATCTACTACTTTACCGCATGATGAACAACGCACATAATTTTTGCTAGTCATGGCTTTTTCAGTCTGTGTTTTTAAATATTTTATTAAATAAAATGCATCAGGATATCTTCCTTGATTGTTTTCACTCTTTAAATACTCATCTAACTTCTTGTCAACATCATGACATTCATAATCTTCAAGAACCCTATACCATTCCAGTTTTAACTTGTCTGCTTTTTCCCGGCTATATCCATAACAGAAATTGGGGCGGTGTACTTTAATCTTATCTACAATGTCACTTACTTCATTAAGTGTCATTTCCATTCACCGCTTTTCTTCATCTGTTGAACCTTCTTCTCTAGCCTAGCAATCTCTTCTTCTCTTGTTTCTATCATTCCATCTATAGAACTCTCGTCTTCCCAACTTTTTGCGTTTAACCAATTGATAGGATTTGGAATAAATCTTCCATCGCTTTTTTCCCATTGATTCGTTTTCTTAAATTCTTCCAACTTATTTAACATAACTTGAAATTGTTCTTCGTTAGGCTTATTTTTATTGAACCATTTTTCGACATTTCCTCTACCAACTTTTTTAGGATAATTTTCCCAAAAAGTATCAATGAAATTTTTATTCCCCTCTCCTTCCCCTCTTGAGGGGGTAAGGGGGAGTGTATTCTTATCATTCTTTATATTCTTATATTCTTTAATAGGTGTTAGCTCCTTTGTTAAGCCTTTGTTAGGTCTTTGTTGGTCGTTTGTTAGTTCCTTTGTTAGAGGCTTTGTTACTAACAAAGAGGAATTCTCAGAAATGATTGATTTTATTGTGTTATCGTCGACACCATGCTTTGTTAGTAACATTGTTAGTTCCTTTGTTGAATTTTGTTCGCTTTTTAAAATTTCTCGATTTTGCTTTGTTAGCTCCTTTGTTAGTTGTTTCTCATTTTCAAAATTACTTCCTTGATACTTGTCCCAATTTATAACAGTTATTAAACGTCCTGCTTTGGTCGATTCATTTGTTAAAAATCCAAGTTTTTCGAAGCGGTCTAGTGCTGTTCTCACATTTTGAGTTGTTACTCCTTGACCGCATTCTTGAACTATTGAATTCAAACTTGTAATCATCTGCCCTGGTTTACAATAATATTCTTTTCCTTGCCACTCCCATTTATTTTCTTCGTGGTTGACTGTCATTAAAATAGTAATCAAAACTACTTTTTGTTGCGGAGTAGATAATTGCCAAATCGATTTTGACTTTAATTCTCTATATAATTTTACCCATCCGATATTTACCATTTGTAAAAATCCTAATCTAATAAATTATCATTACTTACAGACTCATTATTGACATGATTGTTTGTTGCTGATGTACCGCTTTTTTCATTTATATATTTCATATAATCTTCATAATCAACTGTTGAATTATCTATTAATTTAACTTTTGGTATCTTAACGTCTTTAAGCTTATCTAAACTTCTAAATTGTACTAATTTAGTTGCAGTCTTTACTTCACCTTCGTTGTTCATATATTCCTCTAATCCAAAGACCCCACATAATTTCTTTCCGATTAAAGTTTTCTCATCGAAATTCCATTTATAACCTGGATTAGAATTTTCAACTGCTGTAGTAAAGCCTTTGAATAAAGCTATACAATTTTCTTCTTCCTTTAATGAAATGTATTTGCAAGCACCTGCAGGCCATTTTCTATCAGATGAAATATTGTTATCATATTGTTTTTGATAGAATCCTGCTTGTCTATCGTTCCCTGCAATATCTACTTCTATTTTTAAGGAAACATTATTTGTTTGAACACTTGTATATTCATAAGCATTTTTGATAATTACTTCATGTCCTCCTAGCTCTAAAGTTTCATAATCTCCATATTCAATTCCATCAATCTTGTCCCAATCTGTTGGTTTCTTAATCATTTTCCATCTCTCCTTCTTTACATATATCTCTTTCAAATTCTTCAATTTCATGTGCATATGTGCTTTTTCCATACCTTGCCATGATCTTTGCTACTGCGAGTAGCAATCTTATAACCATTTTGTCGTACCACATATTATTTATCCTCACTTTCTATTTTTAAAAATTCTATATAACTGATATTATTTTTTGGTATTATATAATTGTTAATTGAAAAATAAGTATTAGTTTGATTTAGCATATTTAAAAAATTATCTTTCAAAAACCATTCTTCAATAATTTCAATTTTAATTCCATTTATTAAATGGATTACTAAATTTTCTTTTATCATTTTTCTTTCTCATCTTCCTTTTCTTCAATATTTTTATTTTCTTTGATTGCTAAACTATAGGCAATTTCTCCCTTTTCTGTATATTGTTCAACAAGGCCTTTTTCTTTTTTCTTAAAGGTTGTAATATCAAAACTAACCTTTGTTTTTAAATAATTATTGTAAATATCTTCGTGTTCTTCTTTAAATTTTGTTTCATTAAATTTATCGTTGCTTATAGTCTTTAAACTATATAAAGCCTTATCTGTTCTATAATTCTTACTTTCTGTGTTTTTTAACTCTTCAATTAGTTTTGATTTTAATTCCTTTTGTTCAATTTCTAGCGTTTCAATTAACTCATTAACTTGATTTAATCTATCAATAATATTTTCCATTATTTCTCCTCCTCAAATTTATCTTTATAATTCTTTAAATAGTGTTCAATATTCTTTCTTACTTCTTTATCTCTATATTCAATTGCTTGCTTTTCCGTTGAAAAGTAGCTGTATCCTTCTTTATCTAATTGATAAGCACAGATATCTTCACTACTTAACACAATGACACAATCACCATTTCTAGTTTTTAAAAGGTAGTTATATATATTTTGTGTCACCTTACCAATCGGCCAGTTATAGCTTCCATTTTCATTCAATTCACATAATTTTTTAAATTTTTTTTCATCATTTAAAGCTTCCTCTACAAATTTTGGTGTCTTATTATTTTGCTTTAAGATTTTATTCCAGTTATAAACACCTTCAAAATTCACACTATAAAAGTAATTCGGTTTATCATTTAAATAAATACATTGCATATCTTTCAATTCGTTTTCTTCTACTTCTTTTGGAGCTTCTAACTCTTGTATTCTTTTCTCTGCTTTTTTTAATAATATTTTTGTATTCTCTAATTGGTCCAATACATATTCCTCACATGTTTTCATTTGGTTTCCTCACTTTCTTTGTTTTCATTGTTTAATGGTGCAAATCCGTAATATTCTCTTATTGCTTTATCTACCTCTGCTAAATCATTTTGTATAAACTCTTCCTCAAACATGTCCTCAGGAGTTTTAGTAACTGTCACACCATCCGTTTTTGTTTCAAATCCATACTGACCGTTTTTATAAACACTTCTTAGCACTATAGTAAATAATCCCTCAATACATAATTGTTGACTAAGCATTTTTCCAGTCGTTTTAGGTTTTATTTTGTTATCATCATCTAAATCCTCATGCATTATGATGTATACAATTTTTTCATTGTCTAAGGTTCTAACCGCTTCGATTAATTTAAAGTAATTTTGAGCTGCAATCGTAAATTTGTCATACCCTTTCTGTGTGGCTTTTTCAAATCCTTCAAAAGTTAATAAATAGCCACAGTCGTCGATTACAATTATTCTCTTCTTAGTATTTTTAATCGAACTCATAATCTCGTTATAATCTGTCGAACATACAACCTTTAATCCATTATTTTTAAATGGAAGCGGTTTATTGGTAACATTTATAATTGCTGTATCATTAATTGGTAAATTTTTTAAACTTCTAGTTTTACCAGTTCCAGAAGCGCCTATGATTAACACAGGTATTGAATTCATATTCTTCACTCTCCTATTTTCTAAAATTAGTTCTACCTCTTTTTTCAAATAAGGTATTTCTATAATTTCGTAGTTGTCGATGTTCTCACTAAAATAAACAATGAACATCTCATCTACTTTTAAATTCGTGTATTTTTCTAATAAGTATTTATAAATCGATAGCTGGATATAGTAATGCTGCAATGTTACATCATCAATATGTTGTAAAGGCACTTTCATTGGTTTAATATATTGCTTGATTCTCTCACCATCGTTATAACCTTTTAGAATGCTGTTGGTTTTGTAATCAACCAATACAAGCTCGCCTGTTAGTTTATTTACAAATAAATGGTCAATTGCAGAAGCAATATCGTATTCTTCACTACCCACAACAAATTCATCGTATAAATGTTCTAGTCTATCTTCATAGTCGTGATGAAATGTATATGCTTGTCTTTTTATCTTTGCTAATGCTTGTTTATATTCTTTAGACTGATCGAATGGCTGTTCAATGTATTCTTCACCACTCCACAAACTTTGAACAAAATTATGTCCATTCGAACCTTTAGAGCAGGCAAATTTGTTTTTATAATCCCATTCTTTTAAAACTTCTGTAACCGGCTTCCGATCACGATTAGCAACCATTGTTGCAATATTGTCTCTATCGAACTCATTCGCATAATCTTCAATAAGTCTAGTAACTGATATTCCAACGCGTTTACCTTTGAACTCATAATGATGGTCTTCCGAGAAAAATTTAAAATCTTTAAATGCTTTTAACTCTTCCTTAAAATAGTCTAAATTTAATTCATCACTATTCTTCATTTGCAACCTTTTTCAATTCTAATCTCATCTTTTTAACTTGACTTAAATACTTATTTTTTCGTTCTAATAAAATGGCATTTTCTTTTTTTAAATCATCAATTTTAGTTTCTAATGATATAATCTCGCCATTTTTCTTGCATAATTCAGTACGGATTAAATCGTACTCTCTATCTTGTGTTTCAATCGTTCGTTGTAATACTTTTCTTTTTGACTCATGTATTTTTAATTTTGATGTTATATTTTTTAATAATTTCTTCATATCCTTGCAACTCCTTTTTAAATTTATCGATGATATATTTTGCTTCACATAATTCTTCTTGCAAGTCTGTATTCTTAATTTGTAATGTTTCAATGTCGTTGTCTTTTTCTTCTAACATTTCGGAATACTTATCATAATTCACATAATCACAATTGCCTGTTTCACTGTCAAAATGCATTCTTCATACCTCCGATTTGCTTTTTTCTTAAAAATTTGTTACACTTAACGTGTAATTTGTTTTTTTAATTACTTATGATTTATGAGTTCTTGACCAATTCATAAATCTT
This sequence comes from uncultured Bacillota bacterium, assembly GCA_947246355.1. Taxonomy (GTDB): domain Bacteria; phylum Bacillota_I; class Bacilli_A; order RF39; family UBA660; genus CATOJL01. Next base: position 4,613 of record CAMXQX010000037.1, on the reverse strand, counting down.
TTTTTGTTTTCATTCATGCTACTTACCTAAGCTATATTGCCTTATTTCATAATAAGAACACGTATAGCCTCTTTCTAAATCGCATTGGCGTGCGACTTTGTCATAATTATTTAATTGCGAATGAACTAGTATTGCAAAGATAATAGCTATTGAAATTAATAAAGCTATATTTAAGCAATACTTAACCCATTTTTTCAATCGTCTTTTCTTCATTTAATTTCCTCCAATTTAACAACTTTTGAATTGCTACATCGCCTCCGTATTCCTTCACTAAATTAGTAGAAATATAATAAGCATATTGTTGATTTTCTTTCATCGCGTAACCTATGTTTAATAAACCGCGTTGCATTCCAATTCTAATAGCTTGCTCAGGAATATCGAGTGCAATTGAAGCTTCTTTTACCGTCAAACGGGGTGATAATGTTTCTTCCATTCTGTTTCTCCTTTCTTTACTAATTCTTTTCTATCTAGGCACTAGTCGAACACCAATTCATTTAGTATTACTAGCAATTTACATAATTTAGGAGATTTATGTTTTACTTAATCAGACAGTTATAAGAATAAAAAGGGGTTGATTTTATTGGTGTCCGATTAGTACCTAGATAGTTAGTTTGGTTTTTGTTTGAGATTGTTGTTTTATTTGATTATTCTTATAATCAAATTCATTTAATTTTTCCATTCATATGGTATAATTAATACATTGAAAGGAAGTTCAAATTATGATTAAGTTACCTGATTCCAAAGAATTGATTCAGCCAAATGATTTAAAAATAACAAATTTTAAAAATTCTACTTTGTTTTTAATATCTATAGCTATAGAAATTGCTAGTATTATATTTAATTTGATAAGTTTCCAAAGTCTTAATATAGAAATAAAACTAATTATCATTTTATCCATAACTTGTTTCATTCTCTTCATTGATATAATATTTTTATATATAAAAGATAGAGAAAACTATTTTAAAAATACTTACATTAGCAATATGTATTATCTATTAATTGATAATATTAAAGAGGTTCAAAACAAAGCTAGTAATTTAGATAAAAGAATAACTGATATTAATTTGAAAAAATAATACAGTTATTTTTTATTTGTTATTTTTTTAATTATTAATAGTTCAATCATTATTATTAAAATCAAAAGTACTACAATCACATTTATCGCTCCTATTCTTTTTGTTCTTGTGGATTTTCATTGAGTTTTAAATTGTGCATATAATCACATACATTTTTAAAAAAAATAGACTTGTTTGCATTATAATAATTTAACAATTCTTCTAATCGTTCTACAGATAACCCACAAGAATTATTTTCATATCTTCTTAGCGTTTCTTGGTTTAATTTAAAGTCATCTGCTACTTTCTTTAGTTTCAAATTATTTCTAATGCGTATAATTCTCAATTCTTTTCCAATTGCTTCAAGCATTTTCTTACCTCCTATCTATCCCAATTATACGTGCATATACGCACATTGTCAATACTGAATGTGCATTTTTTCACAAAAAAAGTTGTAATTATAATTTTTTATGTTATAATTAATGTGTTAGGAGGCGATTTAATGGCGGAATTTCTTAATAAAAATTTAAAATTTCTACGTTCTTCAAATAAAATTTCACAACAAGAATTAGCTGATAGAATTGGAATAGATCGTTCAACCGTTTCAAGAATAGAAAATAACGAAATCGAAACAACGATTGATAATGCCATAAAAATTGCTGATATTTTTAATATAAGTCTTTCTGATTTGCTCGGTAGAGATTTAAGAATACCTCGACCCCAAACACAAACAAAGACTGTTAAATTCGGAGATGTCGAAGTGACTTTATCTAAAAATGGAAAAATAACAGATAAAGATATGCTTGAATTAAATCAATTTTTAATGCAAGAAAGAATTCTAGATGAAAAGAATAATTCAGAATAGACATGAAAAACGCCCGTTCAGACATGAATTTGAAAAACATATTTAAAACTATATTTTAAAATGCTATCCTCATTTAGAGGTGAGTATGTATGATTTATGAAATAAGATATGTTAAGTTTGAAAACAAGGATTGGAATTATTTAAAAGTTAAAATTAAACATAAAACAATTATTTATATAAACTGCTGCTAAATAACAGTTTATATAATTCAATCAGTAAAAGAATATTGGAAAGTATATTAGAGGTAATGTATGAAAAGGTGCAAACAATGTAATATAAGTTATGTAAAAGATGATTTTAATTTCTGTCAAAAATGTGGAAATAAATTAATTACTATCCATGAAAGTACAAAGAATAGTTCTATAAAATATTTCAATATAAAAGCAAATTGCAGTATATGTAACAAAAATTTAGATTTATTTGGTCTCAAATCTAGATTTATGTTAAAAGATGGTTGGTTGTGCAATTCTTGTTTTAAAAAAATTGGTAGAGATAAATTAAAATTTAATAAAACAACCATCGAAGAATGCAAAGAAATGTTAAAAGAAAAAGAAGATACAAATAAATCTGCAAATAATTTGTTGTATACTACAACTTTTCATGTAAGTGGTATTTCTTACAGGGAGGAAAACTTATTAAAAGTTCTTAGAAACGGAACCAAAGTTGGAGAGATTAATAAATTTGAAGGACTAAGCAGAAAAGAAAGAATTCAAACATGCCAGGAGTTTGGAATTAGTATTGGAGAGTATACTAACGAATCTATTGATGTTAAATTTAATTGTACACAGTTTAACGGCAAAGATGCTATTGAAGTATTAGCAAATGATTATAATAATAATTACATTCTTATTGGTTATGTTCCTAAAGAAAAAATAAGGGAATTAATCACCTATTTAGATAAAAAAGTTTTAATTTGGGCAACCATAGTTGGGGGTAAACAAGTCTACTTTAATGAAGATGAAGAAGACAATATAGAAGAATTAAATTTAGGCGTAGAATTGTTAGTAAAAATTTTCGACTATTAAAATTTGATAGTACAAGTATTTTTAATATAGATTTAAATTAGAGCAAGGAGGTGTGATGTATGGACAATATACAAAAAATGGAACGACACAATTATTTATTAAATCACATGAAAAAATTATTAGAAATAGATGAAACTAAATTATCAAAAGAACAAAAACAGCAATTATTATTAGAAGAAACAAAAGTAACAACGGAAATTGAAAAAATTAGAAAAGAATTAGGAGTTAATACTTCAACTGTTATTACAGAAGAAGACTTAAAAGAAATTGAAAGCAAATAAAAAAGACCTACACTGCGCCAACAGTAAGGTCAAACACTAAATAGTTAGTGTACGTAAATAAATTTTAACAACAATCTCAAACTTTTTTACGTGCTCTAATTATACCAAAAATTAATAATTTTGGCAATAAGAGGAGTGATAAAATGAAGATGCCGAACGGACAAGGAAGTGTATATAAAAAAGGGGGTCATAGAAGAAAACCATACTGTGTTGTTGTGACTACAGGATATACAGATGATGGAAAACAAATAAGGAAAGTATTAGGATATACTAAAACCCCAACAGAAGGTCACATCCTTTTAGGAGATTATATAAAACACCCTTTTGACATAGATTTGAGAAAAATAAAATTTTGCGAGGTTTGGGAAAAAGTTAGAAATGAATTAAAAATATATGTTGAAAGTGGAGACATGTCATTTAGCAATCTAAAAGGGTTAACAAATGCATATGAAAATCATCTACAACCACTACATAATGAAGAAATAATGAACATTAAATTTATGCAAATGCAAGACATAATTACAAATGCAAAAAAGAAAAATGGACAAGGAAACTTAGGGGCTACCGCAAAAGGCAATATGAAAACTGTATGTGAAAAGGTATTCGAATATGCCATCAAAAAATTGGAATTTCCAATAAAAAATATAGCTCAAGATTTGGAAATAGGGAAAAAGGAATCATCAGAAAAACATATTCCTTTTACAGAACAAGAGATTGAGATATTATGGCAACACCAGTCAAATGATTTAATAAAGATCATCCTAATAAACATTTACAACGGAGCAAGACCAAACGAAATTTTTACAACTACTTTTGATAATATTTATTTGAATGAAAATTACATTAAAACGGGTTCTAAGACAGAAGCGGGAAAAGATAGAGTAATTCCTATCCACCCAAAAGTAAAACCTCTATATAGCTATTTTTATAACAAAAAAACGTCATATCCGTTCACAACAATATTTGATAAATTCAATTATTCCAAATTTTCACGTGAATATGAAAAATTAATGAACGACTTGAATATCAAACATACCCCATATGACGCTAGACACACTTTTTCAACTAAAATGAAACGTGCTAAAGCTGATGAATACATTTTAAAAAGAATTATGGGTCACAGTATAAAAGATATCACAGAAAGCGTATATACACATCGTACTACAGATGAACTATATAACGAAATCTTAAAAATATCATGAGAGATTTATATCTCTTTTTTTATATCAATTGTGGGTGCTACTTGGGTGCTACGTATTAAAAAATAGGCAAATTGTAAGCTTCTCACAAATAAAAAAAGCATTGAAAACCAATAGAATTCAATGTTTTAGGACAAAAAAAAATTGGCAACTTGCTATTTTCGCTTACACTATCTTCGCCGTTAAAG
>CAMXQX010000036.1 GCA_947246355.1 uncultured Bacillota bacterium | reverse complement strand
CCTCGTATTTTCGATTTTAGAGGCGCTTAGAGCTCTTTTGGTGACCAGTACGGGATTCGGACCCGTGAGTGCTGCCGTGAAAGGGCAGTGTGTTAAGCCGCTTCACCAACTGGCCAAGATGGCGCCTAATGTAGGACTCGAACCTACGACCTATCGGTTAACAGCCGAGTGCTCTACCAACTGAGCTAATTAGGCATAGCCTTAATTCCTTAAGACTCTTTCATTATATAATACAAATTAGACTTTGACAATACTTTTTTTATAATTTTTTCATAATTTTTTAAAACATAAATCAACTTTTGAATAAAACGATAGACACTCTTCCAAAGGCGCATGAAACATGTTACAATGAGTCTAAACGAAGGAGGCTATTATGAAGAATATCTTTCTTTCCTTTTGTACCTTACTTGCTTTTTTTCTTCATTTAGAAGAAAAGATAAAAAAGATTTCTTTAACAGGGGGAATACTGGAATTAAGCATCTGTTTTTTCTTTTTCTATTTTTACTATAAAAATAGGAAACCAATAAAAACATCTTGTTTTTATTGGTTAAGTCTTTTATTTACTTGTTGTATGCTTATTGGAAAAACATTTGAGGAAAGTGGAACATTTCTTCTTCTTTATAAAACACCCACTCACTTGGTACTTACTTTTCTTTCCTTTATCGGTTACTTTTTCTTTTTTAAAATAGTTTTTGCCGATATATATACCTACTTAAAAAAATACAAAGAAAAATTTCCATATGAGAAAATAAAAAATTGTTTTGACTCTCACACCCTTCTCTTTTCTTGTATTGTTTTATTTTTAGGGTACCTTATTTATATGATTGCCTTTTATCCTGCTATTTTATCTCCTGACCCTAGTAATCAAATTAAGCAATTTTTCCATATTCCAACAAAGTATTTGGATAGTGTGGTTGTAGCAAACCCTAATGTGTATCTAACCAACCATCATCCTGTTTTTCATACCATGCTTTTAGGTGGCTGTGCTAAAGTGGGTTTATTTTTTGGAAGTTTTAACTTTGGTCTTTTTATTTATACTTTTTTACAAACCCTCTTTCTTATCTTTACTCTTTCCTATACCATTTATTACATGAAAAAATTAAATACTCCTTATTGGGTTCGTTTTATTATTCTTCTCTTTTATCTCATTTGCCCAGTATTTCCTTTCTATGGAATGTCAACGGTCAAAGATACCTTCTTTAGCTGTTTTGTTGTTTTCTATACCATTCAATTATTTGATTTATTAAAAAATAAGAAGTATCAAAAACATCAATTCTTTCTTTTATTCATCATCGTTTTCTTTTTAATCTTATTTCGAAATAATGGAATTCATGTTTTTCTTCTTTCTTTTCCTTTCCTCTTTTTGACTCTTACAAAACTTTGGAAAAAAAATCTAGTATTCCTTCTTCTTTGTCTTTCTTTTTATTTAGGCTATACCAAAGTGGCGCTTCCTTTTTTTTCGATTCCTAAAGGAAGTAGTAGAGAAATGTTATCGATTCCTTTGCAACAAACCGCACGCTATGTTGCAAACTATGAGGATAAGGTGACAGATAAAGAAAGAGAAGCGATTGATAAAATATTAGATTATGCTACTTTAAAAGAAAGATACAAACCAAATATCTCTGATCCTGTCAAAGAAACATTCAATAAATATGCGACGAAGGAGGATTTAAAACAATATTTTGTGGTATGGACAAAAATGTTCTTTAAACATCCTCTTGTCTATTTGGAAGCAACTGTTGCTAATACTTATGGTTATTTTTATCCCAATACAACCAATTGGTATATCTATTATGAGTACGATAAAAGACTAAAAGAAGCTGGTTTTACTTACCATTATAATGATTTTGAACACTTGAGAGAAGTTTTAAGTAAATATGGAAATGCATATAAAAAAGTTCCTGTTTTAGGCCTTACGGTCAATATTGGTTTTGCTTTCTTTCTTCTTTTTAGTTTATTTGTTTATGTTCTTTATGAAAAAAAATATACCTATCTTCCTGTGTTTGCTCCTTCTTTTGCGTTGCTTCTTATTTGTTTTGCCTCTCCTGTCAATACTTATTTTCGTTATGCGATGCCCTATATTTTTTGTATTCCTATTCTCTTTTGTATCACACTATCGCTTCTCCAAAAAAAGTGATACAATAAGTGAGGTGGTTTTATGAGTATAAAAGGATTTATGGCTACATTTTTCTGCTTTCTCCTTCTTTTATTTTTCTTTCTTTTCCTAAATCGAAGTGAAAACATGAATTATTATAGAATACAGATTGGAGAAGAAGAAATTTCTTATTTTGTTTTAGAAGATACAAAGAAAATATATATAAAAGATGTACTAGAAAATACAATCCAAAATAAAGGATATGTAGAAAAAAGTAGTTCTATATACAAGAAAAAGGATGTTCATCTTCATGTGACGCAATATACATGTATGAATGAAAAGGGAGAAAAGCAAATTGATTGTAAGCCATTTTATGAAGTGGGAAAGAGTCCCCATTTGAAAGAGGTAGAGCAAACTCCAAAAAGAATGCAGATTCTATGGAAAGAGAAAACAATATACGATGGTGAATATATAGAAGAAATAGCCCCTCTTTTAAAGGAAGAGGGTAGGCATTATTTTATTATTACCTATGAGATGGTAGAAAAAGGAAAAGAAAAGAAGCAAAAAATTCTTTTCTCGATAAAGGTGGGTGTTTAAGTTTGAAAAGAAATAACTTTGATGATTTTAAACAATCAGCCATGCATGACTATTTTAATATGCAATTAAAAAATGATAAAAATCGAAAAATATTTAAATATCTTATTGTTTTTTTGATGCTTATTTTACCTATTCTTCTTGTATTTCATAAAAGTAGGATCATTATTTTAGAGGTACAAAAAGAAAGTCATCGCATAATGCATGAGCAAGAGGAAATTACAAAATTTGGAGAAGACTTAATCAAAAATAAAGATTTCTTAGAAACACTTCTCTTCCAAAACAACCAAGCACTTGTTTTTTTAGAAGATATTTATGCTAGAAAATATCCAGTACGATTGGAAAAAAAATATTTTGATGAAAACTATACTCACCAGTGTTTAGGATACTTTACCATTGTTAAAAAAGAAATTGCCTATACGATTGATACAAGCACTTACTGTCAAATGTAGACAAGAAAGTGTAAATAAAAAAGAACTTGCAAAGATAAAGTTCCTTTTTTTTGTTATACTAAAATTAGGGTGATAAAAATGGATATAGTCTCTATTATAGATAAAAAAAGAAAAGGCCTTTCCCTCACGAAAGAAGACATCGATTTTATGGTGATGGGTTATGTGAGGGGTGAAGTAGCTGATTACCAAATGAGTGCTTTTTTGATGAGTATTTGCATTCAAGGTATGAATAGGGAAGAGATATTTTATTTAACCGATAGTATGTTGCACAGTGGCGAAATTTTAGATTTATCCATATTTGGACAAAATACAGTTGATAAGCATTCAACGGGCGGGGTAGGAGATAAAACAACGCTTGTTTTGGCACCTCTTGTTGCCTCTTGTGGAGTTAATGTCATGAAAATGAGCGGAAGGGGACTTGGTTTTACAGGAGGAACAATTGATAAATTGGAATCCATTGTCGGCTTTAAAACTTCCCTATCTGAGGAAGAAGTGTATCGTCAAATGCAAGATATTCATGTGTGTATTGTGGGTGGCAATCAAGATTTAGTTCCTGCCGATAAAAAAATGTATGCTTTAAGGGATGTGACAGCAACGGTAGAATCCATTCCTTTGATTGCTTCTAGTATTATGAGTAAAAAGCTAGCGGCAGGTTCTAAAAAAATTGTGATGGATGTCAAAGTAGGTCGAGGAGCTTTAATGAAGACGGAAGAAGAGGCAAGATGTCTTGCCAAAACCATGATTGCTATTGGAGAGAAGTATGGTGTAAAGGTTGTCTGTGTTTTATCTAAAATGGAAAATCCATTAGGATATGCCATAGGCAATGGGTTAGAAGTGAAAGAAAGCATTGAGGCATTAAAAGGGGAATATGCTCCTGATTTTTATGAACTCACCCTTACTCTTGCAACAGAGATGGTGGCTATGGGTTTAGAAATATCAAGAGAGGAAGCCAAAGAAAAAGTTATGCGCAATTTTGAAAGTGGGAAGGGGTATGAATACTTTTTAAAATTGATGCAAGCACAAAAAGGGGAAAATAAGGTGCACATTTCTAAAAATTATTATGAAGTACAAAGTGAAAAAGAGGGATACATTCATTCCATTGATGCTTTAAAACTAGCTGTTCTTTCCCTACAACTTGGTTCTGGAAGAAAAAACTTAAATACAGAAATTGACCATGGGGTAGGGTTATGGCTCCTTAAAAAACCAGGAGATTATGTCAAAAAAGGGGATGGTTTACTTCGGGTTTATTATGCAAACACAGATATTGCAAAAGAAGATGTTTTGGAAAGCTTTGTCATTCATGAAAATAAAAAGGAGGTTTCTTCGATTCTTTTAGACATTTTAAAATAGTGTCAACTTTTGTCAAATCATTGCTTTTTAGTTGAAAACGAGAATAGAATTTTATATGATTAAAATAAGGAGAGTGAGAATGTGATATATCCTTCCATTGATATTTTACTAAATCAAGTGGGTTCGAAATATTTACTTGTCAATATCGTTGCCAAAAGAGCAAAGGAAATTGCAGAAAAAAAGAACTTACAAATGAAAGAAAAGGACTATGTATCTAAAAAAGAAATTGGGCGAGCTTTAGAAGAAGTATCCAACAATTTGATTAAATTAACAGAAGCGGAGTAAAAGTTTCTTTTTTTTGGATTGACAAGCGAACAAAAGTTTACTATACTGGTAGTAGGTGGTGTCTTTTGAAGGTAGAAAAAATAAAGAAATTGGCAAACAATCAATATAAAATTATTTTAGAAAATGGAAGAGAAATGATAACCTACGATGAAGTAATTTTAAAATACAATCTCTTATTTCGAAAAGAACTTAATCAAGAAATACAACAAAAGATAGAGGAAGAACAGTTGTATTATATCCATTATAATGAAGCAATGAAATATTTAAAAAAGTGTATTCGTAGTAAAAAAGAAATGTATACCTTTTTAAAGAACAAAGAAGTAGCAGAAGAAGAGATTAAGGAAATTATCGAATCCTTAGAGAAAAAAGGCATACTGAATGATGTTCTCTTTTGTTCTTCCTTTGTTTCGGATCAGTTTTATTTAAAAGGGAAAGGACCTTTAAAAATACGAAGAGAATTAGAAGAACATGCCATCGATGAGAGTGTCATCAGTGCCTCTTTAGCAGAGTTAAAAGAGGAAGAGATATACGATACTTTATTTAAAATGATGCAGCAAAAAATAAAGACCAATCATAAATATCCAAGAAGTATTTTAAAGCAAAAACTATTGCTCTATTTTACGGAAAAAGGATATGAAAGGGAAAGAATTGAAAGTATTTTTGATACTTTGTATAAAGAGAATCCAAACATTTTAGAAAAAGAGTATGAAAAAATAAAAAGGCAACTTGCAAAAAAATACGAGGGAAGGGAGCTTGAGTATAAAATTGTTTCTAAGTTGTACCAAAAAGGTTTTTTGAAAGAAGAGATTGACAAAATAAAAGAAGAAAGTTTTTAGCTTTCTTCTTTTGCATTTAAAGATTTTTTATAGTTTTCATTAATAGTCGTATCAGCAATAGAAAGTTCGTAGTCTTCACGAATTTTAATCCATGTATCCATAGCAAGATTTGCGTCGTTATTTAGTTTATTGGCAGCTATTTTTTCTAAGCAAGTCTCTTTGGCATCTTCTAGAGAAGGCTTGTCTGTGGCACTAACTCTATAAATGATATGGTATCCATAGGTTGATTCAACAGGTTCTTTGGTGTAAGACTCATTTTCTAGAGCAATAGTTGCTTTAAAGAAAGAATCAACGTAATCTCCATTGGTGAATGCTGGTAGAACACCATCTTCTTCCTTTGTTTGATCATCATCTGAATATTCTTTTACGACATCACTCCAAGAAGCACCATCGTTTAGTTTTTCAATGGCTTCTTCTGCTTTTTTCTTTGCATTTTCATTGGCTTCTGTTTTTTCATCGTCTGTCATGTCTTGTGCTGTTTCTGGTTTGATCAAGATATGTTTTACTGTATAGTTTCCATAAATTTCTTCATCGTAATATTTTTGAATTTCATCGTCTGTGATTTCCTTTTTCAAATAATTGGTAATGATATCCTCTCGTTTCGCACTTTCAATCGCTGAGGTTAAGAATTCTTCATCATTTTTAAATCCATAATAATTTAAGACCGTGTCCCATGAATAATTGTATTGTTCATAATAGGCTTTGGTGCTTGCAAGTTGCGCTTTTGCACTTTCTTCATAGTCTTTATCCTTGGGAATTTCTTTGTTTATAATATAAGAGTCTACCATATCAGTTAAGACTGTACTTCCGTATTTTTCTTTTAATACATCAAAGAGTTCCTCTGCAGTAAATTGTTTATCCTTTAAAGAGGCTACCACTTCTTCTCCGTCTTTTAATTTTACTTTTGTACCACATCCAGTAATGAATACGATACCACATAAGGTAATTGCTAATAATTTTTTCTTCATACATTTCCTCCTAAGTATTAGTTTATCAAATCCATAAGAAAAAAACAAGGAAATTGAATGGTTTTTGTAAGGTTTCACCGTTTTTTCACAAAGGAAAAGGCAAAAATTATTGGTTATTTAGGTAACTTGTAATCACCAAAGTTTACTTTCTGCGTACAATACTTTAGAAATAGAAAAAAGGAGGAATGTTATATGTGTAATAACGGTGTATCAGGTGCTGCAATTGTTTTAGTTCTATTTATTCTTTTAATCATCATACTAGGAGCCTATATTTAGGTCTTAAAGGAGGTGTATTAAATGTCTTGTAATAGTTCTTGTAATTCTACAACTACTTCCAATGTAGGAAATGGATGTTCACACGGATGTTCCAATGGATATGGTAGTGGATATGTAATTTTAATTGTTCTATATATCTTACTTGCTATTATTCTAGGTTCTTACATTATTTTCTAAGAAAAGGATAATCCTTTTCTTTTTTATTATTCTTTAGAAAGCTTCCTACACTTCATGTAGGAAGTAAAAAACCACGCATTATATGCGTGGGAGTTAAAAACTTACAGAAGCAATGCTCTATAGCTAATAGTCTAACACATACGAAGTGGATGTGTAAATATCATATATTGTTTATACCAAAATTAACTATATGAGTCATTTTGAAACTTAAAAAGCAATAAAAATTTGGTGGAAAAATACCCGTTGCTCGCTCATAGAATTATTGACTAAAAAACAATCGTATTTCAGATTGTTCCAAGTCTTAACATCACTTGGTGCGACGATTTTATCCAATGGTGCAATAGGAGGTTGCTATCTACAACTTTTTACCACAACGATTGATATAAGAATCACTTTTTTGTAAGTATCAACCAAAAATATAGCGACTATATTACCAGTTTAGCAGTAGCTTAAATTTTAATTTACTAAAGAAATTCATGTCTAAATACTTGACATAAATCCACTTTTTAAAACATTCTTCAAATCATCATGATAAAGTTCATTTATTGCTGCTAATAAAATCATTCTTATAGTTATTCCAAGATTATCTACTTTAGAATATTCAGAATTTATTGCTGTTGCTAAAATCATTGCACCATATACTTTGTCAGCTATACTTTGAAATCCATCATCTGTTATATATTTAAGATTATTAGCCAACATATAAAAATTCATTGCATCTTTTAACTTTATTGATTCCATATTATCCATATCAAGTCCTCCTTAAGTGATAATTATTTTATCACAATTTGTGAATTAATACTATACTTTGAGATGAATTTCTAAATAACTTAATATGGTGAAAATACTGTGGATTTTACTAATATTTAACACAAGCAAATCTACATATCATATCTACTTTCTTTTTTTATTCCTCACTTATTACAATTTTTTTAGTTTCTATTGTCATATAATAATTCTCACTTTCCTTTAAACAATAAAAAACTAACTATTTCTAGTTAGCAATTTATTACTCTCAAATAAAAAGTCTGAGTTTCTTATCTATATGGTGGACCTGACGGAGCCAAAAACAAACTTTTTTGTATTTAGTTGTGGATTTGCTTTAATCGTAAAACTATAAGAACAAATTTATTTTTCATATATCTAATTTAGTTAAACGTAGCTTACTTAATTAAATCTATACTATTCTGTATTTTTCTTTTAACATAACAGTTTTTATCTAACACCAAAATTGGAGCGTAATCAGGATTTAACATAAAGGAAGATAATTTTGAAACAAACAAATCTTTTTCTATTTTAGAATTATCACAAGAAAAATACTCTTCAATAATTATGTCGAACAAATTAGGTAAAGATTTATTAAAACGATTTAAAGTTTGCTCCATACATTCAATAATTTCTTTTCTAGCCACTTTGCTTTTATCCATGACCTCTTCTAAATTTTTTCGCATATAAATTATAATTTCTATTTCTTGTATACTTAAATGGTAATCATCTAAGTTTTGTGCAAAACCAATTATATTATAAAAGCGATTATCCATTAATAATCCTAATGGATTGTTTAAAAACGAATATTCTAAAATTTCTTCTCCATATATGCTAATTAATAAATCAGTAAAAAAATATTCTATTACATGCCCCTTAGAAAACTGGCATAATCTTGTTAAATATTCGGCAAAACCTTCAGTTAAGCCATTGAGATGTTTTCTATCTTTTATTATATGTTTAAAACATACACCATTTCCATAAATAGTGTTATCATCTATTTTTTTGCCAACTTTTTCCTTATCACGAAAGGACATATGAAATAATTCATGAGCTATAGAATTATTATTATTTCCATAAATAGTAATAATGTTATCTTCATGGTTGTAATCCGCGGTTATACTTTTTATTTTTTTTTCTTCATGTTTAACTATTAAATCCTTTTTATTTTTAAAATAATTCTTTTGCCAATCCAACGGATATTTTGATAATATTTTTTCTACTAACTCAAAGTATAAATACATGAAAAAATCCCCCTAAATTTATTTAAAAACAAACAATTTGTTTGTTTTATAACCACATGGTGGAGATGAGGAGATTCGAACTCCTGTCCGAATATACCCATTACATAAACATCTACAAGTTTAGTTTGTTAAGAATTGTCCTAAAAAAATGCTGTAACAAACAACGCTTTTTTTAGTAAGCTCTAAATTTCACTTAGAATAGCGAGCCTATTCTAAGCTATCTTATCTAAATTGAACCCAACTAAACTTCGATAAGAGAAAGTCTAGAAGAGCCTGTTACCTTAATTCTAATTAGGCAAAAGCAACAGCACCGTTAGTACGGAACATGTTGCTGAAAACAGATTTAATTTTATTTGCATTTATTTTTTTGTGTACGTGACGTGTACATTCGACTTGCCGTTTATGTCTAGATATAATCGTCGAAACCAGACATCCCCAGTTCTCATATTATAACACATTCTTATAATGCAAACAATTATTTTTGTTTAAAATTACTAAAATTGAGTAGAAAATAATCTATATAGTGGACTAGCTTTTGTACGTTTTTTCCTTCTAGTGCGCCAAGGATTTCTATTAAAGATAGCGATGAGGATAGTTCCATATAAATGGTTCCTAAATACAGAGGGTCAAAAAATCCTAATTTTGCTTTTAAAATAAGAAGTTCAAGAAGAAATAAAGGAGATAAATCTTCGTCTTTCCATAAACTGATTTTATTGATTTCTTCACTCACTTCACTAAAAAAACTCTGTGTCATTTTTTTTATTTCGTTCTCTTTTAAGTTCGTATTGGTAGTCCAAAAAGGTTTTTCTTTTGCCAAAAAATATCTTTCTAAAGAAGGAGTAGTTATTAAAAGAGCATATTTATAATCAATGAGTAAGTTTCTTTCTTCTTCTGTTATATCTTTTGTTTGTAAAATAGAGTCAATGAGGACATAGGATTGCTGATGAACTTTATTCATCATTTTGTAAAAATCTTCTTCCATAGAGTAAGGGTATAAAAGACTGTAAGAGGGGGTCCCACTTTTATTTAAAATACGTATCGAAGAAAGAATAGAGGGAGTAAGTTCAAAAATAAAATCACCGAAATAGCTTTCTTTTATGATTCCTTTTACTTGTTCTAATTCTTGTTCTTTTGGTGGATGGATATAATCTTTATTTTCATATTTTTGAGATAATACCAATATAGAAAACATCTCTTCCCATTTTTGTGTATCTTTTTCTTTTTCAAGACGAGCAAGTTCCTCATAAATTTTACCAACCGATTTTGATAGTTGAAATGTCGTATTTTCTTCCATAATTCTCTCCTTTGTGCTATAGTATAGATGATTGATTTTCTTTTGTCAAACAGAAAGGTGTAGAGTTGTTATGAATCAGGATTTACTTGTTCGAAAAAAAATACTACAAATGATAGAAAACTCGGATTATATAAAGGGTAGAAATTACAATCCTAGTTCAATTAAAAGTAGTGGAAAAATAGAAATAAATAATGAAACTCAATATCGTTTTAGTGTATTATCGGAGCGTTTCGATAACACGAAGTACCATGTGTGGATTACTTATAACGATAAAGGAAATCTTATACGAGTGAGTTGTGACTGTTTGCAATTTGATAGAACCAATAGTTGTAAACATGTAGGAGCTTGCCTTTGGCATTATAAAGAGGAATTATTTCAAATGGAACCTTTGGCATACCAAGAGCAATTTACACAAACTGTGTTTGACTGTTTAAAGAGGGAAACGAATAAAAGGTCGGGTATTAGTCAAAAAATTCATTTCGAGCTTTACGTTTCAACGGATGGATATCCCTCTTATTACCAAGATATGGTGGAACTTTATTTTAAAATAGGGTTGGATAAACTTTATATGTGTAGAGGTTACAAAGTAAGAAACGTTTTAGAAGCTGTCTGTCAAGAGAGGGAACTTGTCCTTGGTAAAAATTTTACTTTAGATATGCATGAGCAATTTCTATCGAAAGACGAGGAAGAAATTATTGATTTTTTATATGAAATTGAACCGAGTAGTTATGTTTCAATTGGCTTTACTTTGAGTAGAGGAAGTGTAAAACAATTCTTTCATTTGCTGGAAGGAAAAACGTTCTATTTAAATGATATTTTGATTACTGAACATAAAAGAGAACTTCCGATGCAGCCATTTTTACAAAAAAGGGAAGAGACATACATTTTAACGATGAAGGACATTGGAAAAATAAAGAAGGTAACTAAAGATTTAGAGTATGTACAAGTAGAAAATACTTTATACCATGTTCCCAAAAATGGACGAATTCTTCTTCGTATGTTTTTGAAAGACAAAAAAGAAGAATTACGATTTAGTATGGGGCAATTAGAAGAATTTAAAAAATATGTTCTTCCCTTTATGAAAGATAAAATAGTGATTGAAGAAGGTATTTCTGAGATTGTGATTACAGGAAAACCAAGTGTGAAGCTGTATTTTGATTTGTATCAAGATTTTATTACGTGTAATTTGAAATTTACCTATGGAGAAGTAACGATTGATTATTTTGATACCCAGAATACTTCGGTTATAAGAGATGCAACCTATGAAAAAGAGATTGTTCAACAAATTTCCCCTTATGGATTTGTTTTAGAAAAAGAAAAATTTGTTTTAACCGATGTCGATTCGATGGTTTATTTTTTAGAGGACGGTTTAAAAGATTTATCTGCTATTTATGAAATTTATACGACCGAAAAACTAAAAAGTGTAGATGTGGTGAAAAAAACGAGTATTTCTAGTACTTTTTCGATTGGGAAAGATAATATTATGAGTTATTCCTTTGATTTAGGTGATATTTCTTCTAAGGAAATTGCAAGTATTTTTGATGCTATGGAACAAAAAAAGAGATATTATAAACTAAAATCAGGCGATATTTTGGCTTTAGAGGAAAATCAAAATTTAAAAGCGTTTAGGGATTTAACAGAAGAGATGGAGTTAGAGGAAAAGGACTTAAAAGAAGGCAAAGGCTCTATTTCAAAATACAAGGCCATTTATTTGGATAGTTTAAAAGTAGGAAAAAACTTTAAAATCAAAACCAATAATTTATTCAAACAATTGATTGATGATTTTCATTCTTATAAAGATAGTCAAATTTCCTTTACTGCGAAAGAGAAAAAAGTACTTCGCTCTTACCAAATGGAGGGGGTAAGGTGGCTTTATACTCTTACCAAAACGGGATTTGGTGGTATTTTAGCGGATGAGATGGGACTTGGAAAATCCATTCAAACGATTTACTATATCAAAGAATTATTGAAAGAAAATCCAAAGTATCAATTTTTAATTGTTGTTCCTACTTCTTTAGTTTACAATTGGGAAAATGAATTTTTAAAGTTTGCCCCTGATTTGAAGTATAAGATGGTCGTAGGACCGAAAAATAAGCGAAAAGAGGAAAACTTGGAGGAAGCTTCTGTTTTGATTACAACGTATGGCTTACTTCGCGAAGATGAAGAGATGTATAAAGATATTCTCTTTAAAACCATGATTATTGATGAGGCACAGAATATTAAAAATATAAATACAGAGGTTACGAAGACAGTAAAAAGAATACAGGCGGATACTAAACTTGCTTTAACAGGAACCCCTATTGAAAATTCAATTTCAGAATTATGGAGTATTTTTGACTACATTATGCCAGGATATTTAGGCAGTAGTAGTTGTTTTGAAAAGAAGTATAAAATTACCGATTTTGAAAAGGACGATGAAAAAATTAAACGATTAAACAAACTGATTCATCCTTTTATTTTAAGAAGGTATAAAAAAGACGTCATGAAAGATTTGCCAGATAAAATCGAAAACAATATCTATGTAGAACTTACCGATATGCAAAAGAAAATCTATGTGGAGGAATTAAATCGTGTGAATGAAGAACTGGATTTGATTTTAAAGAAAGAGGGGATTTCTAAAGCTCGTTTCTTAATTTTAAAACTTCTAACGAAACTAAGACAAATTTGTATTGATCCAAGCCTTTTATATGAAAATTATAAAGGGGGAAGCGGAAAGATGGATGAATTTGTAAATGTAGTGAAAACCAGTGTTCAAAATGGCCATAAAATTTTAGTATTTACGAGTTTTAGAGCCGCTTTATTTGAGGCACAAAGAAGACTAACAAAAGAGAAAATTACATCGTATGAAATTGATGGGTCTACATCAAGTAAAATGAGAATGGAACTTGTAGAAAAATTTAATCAAGATACAACCAATGTGTTCTTTATTATGTTAAAGGCAGGTGGAACAGGTCTTAATTTAACAGGGGCTGATGTTGTCATTCATTTAGATTTGTGGTGGAACCCACAGGCAGAAAACCAAGCGACCGATCGAGCGCATCGTATTGGACAAAAAAATGTTGTGGAAGTCATCAAGTTGATTTCCAAGGGGACGATTGAAGAAAAAATATTAGAGTTACAGAACAAGAAAAAGATTTTGACGGAAAAACTCATTGATGATAATCTAGAACAAAATGCTTTTGCAAAACTAACAGAAAAGGACATTCGAGAGTTATTGAAAATGGGTAGTAAAGAATAGAAGAAAAGGAACAGTAAAATAGGTTCTTTTCTTTTGCCAAAGGGGACGGCAAATTGACGAAGACCCCACCGAGGTATATAATGGTACTAGGTGATAAACATGAAAGAGAAAAAGGCATATATTAAAAGATTAAATGTTGTTGAGGGACAAATCAAGGGAATTAAAAACATGATTGAAGAAGAGCGAACTTGTAATGATATTTTGGTACAAATAGCAGCACTTGACCGTTCTTTAAAAAGTTTAGGAATTGAATTAGTAAAGGATTATTTATCGACAACGGTTGTAGCAGAGATTAAAAAGGACAATACAGAAGTATTAGATCATCTCATTTCATTATGCAATATGGTAAAGTAGGAGATTTAGTTTGAAAAAAATTGTATTATTCATGATTGTGTGTGGCGTGAGCATAGGGAAGGGCT
>CAMXQX010000035.1 GCA_947246355.1 uncultured Bacillota bacterium | reverse complement strand
ATCTTACTATACTATTTTTTTATGCCTTATGCAACAAATTTAGACATAAAATAACTATTTCTAGAAAATCGTGAAAATATTTTAAAATATATTATTATCATCTTACAGATGATGTCTTTATTCCTACTGCCTTTTGCTTTGCACCTTCCTTTAAGTATTGATTTCCTATAAATTGGAACAATTCATGAAAGTATCCACCTTCAAATGTACCCCTATTTTTTTCAAATAGATAAAAATCTTCAAACAAGTCTTCTCTATTTAAGACAAAATCAAGATATAATGCTTTTAAAATAGGATCCATTTTATCTACTTCATAAACAAATTGAGCATTTTTGGTTTTTCTGTCTTCAAATTCTTCCCATAAAGAAATAAAATACGCTCCTTTTTTTAATGGCGAGAGGACCTGTTTTACAGCCTCGTATTCTATTGCATGTTTGGTAGCATGTTCTTTAGAACCCTCCACAATATCATCGGCCAAAATTTCTCCTATTTCATGAATTAAAATCATTTCTAAAATCTTATTACAAGCAAAATCATCTGCCCCATACACACGAAAATAAGCGCTTGCTAAAGAAAACATCTGCATTGTATGTACTGCATCATCTTCTATATATTCTTTTTGGACATTTCTTCTTATCCAACCTTTGCGAAATATTTCCTTTAATTTTGAGATAGCTTGATATGCTAGAATAAAATCTTTATCTTTGATTTTTAATAATTGAATTGCCAAAGAACTTTCATCCATTACCTCTAAATCACTTGTTAGTCTACATAGCATTAAAATTTCTCTATTTCTTACTATATCCTTTGTAAGGAGATTAGAATAATAATTGTCGTCATCCAACAAACAAAAGGGGTCCAAAATAGCCTTCCTATTTAAATTGCCTGCTTCCCTACTATTATACGCTAAATTCCATAGCATTATTGCTTCATAAGTTTCTTCACTACAAAGCCGATCTACCCCATATTCATGTCCCATAATCATACTTGTAAATGCTTGCTCAAAAAAAAGAGAACCACTCCTTAAATCTTTTTGCGATAAAGTGACCAGTTGTATATAAAAATTCAATAGTCTTTCTTCTTTTTTCATCCATTTTCCCCACTTTTCTACCTAAAAACTTTCACTTGTTTACAAAGTATTCTATCACAAATTTATATTTATTCCAAATCAAATCTAAAATTATTTTAAAATTCCTTCTAGTAACAAAAATCACAAAGTTATACCCTCACTATGAAAATAGTATGGTACAATACTATTAAAGAGGTGCTGTATGAAAATAGATGGAAATATTATTGCGCATAGAGGTGTATACAATAATGAAGACATACCCGAAAATTCACTAAAAGCTTTTAAAAAAGCAATTGATTTTCACTATCCTATTGAACTTGATGTCCAACTGACAAAAGATAATATTTTAGTTGTTTTTCATGATTTTGATTTGATGAGAATGACAAAGAGGAAAGATATTATTCAAAATATGAAGTATACCGATTTAAAAGAAATTTGTTTGTTAGAAACAAAAGAAACGATACCAACGTTCCAAGAAGCTCTCAAAGTGATTAATAAAAAAGTTTTACTGGATATTGAAATTAAAAATACAAAACGGATAAAAGAAACATGCAATTTATTAATGCAAGAATTAAATCAATACGAAAACTTTATCGTGAAATCTTTTAACCCAAGAATTGTAAAATATATGAAAAAGCATTGTTCAAAGTGGGAAGTAGGTCTTTTAATGACAAACAATACAAACAATAAATTCTATGATAAACTCCTAACAAGCAGACTCGTTCTTTGGTATTGTAAACCGAACTTCATCGCTATAGATAAAAATTTACTTAAGAACAAAAGGTTTATGAAGTTAGCACAAACGATACCTACTTTGGTTTGGTCCATTAATACAAAAGAAGAGATCATCGACAATCGTCTTATTTATATTTGCAATAACTTACCTTTTGATGCAAAAGAAAAACCTTGAAAACCAAGGTAAAATAACTATAGGGAGTGTGTAAAATTTCGATAACGAGCTAATCACAAATTTTTAAATGTCGATACCCTACCCTTGTAAATTTTCTATTTCTTCAATATAAGCATATTTTGTATCTTTATACATATTTAAATCATCATACTGCTCTTTAGCAAAATCAGATATCAAAGCAATTCTTTTGTTACCCTTACTAGTATAAACTAAAGGTATGGTATTTCTTTTCTTTGTTTCAAATGAAATAAAGAAAGTATTTTTAGGAAGAAAATTCGTTTTAGACAATTTAGTGGCCTTATTAAAGTTTTCCCATGATGGAAAGTTCTTATGAAAGATATTACAAATTGCTTCTTCCTTTTCCATATATAAATCTTCTAATGATATAAAATTTCTCTCCAATGCTAATTTAACAATTTCAGATATATATTTCATTACATATTTATCAGTATTTCCTTGTAATTCTTTCACATAATTATAAACCATAGTGACAAATTTTTCTGCAATACTAATGTCTTTAAATCCTATTTCAGAATTACCATCTTCATTTTCTAATACTGTTAAATTATCATATACTTCTTTAATTTGCTCTAAAGAGTGTGTATGTAACCAAATATAACAAGTATGTAAAACTCCATCCAATCTATCAGTACAAAGTTTTGGAGATCTATTTTCTAAGATAGGAAAATCGAAACAGTTATCAAAATCTTCTATCGAGAAACCATCTTCTTCCAAAAATATTTGAAGTTGATTATCTTTTTTTATTATATCAATTAAATCTTTTTCAGATGACTCCTGATTAAGGAAATCTCCGAAAACATAATCGATACAATGCGCAAAACAAGGGGTACCTACATCATGTAATAATGCCATAATTGTTTCTTTTTTATTATGCGTAAAATGCCAAGTCATATGAGCGACGACTAAGCTATGATCAAATCGTGTATATTTAAATTTTGGAGAATACAGCTTTGTATAGTCGCATCCGCAAAACTGTGTTATATGTTTTAATCTATTTAAAGTATTGGTAGTTAAATATCTATCTATAAACGCTGGATATGCACCATCTATAAATAAATCCAAATATTCTTTCATCATTCCACCCATTATAATTATAGCATTTTTTAAATTTTATATAAATAGAAAAAGACTAGATTTTCTATCTAACCTTTTTCATAATGAAATTAAAAGTATCCCACTTCATCGTACTAAAGTAGAGTATCTCTAGTTTAATCAAACCGATTAGGTTCACATCATATCCTTAAGGTTTCCTAAGAGAGGACGTTCAACAACTTTTAAATATTAATTTCTAACCCTACACCAACTTCGTTAATGTCTAATCTTTTTGCCATTTCTATTTTGGCCTTTAAAGATACACAATGACAGGGATATAATAATTTGATATTATTTTCTTTCAAATAATTAATCGTTTTTTCTAATCTCTCATCTACTTCAAATAAATGAAATCCACCAACAATTCCATATACTCTGTTATCATTACAAACTTTTTTAGCATATTCAAGTATATTACAAATGCCGCTATGAGAACATCCTGTTATAACAAATAGGCCTTTATCGCTTCCATAAACGATTGCTGAATCATCATTTATCGTATCATCCATTTTTTCATCATTAACAATACTTTTTCCAATTGAATATCTTGGTTCAAAATCATTTAAAGTAGGAATCTCTCCCAAATATGTAATATGTTCACTAATTTGAACTGGTTCCTTAGATAGATTTAATCGGCAAACCTTAGAAAGTTCTTCTTTAGATAGAGGACTCCCAATATATAGACCTGTTGAATCCTCTTTATAATCAAAACATTTTGGATGAGCAATTAACTCAACATTTCTTTTTTCTTCAAAAAAATATCTTAAACCACCTGTGTGATCATCATGCCCGTGAGATATAACTAATTTGTTAACATCATTCAAATTAATATTCATTTTCTTTGCATTTTCTATAATAACAGCTGAGTATCCTGTGTCAAATAATATTTTTTCATTGCCGTCTTCTATATAATAACTTACTCCTGGTTCTGCTAAATAATACATATCAATGAACGTATTATTATCTTCTAATACTTTTAATTTCATAAATAATTCCTCCTATATAGTATATTGTTTCTGACAATATGCAGGTGTGTTTACTAAATTGACGAAATTTAGTTAAATTCATTGGCCTATAATAAATATTTTAGTATAATTTACTTAGGGAAACTTAACTGTTGAGTGCCTGCCAACTTCTAATAAGGAAGGAGGCTGATAGTTATGTATAAGAAAGATTTTTTAATTCTATCTTTAATCATCATTATCTTCTTACTAATTGGCCTACTTTTTACTTTTGTAAAATAGTAACCTATATAAGAAAAATAGCACTCAATCTCTTGGATTAAGTGCTCAACTTAGCAGAGTTAAGACTTTCCTTTTTTATTTTATGCAAGTTTCCTTGACA
Source organism: uncultured Bacillota bacterium (assembly GCA_947246355.1). GTDB lineage: Bacteria > Bacillota_I > Bacilli_A > RF39 > UBA660 > CATOJL01. The sequence continues at coordinate 10,161 of CAMXQX010000035.1, read as the reverse complement.
AATACATAGTATCATAAAAAAAGGCTTTTGACAAGCCTCTTATCCTCTAAATGGTGTCCCCGGGGTGGTTCGAACACCCAATCTTTCGCTTAGGAGGCGAATGCATTATCCTGCTTATGCTACGAGGACATCTCATCCATTTCATTATAACATAAACTTAGCAAAAAAAATAGAGATAACTCTATTTTATAATACTAAATAAAACTAAAATATACAAATTCGTAAAATAAGCAACTCGATGTGAAAACTTTTTAAATAATTCAAAAGAACCTATCGTCTTATCCACTAATACAACAAGCCAACTTTCTAAATATTTAGGAAGGGCTATATAAAAGGGAAACATATGGGCTACAATAATATTTTCTTCTATTTCTGATAAAGTAAATCTTTTTTTAGATTCCATCAAAGCAACCTTTGGATGTGTAAACATTTCAATAAACCGTTCTTTTCCATTTCTTCCATTTTTACTAATGGCAAAATCATGCAAAAGGCCAGCTCTTGCAACAGCACTTTTATTTAAACGAAAGATTTTGGCAATCCGATAAGCATAATATGAAACACGCATAGAGTGGACATATTTATTAGTATCATGATGTTCAATGTATTTGAGTTTACAAAAATCTTCATTTTCAAGTATATCTTGTACTAATAATGTATATTCTAAATCGTTGCTTCCTAATTTCACAAGTATCACCTACAATAGTATATTTCTAACTTCTATTTTTAAGCATTATAAATTGCTATTGGCTTGATTTTAGAAACCAATTTCCTATTTATTTCAAACCTAATCTATTATAGCATAAAAAAAAAGCAATGTAAAATCGCTCTTTTCTCTCCTATTATTGAAAGCAAAATGCAAGATATAGCAAAAAGCAAGTAAAAATCAGCGTTAAAATAAAGCCATTGCCTTTTTCGAGCTTCGTTGACTTATATTTGACACCCAAACAAGCAGAAATCAAAATTCCTCCAACAAGTCCACCAACATGGGCAGCATTGTCAATAGTAGGAAGCATAAAACCTAATCCTAAATTCAAAACAAGCAGAGGAATAATTTGGGAGCGAATGACAGAGCCTAAATACACTCGATAATGATAACCAAAGTAAAGAAGCGAACCAAAAAGTCCAAAAATGGCTCCACTTGCCCCTGCTGAGAGAGAACTACTCGTCGCCATCGATAGCAAACTTCCTAAAATAGCACTTCCTAAATAGATGATAGTATACTTTGTCTTTCCATAGAAGCTCTCGATTTCACTGCCAACAACATATAAACAGTACATGTTACATAGCAGATGAATAACACCAATATGAAGAAAGCTACACGTAAGCAAACGATAAAATTCTCCTTCTCGGACAAGCTCTTTCACTAAAGCCCCAAAGTCCATTAAAGTCCGCGTATCCTCAGAACCATTTCCCAGTATATACATTAACAAGAAGAGAAAAATATTGATTGCAATCATAACCATTGTGATAACTGGCTTTTTCTTTTTAAAAACATCCTCTGCTTTTAAAGAAGTTTCTTCATTTTTATGTGAAATATCTTCTGTAATCTTTAAAAGCAAATTCATCCCTTTTTCTTTGAATTTGGTTTTTACAGTAATATTGGGAAATTCTTGCATAATAAAATCATAATGTGCTAAATCCGTCATAGAGCTAATTTTCGCACAATCGATTTGTTCCACATGTGTAAATTCATTTAAAGTAACACTCTCTCCTAAATTAACAAATAAACTTAATGTATTTACCTTTAAAGTACACGTTGTCTTTTTAATCCGTTTTAAAATCTGCCGTGTTCGAAATAGATTAAAATTCATTTGTTCGTTATTATGAATATAACTAGATACAATACGAATGATTTCATAACCCTCTTCCATATTCTCTAACCATATTTCATCTTTTACACCATGCAAAATAATAGGATTATATCCTTTTTCTGTTATAAAATAATGTAAAAGTTTCATAACAACTTCATCATTTTGCCCTAGTTGTATTGTATTCACATACATCACCTCAAATGTACTATTATTATACTAAAGAGCATATAGTTTGTAAAGAGGTGATATTTCTTGAAAAAATTGATCTACTTTCTTCTTTCTTTCCTTCCTTGGTTCTTATCAGGTATCCTTTTTTCTTCGAACTTCGATTTTTATGATAAAATTCATTTACCTTTTTTTGCCCTGCCTAAAAACTTCTTTTTCCCTGTTTGGACCTTACTTTATTTTTTAATAGCTATAAGCATTACCATTTTACTGAGCAAAAATTTCATTCTTTATGAAAAAGAATATAAGAAAGCCCTTTTTTATAATTATCTATTCAATCAATTGTTTTTATTTTTCTTTTTTACTTTAGAAAGCATCTTTTTTGGTTTTGTGGATACTGTCCTTATTTTTATTACCACCTTATTCTTATATTATGAGACCAAAGAACTCAATCAGAAAGCTTCCTATTTTTTAATTCCTTATGTCTTTTTCTCACTCTATGCATCCTTATTAACTTTAACAATTTATTTTATGAATTTATAAAAATACGAGTGTTGAACCCATATATTTCTTATTTGACAAATATTTTTTCATTTCTTTTAAAATCTTCTAGAAGTTCTTTTCCAAAATAATTTAAATCCATATAATAAAAAACAAAATCTGCAGTATCAATCAATGTATTTACAATTTCTTGCATTTCTACTATCGATGTTTTACTAATGGCTTCTGCCTCAAAAAGTTGATAATATTTATCTCGATTCATAACGATATTGTTATTATAATCAAAAACAATATTTTCCTTGTCATCCTCTACCCATGAATGATAAAAGAAATCGTTTTCATTCTCCTTACATTTTCCCGCCACAATCCATACATGATCATGGTCATTGGGATGGATAAACTTCGCAATCACATGGGCATTGCCGTGGCAATAATGGTATCGATCTTTGGACAGTAAATTTTTTTGTATCTCCTCGTCCATGATTAAATCGGAAAGTAAATGAAAGTTAAAAACACCAAAATGTTTCTCCTCTAATTTATAACATCCTTTTTCTTGATTATAAGTAATATGTTTTGGTAATTTTTTTGGATTTTCTGTAAATGCTTTTAATTCTTTAATTATCTCTGCATATCGCATTTTATAAATATCACATGTATCAAAGAAAAGATGGTCGAAATGATGCCCACCAAGGACAATGGCATTATGGCAATTTTTTCCTATAACATCATACTTTTTATGAAAATATTTCATTATTTCCTTTTTGGAAAGCTCTTTCCATATTTCTTTTGTAAAAGTAAGGTATTCAAAAATATGTTGCATATCATTCAAACTCGTAATCATATAATAAATTTGGTATAAATCAAATTTATCGACAACATTGATTTCTTGACATTGAAAAAGGTGATAATAATCTTCCTTGTTCATCACTAAATTGTGCTGGTAAGAAATGACCTTTTCAATACCATTTATTTTAAAGAGAATAATAGAAAAAGGAGATATATAACTAGAATACGCAAGAACCACTTTAGGTTCTAATATGTCCATAGAGCAAGCAAGTTTTAAAGTTCTAAAGAAAGATTTCTCCACTCTTTCTTCTTTTTTTAAACTTTGTTTATCACACGCTTGTAAATCAAAATCGGAAAATACATGAAAACGATATTCCTTTTCTTCATAATGAAATGTATAACTCCTATCTTTATTGTTTGTAATAATAGAATCTATTCTATTATCTGAATCTCTCGTCTCTTTTGTATCATAAGTAAAAGAGACGAGGAGCTCTATCTCCTTTGGAATTTCTAAATCATATTCATACTGTTTAAGAAATTCCTTAATATTTGAAAATTTCTCCATAGTTTCCTCCAAATTGGTATTTGCTAGATACAATAGCATAATTTGAATAAAAATGCAAAAGAAAAATACTGATTGACTCTACCAGTATTTATTTTTTCTTTGTCTCTTTTGCTGTTTCCTTCTTTTTTGTTTGGGTTTTCTTTTCCTTTGTTGTTTCTTTTGTTGTTTTGCCTTTTTTGGGGATATCTTTTTTTTCTGATTGCTTCTTTTCTTTCATTTTAGATATATTCTCTTTTCCACTTGCTTTCTCTTTTTTTACTACTTCTTTTGCTTTGTTTTCTTCTGTTTTAGAAAGGGGTTCTACCTCAATGCTTCCTTGTTTTGCCTCTTCAAAATAATTTAAAATAGTCTCTTTACATTCTTGGTATTTTTTTTCTGTTTTGAAACCGCTTTTCATAAAAATATACATAATACCACTATCTTTAGGGTAAACTACAAAAACATTTTTAGAATTTTTGATATGTGCAATAGCACAAAATTTTATTTCAAATTTTTTATCCTTTATCTCTTCTTTGATGGCTGTTTTATCGATCGAAATATGATAAGTTCCATAAGCATATTCTAGTAGTTTATCGTTTCTTTTTACAATCAAATTAACAAAAACAGTGGATATCATTTTTAAAATAGAAAACAAAATGGCAGCACTGATAAAATAAAATACAAGAATAAGAGCTAAATTCCCTTTGATTAAATCAAAAATAGCCACAAAATAAACCAATGTAAAAAAAGCAATACAAACCAAATTCATTTTATTGTTTGTCATTTTTAAAAATTTGATATAGTCTTCTCTTTCAAACGAATAGTCTAATTTCATAGTTTCTTCCCTTCTAGTAGAGGCCGTAAAAATTTTCCTGTATAGCTTGTAGGTATTTTACAAACTTCTTCTGGCGTTCCTTTGGCAATAATATTTCCCCCCTCGTCTCCTCCTTCAGGGCCCAAATCAAGGATATAATCTGCCACTTTAATGACATCCAAATTATGTTCAATAACAAGGACAGTATCTCCATTTTCCACAATACGATTTAAAATGGTAAGTAACTTTTTAATATCATGTGAATGAAGCCCTGTGGTTGGTTCATCCAAAATGAATAAACTTTTTCCTGTCGGCTTCTTTTGTAGTTCTTTCGCTAGTTTGACACGAGCAGCCTCCCCACCCGATAAAGTAGGAGAGCCCTGTCCTAATTTGATATAGTCAAGACCTACATCGATTAGCATTTGTAATTTTGCTTTGATTTTAGGATGATTTTCAAAAAATTCTATCGCCTCTGCTACTCTCATCTCTAGTATATCATAAATACTCTTATTTTTATACTTAATTTGTAAAGTTTCCGTATTATAACGTGTTCCACCACAAACCTCACAAGGAACATACACATCAGGTAAGAAATGCATCTCGATTTTTTTCACACCATCACCAAAGCATGCTTCACAACGTCCGCCTTTGACATTAAAAGAAAATCTTCCCTTATCGTATCCACGCATTTTCGCTTCTTTGGTTTCTGTAAAGACATCTCTTATATCATCAAAGACCCCTGTATAGGTTGCGGGATTACTTCTAGGCGTTCTTCCAATAGGTGCCTGTGAAATATCAATCACTTTATCAATGTTTTCTAATCCTTTTATCTCTTTAAATGCACCAGGTTTTTCTTTTGACTTATAAATGAAATTGCGAGCTGCTTTATATAAAATTTCGTTGACTAAAGTGCTCTTTCCACTTCCAGAGACTCCTGTTACACAGGTAAATGTACCTAACGGTATTTTCACATTCACATTTTTTAAATTGTTTTCTTTAGCACCTTTCATCTCTATATATTTCTTATTTCCCTTTCTTCTCGTGTTAGGAATCTCTATTTTTTCTTTTCCTGTCAAATATTTGCCTGTTAAACTATTTGGATTTTGCATCACCTCTTTAGGTGTTCCTGCTGCAACCACTTCTCCACCATTATTTCCAGCCCCTGGACCTATGTCAACCAAATAATCGGCTTTTAACATCGTATCGGTATCGTGCTCTACCACCACTAGCGTATTTCCTAAATCACGCATTTCCAACATAGAACGAATTAATCGTTCATTATCTCTTTGGTGTAACCCTATACTTGGCTCATCTAAAACATATAAAACTCCTGTTAAATGAGAACCAATTTGGGTAGCAAGTCGAATTCGTTGTGCTTCTCCACCTGATAAAGTAGAAGCATTTCGTGATAAAGTCAAATAGGCAAGCCCTACATTGATTAAAAACTGGAGTCTTGATAGAATTTCTTTTAAAATCAAACGAGCAATTTCCTGTTGTTCTTTCGATAGCTTTAACTGACTTAAAAAAGAATATAAGTCTTTAATGGAGAATTGTGTTACTTCATAAATATTTTTTCCACCAACCAAAACTGCTAAAACATCACTTCTAAGTCTCGCTCCATGACAAATAGGGCAAGGAAGTTCCGTCATAAATCCTTCAATCCAATCACGAATCCAGGTGCTTTTGGTTTCTATATATCGACGTTCTAAATTCGTAATGATGCCTTCAAACGTATCACGGCTTGTTCGTGTATTTCCATTCTTTGAAACATAATGAAATTCTAATTCTTCTTCTGTTCCATAAAGAAGAATATCTAATTTTTTCGGTTCTAATTTGGATACAGGTAAATCAAGATCAATATCGTAATGTTTAGCTAATGTCTCCAATTGGGTTCGTATTGTACTCGTATCGTCATCCGAAATACAAGTAATAGCGCCTTCATTAATGCTCTTTTCTTTATTTGGAATGATTAAATCGACATCCAATTTGTACTGAATTCCAAGTCCTTTACAGTTAGGACAAGAGCCATAAGGTGCATTAAAAGAAAACAATCTAGGTTCTAGCTCAGGAAGGGAAAAATCACAATCAGGGCAAGCATAAGCTTCACTCATTAAAAACTGTTCTTTTCCTACAACATCAATGACTACTTTCCCTTTAGCCTCTTTGGATGCTATTTCAATGGACTCATACAAGCGACTTCGAATATTTTCCTTAATAATTAAACGATCAATCACTAAAGAAAGGCGATGTTTTTTATTTTTCTCTAAATTAATCTCTTCGCTTAAATCGTACTCTACATCATCAATAATCATTCGTGCGAAACCCTCTTTTTTGTATTTTTCAAGTGTTTCTTTGTGTGTTCCTTTTTCTCCATAGATAATAGGCGCAAGAACACGAATTTTGGTTCCATCTTCTAGTTTTAAGACTTGATTGGTCATTTCTTCTATACTTTGTGATGTAATGCTCCTGTGGTGTGTAGGACATGTTGGAGTTCCAATACGAGCAAACAAAAGGCGCAAGTAATCATAAATTTCTGTAACGGTTCCCACCGTCGAACGCGGATTTTTATTGGTTGTTTTTTGGTCAATGGAAATAGCAGGAGAAAGCCCTTCGATACTATCGACATCTGGTTTTTCAGACCCTCCTAAAAATTGCCTCGCATAGGCACTTAAACTTTCAACATACCTTCTTTGTCCTTCTGCATAAATGGTATCGAATGCTAAACTACTTTTTCCGCTACCCGAAACCCCCGTCATGACAATCAATTTATTTTTAGGTAAGGTTAAATCAATATTTTTTAAATTATTCTCCCTTGCTCCTTTAATGATAATTTCATCCATGCAAAACACTTCCTTCTTAAATTCTTTCTTATTATAACACAAAAAAGCAAAAATTTGTTCACAAAAAACATTTTTTTGCTTTTATTTAATATCGTTCCCGTATTTGTTTAGGATATTCATTTTCTAATTGATACACCCTATCTCTATCCACTAAAACAAGTGGATATTCTTTAAACCAATCAGGTAAAATTTCTGGGTTATAACAATCAGCATCCCTATAACTATTTAAAAGTCTACAGTTATCCCCGCAGTTTCCATTTACTAAAGTATCTGTGAAATAGTATCCCAATCTTTTTAAGTCTTTTCTCCAAAGTTCGAAAATGGAATAAGGGACTGCCGCCGGTTTGTCTAAATAGTTTTGTACTTCAATTCCAGCAACAATATGTCCTAATTCATTTCGAACATATTCTTCCTCTAAATTTCTTAAAAGTAAATAAAGGCGAGGACAAAGAACCTCTTCATAAGACCATTTGCTATGAAACAATTTAATGACATAATTCCCTATTTGGTAACAAGAAGAAGTGCTACCTGATAATAAGTATTTAACTGTTTTATCTTTACTTTTTTCTAAGTATTCCTCTGTATACTTTTCTAATTTTCGTCCTAAAGCATAACCATATATACTAGCTAAAGTGCTATCATAATCTCCATCTTTAATAAAGTATTTTATCTTGTTTTTATATTCACTTATTACCGCTTTTGAGATAAGATGAGAATAATTACGAAATATATAGAATTGATAATTTCTAGAAGTTTCAAAAAAAGGAGTAGCATCTTTAGAAAATTCAGAGTTTTGTTTGTCCCTTTCTAGTAACATTTCTCCTAAATCGTTTTCTTTATAATTCTTTAAAATGTATTCTTTTAACCGAGTCCACATTTTCTTATCCTGTGCTTTTAATAAAATGGACATAGCCAAAGAGGAGATATCTTCGCTATCCATAAGCGTTGGACATAAAGTCATCTGTTCAAATTCTTGATCAGTATAACTCGTTAAATATTGCAAAATATCATCGTACACTTCGCCTACTTTATCATATCTTTCTTCCACCAATTTTTTCATAAACAAAAAGCGAATATGTAAGTTTTTGTGCAACGAAAATTTCTTTACAAAATCTAAATTTTTTTCAAAATTAGAGAAGATAAATTCTAAAATAACTTCATTGTTGTCTTCACTCACGATAATTTCATCTAAATGATTTAATATATAATCTCTTCCCCATGTTGTATGTTCTAAAATATTCTTGGTTTTCTCAGCATTTAAACTACAATTTTTATAATGACTTATCAAATCAATTGTTGTATCTTTATATTCCTCTATATCGTAGATAATTTCAAAGCAAAACCATGGGTATTCCCCCTTTAAAAGAGACAAAAAACCATGAATAACTTCCATTCTATCTTCTCTTTCTCGGACCCACTTGATTACACTCCTTACATCATATAGTGTTAATCCAAAAATGAAATCTATTTTTCCTTCCTTTAAATACTCTACAACATTAAATGCCACGGCTAACCCCCTTAAATCAATAATTATAAATAATATTTAATTCTATAATGTTTTAAATCAACAGATACTTTTTCTTTTATAATTGTAAAGATATCTTGTAAATAAACTAGATTTGGAACTCGAATTGCTTGTTCCATCTTTTGTAAAAAGACACTATCTAAACTATACAAATCACAAGGTAATGTATCAATATTCTCAAGTTTTGCATAAAAAGAACGCATTCTCTCTAACAAAACATAGTAAATACTTAAAAAGTCATCTGTTTTTTTCATATAAGAAAAAATACATTTTTCAAGTATATTTGCGAGTGTGACACATTCTCTTTTTTTAGCATCCTCAGATAAATAAAAATTTTGAGGAAAGTATTCCTTATCTATATAGGGAATTTGATACGCCTTCCTACATTCTTCTATTTGTGAATACTGTGGATTTCTTAACATTTGTAAATACCTATCTCGAAATGTTTTAGGGGGAAGTTTTAATTTATAAATATTTTCTGCCTCATCAATGTTCGTATACGATCGATATAATTTATAGAAACGAACTTGTGAATACCCTTTTTTCTCATGATAAAACTTTCGTATTTCCTCTAGTGTATTGTAATAAATAAAAGATGCTAAACAAGAATTCGTATACCGTCTCAGTAAAGAGGAAAGATAGTTGATTTTTTCTGGTCTTCCCTTTTGTATTTTAGGACACAAAATTATTTCTGTATTTTCAACTTGGCTCTTTAAAAAAGTAAGCGCACCCTCTCTTTCATACAAAATTGTTCCCGTTAGAAAAATAGAATATAAACTTAAATTTTGCTGTACGTTTATCACATCAATGGCTTCTAATAAGTGATGAATGTTATTCTCACAATAGTCTATTTTTTGTTCTTTTATATAGGTTGCGCATTTAAAGTCAGCGCCACTATCTTTAACGATTAATAAATCAATATCCGAATTTTCATGTTCTGTATGGTTGTTCCTACTTCCATGAAATAGAATACCTAAAATATGCTTATTGTCTAAATAATGGTATTCTTCTAAAAAACGGTAAATGATTTCCTTTGTTGTCTCTTCTTGCATACTTTCTCTCCTAAGTAGAGCCTATTATACATAATTTTAAAATTCTTGTAAACAAAAAAAGAGGCTAAGATAGTGTAAAATGGTTTGGGGATAGAGTATAAAAAAGGAAGACCTTTTGTTAAA
>CAMXQX010000034.1 GCA_947246355.1 uncultured Bacillota bacterium | reverse complement strand
TATTCGAGTAGGGCATACATAGATACCTCGTGGCTCTGCCGCGAGGTAGTTCATTAGCAGCTTTGTTTTTATTTCCTCATATAGTACAGGCGGGTACTATGCATCCCTATTTTGAGGATGCAAATATGTATTTATGTGTAGTAGATTCTTATAATAAACAGTTTGGGACAACCATTTCTTATGATACAAAATTAACAGAGGAGCAATTAAACGCAATTGAGACATTAAGTTGTAATGGTGTAAACAAAACAGAGGCAAATAAAATAGTAAATACAAAAGGAATAGAAAAATTAGTGCGTCTAAGAGAAGTGTATTTACAAAATAATAAAATAGAAACAGTTGATTTAAGCCAAAACGATAAAATAAAGACGGTTCGGCTTGAATCTAATCAATTAAAGCGTATTCATTTTGGAGATATAGATAGTGTGTCTTATTTAAGTCTAAGTAATAACAATTTAACAAATTTGGCACTTACTAAATTCAAAAATTTGATGTATCTTGATGTCAATGGTAATGATTTAACGAGTTTAGATGTTCAAAACAATGTGAATTTACAAGTTCTATGGGCTTCACAAAATTTATTAAAAACAATAGATATAGGAGCAAATAGGACGCTAAAAAGTCTCGTTCTTGATAGTCACGTAAAAGTGCACTTAACAAAATTAGAACCCAGTTTGCAAATAAGGGGTGGATTTATTACTAAAATAAGTCCAAATGGCACTGTAGCCACTTTGAAAACAAAAATTCTTTCCAATAATGCGAATTATCTTCATACCTTTATTGATAAAGGGACAGAAATGAATGAAAAGGCCATTATAAAAACAGGAAGTGAATATACCGTTTCCTATCAAGAGAATAATGCAAAACAGTATTCTGAAAAATATACTCTTGTAGTCAATGGGGATGTGACAGGAACAGGAAATACCAGTATAGCGGATGTTGCTCGGTTGTACCAGTATTATAAAAAGAAAGTAGCGATGGAACCTGCTTTTATTTTAGCGGGGGATGTTACCCAGGATGGGGAAATAGAGATGAATGATGTAACAAAGTTGTATCAATACTTAAAAGGAAGAATAAATAGTTTGGAGTGACAATAATGAAAAAGAGAGTATTCATTTTCGCCGTTTTGTTAAGTGTGGTGCTGCCTTTCAAGGTAAAAGCCTTAGGTAGTATTGCTATTGATTGTGAGCAAGAGGTACTTGAGGTAGGACAGAGCACAACTTGTAAAATTACAGGAACATCTACGAATGAAGTAGCCGCTTTGTCTTTTGATTTACTATCCAATGATCGATTGGTCATAAGTGACATTAAGACATCTTCAATATGGCAGGGAGATGGCGAAGACGGGAAGATTGGGTTGTACACAGACAACAACAAGATTGGAACTTTTGCTATAGCAACTTTGAAAATAACAGCTACGGATAAAGTGGGGACAGGAAAGATGGAGGCAAAAAATCTATTATTTACTAATGCGGCCTTTGAAAACCAATCACTAGACAATGTTGATTATACCATTCAAATTAAGGAGAAAAATCAAAACACTCCCCCAAAAGAAGAAGAGGATCAACCAAGCATAAATCCTCCTGGAAATACAGAAAATGATACAAATGATAAAAGTGATACAAATGATAAAAGTGATATAAATAATAAAAATGATATAGATGATACAAAAGTAGAAAATCCCAAAACGGGTTTTTATACAATAAGTATAACTATTGTGTTGGGATTAGTCATTTTTATTGGTATCATTTTATACAAAAAAAATTATTTTTGTAAAATCAGTTAGAAATTATAGATTACAAGATAAAAAACACATTCTTTTTGAGAAATGTGTTTTTGTATCAAAAGTAGTAATATTGCTTATTTAAAACTTTTATAGTTAAATTTGTAATAAAATTATTGTTTTAATAACAAACGTTTGGTATGATTGATTTAGGAATATTTAGTTAGTTTGGGTACTATCCTCCTTTACTTTTAAAAGTGGAAGGAGGTGAAATTATGAGAAAGAAAGACGAATATCTTTGTTCTATCATAATACTCCTTATTATTGTGATTTTAATCATTTTAATAAAAATAGTACCAACTGTATAATCCGGTACTAAATCAAAAACATTTTGGAATAGTACCTAACTCTTCAAAACTAGGTATTCCTTTTTTATTTTATGCAAGTTTCCTTGACAAATTCATGATAACATATTTTTTAATTCTTGTCAAAATTCATATTATAAAATTTATGTCCTTTTTTATATAAATGGTACGAAAATTTTATATAAAGTAGTAGATTAGTAGTAAAAAAATATTAAATCATTCATGCATTGTTTAAAATAAAGGCCTAATAGTGGAAACTAATATTTTTTCTTTAAAAAGATCATTTTTTATCGGAAATGACAATAGGTGAGTTGACTTTATTTGAACAATTACGAAAATTTGTCAATGAAACATGCTATAATAAAAAAGAAGATGGTGATGGGATGATTTTAAATGTAAGTGGCAGAACAGATATTGTTGCGTTTTATTCCAAATGGTTTATTAGACGATATAAAGCAGGATTTGTTGATGTTCGTAATCCCTTTTATCCTAAATTAGTGAGTCGAATTTATTTTAAAGATGTAGATTTAATTCTTTTTTGTACAAAAAATCCGCTTCCTATTTTAGATTTTTTATCCTCTATTAAAATACCTATTTTATTTCATGTTACGCTAACACCCTATAAAACTGATATTGAACCTAATGTTCCTCCCAAGGGGAAAATTATTGAAGGAATCAAAAAAATAGCTAAAATAATCGGTTGTGAAAACGTGTTCATCCGTTATGATCCTATTTTTAAGAACGAAAGGTATACTTTAGAATACCATAAAAAAGCATTTGAAAAGATGTGTTCTTTATTGAATGGTTCTGTGAAACATATTATTGTTTCTTTTTTAGATGAATATAAAAATGTTTTGAAAAATAAGTGTATTTTGAACTATAAAGAATGGACAGAAGAAGAATATAGGGAAATAGGACTTTCTTTTGCTCGAAGTGCTCAAAAATATGGAATGACTGTTCAAACTTGTTTTGAAGACAAAAATTTAGTGGAATATGGTTTTGTGAAGAGAGATTGTCTTTCTAGTGAGCTTGCTTACCAATTGACAGGCAAGACATATAAAAAGTGGAAAGCAAGGAAAGGAAATAAATGCAATTGTGTCGAAATGATTGATATTGGTGTTTACAATTCATGTAAACATTTTTGCAAATATTGTTATGCTAATTTTGATGAATGTGTAGTAGAGACAAACTTTAAAAATCACCAAGAATCCTCTTCGCTTCTTGTTGGGTGCCTACAAAAGGAAGATAGTGTTAAGGTAAGAAGAAAATAGGAGATGAAGAGTGTTACATTAAGGTACTACAATCAATTGTTGCAAAATAAAATAGGGGGCCCCTATTTTATTTTAGCGTGAACAACAAGTCTTTTGGAAGAATCTTTATAACAAGTAGATAAAGTAATGATTTTATCTATAACAGAAACAGTTGTATTAAAATCATAAATACTACGATCTATTATTTTTTTAATAAAGGATTCAAAGTCTTTATCAGAAAATACGACTTGTAAATAATCGGTTGTATTATCAATGACATAGATAGAAAATATTTGTGCTTCATATTTTTTTTCTGCTGTTTCATATGTAATGATTTGGTTTTCTTTATTCGTATACCAGCTTTTTTGTAAAACCTTTTTTAAATCGCCAAACATAATACTATAGTTAGAATCATGTCCATAAATAATGGTATTTTGATCAAATGTCTCTGTATGATTTCTATAATCCATAAAAATCCAGCCATTGATATTGTATTTTTTATTAAAACCATGCTTTAAATAGTAATCATTATCGCTATGTTTTACAACAGGATAAGAAATAGAAGTACGATTGACCGTTAGCCAGCCAGCCAATTCATTATTTATTTTTTTTAAATTCACGAAATCTTTTGTATAAGTTTCTGTTTGTTTAGGAATCTCTTTTTTGGGTGTATCGTCTTTGTTTTCCTCTTGTTTTATTTCTGTATCTTTTTCCATTTGTTGGCTTTGATTTGGAGGGGTTTGTTTTTTCTCTTCCTCTTTTTCGACTGTTTTTTCTTCCTCTTTTATTTTTTGTATGGCTTTCGCCTCTTTTTCACTTTGGTAAATATGGTATTTTGAAATACTATAAATCGATAAAGTTAGAAAAAATAGAATAAAAACAGATAATCTGAAAATATTTAAATTTAATTGTTTTAGGATGTTTTTTTCTCTATACTGTTTTGTATATTTAATTTGTAAATGAATATTTGCCGCTTTCAATTGCTTTTTGTATTTTTTATAAATATCACTTACAATTTTTTCTAATTCTTTTTGTTCTTCTTTTCGTTGCAGAATGATAATGTGTATTGCCCTTTTTTCCTTTTTTAAGATGTATTTTATCATTTCTTTAAAAACATCTACGTTTGTTCCATAAAATTCTATGATCTCCAAAGTACTGTTGTGTTCTAAAAAATAGTCAAAATCTTTAAAATCATCATAAATATATGTATCATAAAAAGTAATTTTTTTCTTATAAAATATTTTAGAAATAGTGGTTAAATCATTGATAATCATAAAATTACTTTTTACAAATTCTTTTTTTCTATAATCTACATTTATTTTTAAATCGATACATTTTTTAAATACAAAAGCGTCCATTTGGTAACATTCTAAATGTGTTATATATTGCAATTGTGAAAAATGTTGCAGGTATAAGTGCGAAATGCATGTATTTTCTTTAATGTTAATTTTTTGAATGGATGGAATGGTAACAATAATAGGGAAAACAAGAGGAATCATTTTTATTTTTTCGATTTGAATGGTGTTAATGTTTTCTTTTATGAAGAGTCCCCTTAAAAATTCTTGAATGAAGGAATCCTTTAGTTTTTTCTCTTCGAAAATAATTTCTTTAAAATTCCATACGTTGGTGACATTTATTTTTTCTTTATCAATATTGACAGTACTTTCTTCAAAAATAATTTTTTTGCCCACTTTGCGAATTATCATATTCATATTGTATCACCATCTTTATTGTATCAAAAAAAGAAAGGGAAGTAAATTATTGCTGCTTCATGGCAGAAATGGCTTCTTCTAGCGTATCATCCGCTGCATTCGGTTGGGTCCCTTTGATGTAATAAAATAAAGTTTTATTTGGTGTATCTTCTTGTGCGACATCTCCATTAATGGGATTTACAAAAACACCAACAACATTGCTAGGAGTTTCATACCAGTGATCTTCTTTGTCTTTTAAATAATTTTCTATCGCTTCTACCCAAAAAGACTTCATCATTAAACTGTCATCGTTATTTGTCTCTTTGTTACTATCATATCCTACCCAAGTGCCTAATAAGACATCTTTGTTGTAACCAAAAATCCAGTTATCGGTTTCGGTGGTTCCTGTTTTAATGGCATATTTTTTGGTGATTTTGGGAGCAATGCTCGTGCATGTAGGGTAGGTATAGTCTATGAAGTTTTTATTATAACAGTTTGTTAAAAGCTCATTTAAGATATAGACATTGCTTTTATTTAGAATGTTATCTATATCTTCTTTGAACTCATAAAGCGTATTTCCATGCATATCCTCTACTTTTGTAATATAGTGAGGTTTTATTTTATTTCCTTCATTGGCGAATGTAGCGTACCCTTGCATCATATTCATAATATTAATTTCATTGGTTCCAAGAGCAAGAGAGGGAATGGAATCCAAATCAGAACCAATCCCAAGCCTTTGTGCGAATTCCACTAAATTTTCTTCTCCCAAAAAAAGATGCGTTTTCACAGCATAAATATTATCTGAATAGGCGATGGCTGCAGCAAGTGAGATATTTTTGTTGGCATACAAATTTGCATAATTTTCCGGGGCATATGTTTTATCACCAGAAAAAGTAAAAACGGTTTTCTCACTTGTAAAAGTGGTAGAAGAGGTAAATCCGCTTTCTAAGGCTGTGTAGTATAAAAAGGGTTTCATCGTTGAGCCTACTTGTCTTTTGGAAGAAGTAACACGGTTAAATTGGCTTTTATTATAGTCTCTTCCTCCTAAAATGGCTAAAACACTTCCATCATTGGGATTCATCATCACGGATGCAATTTGAATCTCTTCATTTTTTTGTAAGTTTTTTTCCATACTTTCTTCTAGTATTGTTTGTGCATTTCGATCGAGCGTCGTATAAATTTTAAGACCTCCTGTTTTTAAGAAAGAACTTGGAATAGAAGAGAGTGTTTCTAATTCTTTTAAAACGGCATCTTGGTAGTACATAAGTGACTTTGTGTTTTTTTCATTTAAGCTACCAACATAAGTAAGTTCTGTTTCTTTTGCTTCTTGCAATTCCTCTTCGGAAATATATTTATTTTTAAGCATCGCATTCAAAATAATTTGTTGTCTATTTTTGGCAGCTTCTCCATTTTGAATGGGAGAATAGTTAGAAGGCGATTTAGGAATACCCGCTAAAATAGAAGCTTCAGCAAGGGTTAAATCAGAAGCCTTTTTTCCAAAGTAGTATTCACTGGCTTTGGAAATACCATACATACCACCATAATTAATTGTGTTTAGGTAACCTTCTAAAATTTCGTCTTTACTATAATGGGATTCCAAACGAATGGTCAGCCATGCTTCCGTAATTTTTCTTTTCCAAGTTTTGTCGAAATCAAGAAAAAGATTTTTAGCATATTGTTGTGTAATGGTCGAAGCGCCTTCTTTTCGTTTTCCACTTTTAATATTGTTGAACATCGCTTTTGCAATTCTAAGAAAATCAAATCCTTTGTGTTCATAAAAATTTTTATCTTCTACTGCAATCGTAGCTTGAATGAGATAGGGAGATATGTTTTCTAGGGAGACCCATTCTTCATCTTTTCCATTAAAAATTTCTCCTTTATTATCGTAAAGATAAAATCCATTCGCAGAATCAATGGCTAATTTGGGCTGCATTTTTGCATAAAAATAAATTCCATAATAAAAACCTACTCCTAAAATACATAAAACGGGAAAAAAATATAAGAGTAATCGTTTCTTTTTCATGGTTCACCTCATCTTTAGTATTGGTATTCTTTTTTCAAAATATGTATTTTAGTTTTTGATTTTCCTCGAAAAAAAAGAAAAAAGTATGTTATAATGAAGATAGACCAAAATGGGAATGAATGTATTTAAAATAAAGTACAACTAGCAGAAGAAACATAGGGTCTTCAGCTATATAGAATATTTTGTAGAACAATTCTTTCTTTTTAAGAAAAATTGCTAAAGTGAAAAAAATATCGTATAATAAAAGCATGGAAAGTAGGTGACGAACATGTATCTTAAAAAAATTGTTGCGAGTGGGTTTAAATCTTTTGCGGATAAAATAGTGATGGATTTATCCAAAGGAATCACAGGAATCGTAGGACCTAATGGAAGTGGAAAAAGCAACGTCGTTGATGCGGTTCGTTGGGTACTAGGAGAGCAATCTGTTAAGTCCTTGCGTGGGGATAGTACCATGAGTGATGTTATCTTTTCCGGTAGTAAATCAAGAAATAGCATGAATATGGCGAGTGTTACACTTGTTTTTGACAATACAGACAGGTATTTAAATTTGGATTATAGTGAGGTATCCATTAAAAGACGGGTTTATAAAGATGGAACGAACGAGTATGCCATTAATGACGAAAAATGTAGATTAAAAGATATTACTTCCCTCTTTTTGGATAGTGGGATTGCCAAAGAAAGTTTTAATATCATCTCCCAAGGCAAAGTAGAAGAAATCATATCTAGTAAGCCTGAGGAGAGAAGGGCTGTTTTTGAAGAAGCGGCAAGTGTTTTAAAGTATAAAAAAAGAAAAGAGGAAGCATTCCATAAATTAGAGAGAACCCATGAAAATGAAAAAAGAGTTCATGATATTATTCAAGAATTAGAAATGCAAATAGAGCCATTAAAAAAGCAAAGAGAACAGGCTTTAGAGTACCAAGCCAAAACAGAAGCTTTAGAACAAATTGAAGTGGCTTTGATGGCCCATGACATTCAAAATATGAACATAGAGTACCAAGCTTCTAAGAAAAGAATAGAAACATTAAATGAAGAAATGCTTACATTATCTACAGCAACTTCCAATAAAGAAGCAGTCGCTGTAAAATTAAAAAGAGAAATTACATCGATTGAGGAAGAAATCAATCGTGTTACAAAACAAGTTTTAAAACAAGCGGAAGACTTACAAATTATAAGTAACAAAAAGACAATTTTAAATGAAAAGCAAAAATACGGATCGAAAAAAGAAGGAATTCGTGAAAAAATGATTTCTTTTAAAGAAGAAGAAATGAAATTAAATGTTGAAATATCTACATTAAGGGGACAACTTCATCTATTAGAGGGGCAAATCGTTACTTTAAAAGAAGGAATTCTTGAAGAAGAAAGGAAGAAGGAAGCCGCAGCAAGTGAAAAACAAAAAGAGCAGGAAAGGTTAGCGCTGGTCTTAAAAGAAAATTATACATTAAAAAGTAGAGTGTCTAATTTAAAAGAATCGGTAGAAACGAATGGAACTCTTCCTAGTAGTGTAAAGGCAGTATTAAATCATCCAAAACTTACAGGCGTTCATAATACCGTTGCCGCTTTATTAGAAGTAGAAGAGAAATTTGTACCAGCCATTACTACGGTTCTTTCTTCTGCGGCTAACTATGTTGTTGTTGACAATGAAAATGTAGCGAAGAGTGCGATTTCGTATTTAAAGGAGAATAAACTAGGAAGGGTTACTTTTCTTCCTCTTTCTATTATGAAACCAAGAGGGATGGATGAAGAAAACAGAAAAATCGTAGAACAACAGGAAGGTTTTTTAGGAATAGCTGCCCAACTTGTTTGCTTTTCTACCCAATATAAAAACATTATAGAAAACCAATTAGGAAATGTTCTTGTCGTGGATACATTGGAACATGCCAATCAAATTCATAAGAAAATAGAATATAAATATAGAATTGTAACTTTAGACGGTGAACTTTTGCATGCCGGTGGATCTGTAACGGGTGGAAGTATTCAAAAATATAGAAATACGATTTCAGAAAAATATGAATTAGAAGAAGCCTATCAAAAACTGCAATACAATGAAAAAAATATAAAAGAATTCGAAAACAGATTGAATGAAATCGATTATACCATTTCTTCTTTGGAAGATAAAATTTATCTAGAGAGTAAAAAGAAGATTGAAATAGAGCAAACCGTTGCCTCTAAGCAAACATACTTAAATGAAATGGAAAAACGGTTACAAGAAGTGAGGATAGAATTAGAGGGAAGTGAAGGAGTACTCAATGATACTCTTGCATTGGAGGAAGAAAAAACAATGCAGGAGTATTATAAAGCATTGGAAGAAAAAAGAAAAACAGAGTATTACTTAGAGACACTTAAAAATAAGAAAAAGCAGATGAGCGAACGCTTAGAGGAAGAAGAGTTTACAACAAGAAAAGAGAACAACTTATTTTCTGCTAAGAGCAGGGAATTAAAAGCTTTAGAGATTGAAGTCAATCGCATGGATGTAAAATTAGATACACTTTTAGTCAAACTAAATGAAACTTATTCCATGACTTATGAAAAAGCAATCTTAAATTACCACCTGGATATAGAGGAAAATAGGGCAAGAGAAGAAGTACAGCGCTTGAAAGAGGCGATTCGAAATCTTGGAACCGTAAATATGTTAGCGATTGAGGAGTACGAGAAGGTAAATGAAAGATATGCCTTCTTAAATGAGCAGCAAACCGATTTAAAAAAGGCAGAAGAAACGTTACTAGAAATTATTGATGGTTTGGATAAGGTTATGGAAGAAGAATTTTCTGCAACTTTTAGGCTTATTCGTGAGAACTTTAAAACGACTTTTAAAGAGTTATTTAAAGGAGGAGATGCCGATTTACAATTTACAGAACCAGAAAATATGTTGGAAACAGGAATTGAAATTGTTGCTTCTCCTCCTGGAAAGAAACTAAAAAGTATTTCCTTTTTATCTGGTGGAGAAAAAACATTCACAGCCATTTCTCTTCTATTTGCCATTTTAAAGTCTCGGCCTGTTCCTTATTGTATTTTGGATGAGGTGGAAGCGGCTTTAGATGAGGTTAATGTGGATAGTTTTGGAGAATATCTGCACACATTAAAGGACAAAACGCAATTTATTTTAATTACGCATAAAAAGAGGACGATGGAATACGCCGATGTTTTATATGGTATTACCATGCAAGAGTCTGGAGTATCTAAATTAGCAAGTGTAAAATTAGAAGGGGTGAAGGAATAATGCAGGTTGTGCTCAATGAAATTGTTTACGAAGTGATCGAAGAATATAAAAATGGCTTCGATGAAGAGACATTAAAAGAACGATATACCTCTTATTTTGAAGATTACGATTATATTTTAGGTGATTGGGCTTATGGAAAACTAAGGTTAAAGGGTTTTTGTGAAAAAAAAAGTAAACTTTTCAAACCTATTAATGACTATGCGAAAGTAAAAGAATACATTTTAGAAAATTGTGCCTATGACTGCAAATACTTTATTTTAAAGAAAAAATAAAAAACGTGTTTTACGTTTTTTATTTGCAATTCCTTAGGATATATGGTAGCATAAATGGTACTTACGAGGAGGAATGAAAAATGAAATTGTATAGAAATATCATAGAGAATAAAGATAAAATTGATACCATATTGGATAAAATCAATGAACTACAAGGTTTAGTTCATAACATTAAAAAGGAGGGGAAAAACAATTTTTTATCTTACTTTTTGGTCTCTGAAAGTGCTATGGAAGGTTTATTCAATGAGGGCAATCGTATTTTGATTGAGCAGCTCAATCAAAAACTTAAACAAGAGGTTCCTTCCCAATTATCTTACGTGGATACTTATTTAAAGCAAATGATTTATTACGATGTATTTGCAGCTAAGACTCTTGATAGAATAATACAAGATGTAGACAAAATGATACAGTCCTGTCATTTACTTTCTATTTTTATTGAACTGAAAAAAGAAGAAGCAACAGAAAAATATACAGAAAGTATCCACTATCAATTGACAAGTACTATTTTGGAAGCAATTGAAAACAATAAGGAAAAAAAGGATATGTTTTTGCTTATTATGAAAGAAGTCGATCACTTTTTAGAACAGTTATCACTACAACAAAAAGGAAACTTAGTTGTGGAGCATTTTATTTCTGATTATGATCGAAACCAAACTTTATTTTTAAAATTTCTAGAGCAAGCAAAAAAGGGAAATAATAAAAACGAGGAATCTGTTTCATTTTATGCTTTTCTTTTCGCACAAGTTTTATGTAGTTTAGCACAAAGGGTGAAGGACCCTATAAATCAAAATAAATTATTGGAAGCAATCCAGGAAACAGAATTCTATCAAAAAGTTTATAAGCAAAAGGAAATACAATTTAGGAAGAAATGATGAAATAAGTAAGAAATAAAAAATATGATTTTATCACAGAAAGTAAAACTAAAAAAATATATGGGGGATTTACAAACAAATTAAGAAATTTTACATTTGCTTTTTGTGCTTTGTATTAGGAAAATACACATTTAAGTAATGTGGAAGATCCTATTTGAAAAAGGGATATGATTTTATACAAATTTGGAATTGAATTTTTCATTGAATATTTATTTTTCCTATGCGACCTTTTTCCCTAATAGGCAAGCGCTTATTAAATATAATGGAAGAATCAAAATTTTTACACATCTACCTAGGATAAAAACGTAAAAATTTTTCTTGACTTCAAAAGTAAAGTTTTTTATAATGGTAATGAAATTACTAGTTTGACAGAGTAAAAAGTAATCTTTAAGTAGAGACTATGTGGTGGGTGAAAACATAGAAAATGACTTTTGAAATAGACAGCAAACTTTGAAGGTAAAACGTATTTCTGCGTTAAAGAAAAAAAGTGTATAGAAACTCTATAAATTAAGGTGGTACCGCGGATGTTTTCGCCCTTAACTTTATGGGGATTTTTTATTGAGAAAGAGGGATAAGATGATACAAAAACCAAAAGGAACCTATGATGTTTATGGTGAAAAGGGGTCTACGATTTTATATATTGAAAATGTATTAAGGGCTTTAATGGATCGCTATAACTATGAATATGTTCGTACTCCACACTTTGAGTCTAGTGAACTTTTCCATCGTGCTGTTGGAGAAACAACCGATATTGTAACCAAAGAAACATATGACTTCTTAGATCGAGGAGAAAGAAAAATGACGCTTCGTCCAGAAGGAACAGCAGGTGTTATTCGAAGTTTTATTGAAAATAAAATGTATGCTAGGGATATTCTACCTGTTAAAACTTGGTATTATGGACCCATGTATCGTTATGAAAGACCACAAGCTGGTCGCTTTCGTGAATTTTATCAATTTGGTGTGGAAGTTTTTGGAAGCGAAAGTGCGATGGCCGATGCGGAAGTGATTAGTATTCCTGTTCATTTATATAAAATATTGGGTTTAAAAAATGTGAAGGTGAAGATTAATTCTTTGGGAGATACAGCGTCTAGGGAAAAATATCGAGAAGCTTTAATCCAACATTTTGAGCCACATATAGGTGAACTTTGTGGGGATTGTAAGGAGAGATTTAAAAAAAATCCCCTACGTATTTTGGACTGTAAAATAGATCATGATTTGGAAGTGATGAAGAGTGCTCCAAAGACGATTGATTATTTAAATGAGGAAAGCAAAAAACATTTTGAAGAAGTACAAAAATACTTAAAAGCTATGAATATCGAATATGAAATTAATCCTAAAATTGTAAGAGGACTGGATTATTATACACATACAGTATTTGAAGTGGAAGCGGCTGTCGAGGGCTTTGGTGCTCAAAATGTGTTGTGTGGTGGGGGAAGATACAACAATCTCGTTAAAAATATAGGTGATAAAGATGTAGCAGGGGTTGGATTTGCCCTTGGTATGGAACGTCTTCTGACCGCTTTGGAATATGAACATATTGCTTTCGGTTCTAGTGCATTGGATGTTTATGTTGTACCATTTGAAGATACGAAAGAAGAAGCTTTAGCGTTAGTGCAATTTTTACGTTTAAACGGTTTTAAAGTGGATACCGATTATATGAATAAAAATATGAAAGCCAATTTTAAACAAGCGGATAAAATGCATGCTTCCTTTGTTGTTTTACTAGGCAGTGAAGAAGTAAAAACGGGTATTTTAACGGTTAAAAATAATCATACCAAAGAAGAGTATAAAATAGAAAAAGAAGAATTGATTGCTTTTTTAGATGAAAAATTAGTAGAAGATTGTCATTGTGAGGAGTGTGAATGTGATAATGAATAAAAGAATAGAAATAAAAAATTTAAAAGAATATTATAACCAAAATGTCAAAATCCATGGATTTGTGGATAGCATCAGAGATTTACAGTATGTGCAATTTGTAGTTGTAACCGATGGAACAGGGAAAGTACAGGTGACGATTGAAAAAAACGAAGGGAATGCGGTATTGAACGAAATCGTAAGTCAAATTACAATACAAAGTACAGTAAAAGTAGAGGGAAAATTGCTGGAAAATGAAAAGGTAAAATTAAATGGAATGGAGATACTTCCAATATCTATAGAAGTCACTTCCCATTGTGCTTCTGAACTGCCACTGAATTATAAAGACAGAAATGGTGCGGAAATGGATACACGTTTGGATTATCGCTTTTTGGATTTGCGGAATGAATACAATGCTACTATATTTAAAATACAAAGTAAGATGGTACAAGCTCTTCGCCAATTTTTATATGAGAGAGAATTTACAGAGATTCATACTCCTAAATTGATTGCTGCTGCTAGTGAATCGGGTGCAGAAGTTTTTGAAGTCAATTATTTTAACCGTAAAGCTTATCTTGCACAATCTCCTCAATTTTATAAACAAATGGCTATGGCGGCGGGCATGGGACGCATTTTTGAGGTAGGACCCGTATTTCGTGCAGAAAATTCCAATACCAATCGCCATACGACCGAATTTACAGGCTTTGATTTAGAATTCAGCTATATTGATTCTTTTGAGGATGTTATGCACTTAGAAGAAGAAATGCTCACCTACATGTTAAAAGAAGTGAAGGAGAGTTATGGAGATTTAATCGAACAAATTTATAGTAAACCAGTCATTGTTCCCACTATGCCTTTTCCAAGAATCAAACTTTTAGATTTGTACCAAATTTTAGAAGAGAAGTATGGGTATCATGTAGAAGAAGCAGCAAAAGTCGATTTAACAACGGAAGCAGAAAAACTAGCGTACCAGTATGCGATGGATACGTATCACTCTGAGTTTATTTTTGTAACAGATTATCCAAAAGACAAAAGAGCTTTTTACCATATGCGTAAAGATGGAGTTCCACAAGGGTATGATTTAATTTGGAGAGGTGTAGAGATTACAACAGGAGCGCAAAGAGAACATCGTTATGAAATTTTAAAACAACAAGCAGAAGAAAAGGGTCTCAAAGACGATGTTGCTTTTTATCTTACTTTTTTCCAATATGGTTGTCCTCCTCATGGTGGTTTTGGAATAGGGGTTGACCGTTTAACGATGCTTCTTCTTGGTCTTCCTTCCCTAAAAGAAGCGATGTTCTTATTTAGAGGACCCAATCGATTAAATCCATAGGTTAGTGTAAAGAGATTTGGGGATTTTTAGTAAAAAAGCTAGAAATCCTTTTTT
>CAMXQX010000033.1 GCA_947246355.1 uncultured Bacillota bacterium | reverse complement strand
TGTTCCATTTGCTTTTACATTATTTTTAACATTACCTTTTACAATAGAAAAAGCAATTATTGTAATAGTTATTTTTATGATTTCGAAAACTCTCCGTGTGGGTGGGGATTATCTTTTAAGAAAATATAGTGATAATTACTTATATGAATATGCAAATATTCAATATGAGGAATATTATAAAAAATTAAGTAAATTACCAGTAGAAACCATTTCAAAATATCAAACAGGTTATTTTGAAAATATAATTGAAAAATTAGCGAGTTAGTAAAAAACATATTACAAGCCGAGTATATGAGTATAATAATCACCTTCATTTTCTTATTCTATACTCTATATAAGCAATCTATAGTATTATTTATTGGATCTTTTATAACAAGTTCTATTTGCCTCTTTCTAAGTATAAGAATACTTAAAAAGGCAAACAAACAAGTAGAAACATTATATGATCAAGAATATGAGTATTCATCTGTATATAATGATTTTATAAGCAATATTCGTACTGTTAAATTATTAAATGACGATAATTATTTTATTAATAAAATAAGCAAAGAAGGTAAAAAATGTTATAGAGAACATAAAAAATATGTTAAGTATTATTCTATTGAAGAAGCATTACGAAATATATTAATTGTGATACCATTCTTTTTGGGACTTATAAAAGCGGCTATCGATTTATCAAATGGAATTGACACATTAGGAATAATAACTTTTTATATTTCCCTACATGTAGAAATGGGGTTTGTATTTGAACAATTATCTAGAACAATAATAAGTTGTTATGAGCTTAAAGTAATTAAAAACAAATTAAAATCTATATTTAAAAATTTGGATAATAGAAAAGAACTTAAATTTTTTAATGAAATTGTATTGTCCAATGTAATAATAGAGTATCCTAAATCAAATTTGAAAATAAAAGTGGATAAGTTTATGATTAATAAGAATGACAAAATAGCAATTACTGGACAATCTGGACAAGGAAAAATATCAATTATAAATTTAATTTTATGAAATATCGATTCTTATAAAGGCAATGTTCTTATTGATAGTAAAAACTTAAATGATATTAAATTAGATATTGGGACGGTAAGTCAAGAAATTGAATTATTTAATATGTCCATAAAGGATAATTTGTGTTTAGATAAAAAAATAGCAGATGAAGAAATTATAAATTATTTAAAGGAATTAGAATTAAATGAGATACTATTGTTTGAAGATGGAATTTATACTATTGTTGGCGAAAAAGGTTTAAAATTATCTACTGGCCAAAAAAGAAGAATTAATATTTTAAGAAGTTATTTAATGGATAAAGACATTTATATTTTAGATGAACCAACCTCTAATTTAGATAAACGTACAGAAGAAATAGTTGTAGATTTTATCTTAAAGTATTTTAAAGAGAAAACTTTAATAATTGCTACACATAATGAAAAAATAAACAAAATATGTAACAAATTTTATAAATTTGAAAATCATAATTTAATTAAAATCAATAAATCATAAAAGAAAAACTATTCGGTTTCTTCTTTATCAGCACCATTATCATTGGTAAATTTAATTGAACATTGATATATAGAATCAATCGAAAGATTGTTTTTTTCTATTTTTTGGAAGAAATCATAGAAAGGTTGTATCTATGACATTTGTCTAATTAGAAATAGAAAGAATACGCAAAAGAACGAAGTTTTTGTTTATGAAGTCTAATTGTATGTCCATTTTGCGTGTAAAAGAAAAACAATAAAAAAACTTACCTATAGTAAGTAAAAAACATATTGGCTGCCCCAGTTCGATTCGAACGAACGAAATGTCGGAGTCAGAGTCCGATGCCTTACCGCTTGGCTATGGGGCAATTTCTATTTCATTTTACCAAAACAAGGCTATGTGTGCAATACTTTTAAAAAAATTTTCATAAAAAAGGGAATCAATTTTATTTAAATGTTATTGAAATAAAAGAAAATATATGGTACTATTTTAATAGATAAAATTTGTAGATTAAAAGTAAATTTGCTTAAAGGTAATGAGGAAGAAGAATAGGTTGTTTCTTTTGTACAGATCTTATGGCTGGTGCAAATAGGGAAAAGATATAGAGAAAGAAGCTTCTAAGTTAAATAAAATATTTCGACTTCCTGCGTTAGAAGAAGAGAGCATAAGTTATTATGAATTAAGGTGGTTTCACTAGAAAAATCGTCCTTAAAGTGATAATAGCTTTTTATTTTTAAAAGGAGGAAAATTATGACAAATAAGGATTTAGCAAACATAATATTCCCGCATATTACAAAAACAATAGCGGATTATGAAAAAATGTACCCTAAAAGAAATTTAGAAGAGGGAGCCTGTGTAACTCGGTTTGCACCCTCTCCTACGGGCTTTGTTCATATTGGAAATTTTCTATCTTGTTTAATTGATTACGTCATAGCCAAAAATACAAATGGTATTTTTTATGTGAGAAATGAGGATACAGATCAAAAAAGAGAGGTGGAAAATGCAATTCAAATTATACATGATGTTATGTCTTTTTATGATATGAAGCCCAATGAATACCAAAAAGGAGATACGGTTGTTGGAAAGTATGGCCCTTATATTCAAAGTGAGAGAAAGGAAATTTACCAAGCCTTTATCAAACACTTAGTTGAAATAGGGAGAGCTTATCCTTGTTTTGCCACCAAAGAAGAATTAGAGGAACTAAGAAGTGCTCAAGAAAAGATAAAAGCACGAACGGGCTATTATGGTAGATATGCTAGATATAGAAATTTAAGTATAGAAGAAGCAGTAAAAAAAATAGAAGCGGGCGAAAAATATGTCATTCGTTTTAAATCAATGGGTGATTTTGAGAAGAAATTTAAATTCATGGATGAGGTAAGAGGACTTCTTTATTTACCTGAAAACGATGAGGATTTTGTCATCATGAAAAGTGAAGATGGCCTTCCAACGTACCACTTTGCGCATTTGGTAGATGATGCGCTTATGCATACTACACATGTAGTAAGAGGAGAAGAGTGGCTTAGTAGTGTTCCTAAACATGTAGAATTGTTTGCAACATTTGACTATCCACTTCCAAAATATATTCATATTCCTTTAATTTTAAAGCAAGATGGAGATATCAAAAGAAAAATATCCAAAAGAAAAGACCCAGAAGCATCCATGCAATACTATGAGGAGGCAGGCTATCCTAAGGAAGCTGTGATTGAATCGTTGATGACGATTGCCAATTCTAACTATGAACAGTGGCATACGGAATACCCAGAAAAGAATTATTTGGATTTTATATTTGATCCTAAAAAAATGTCGGCAACTGGTGGCGCTTTGTACGATATAGAAAAGTTAAACAATATTTCTAAAAACGTGATTGCAAAAATGACCAAGGAGGAGTTAAAGGAAGCGTCTTACGAATGGGCCTGTAAGTATAATTCTGATTTAAAAGAAATCATTGAGCGCGATCCCAAATATTACATGTCTATCTTAAATATTGAAAGGGAAAGTACAAAACCACGGAAGGATATTACAACATATGCCGATATTTTAAACCATATTTGGTACATGTATGATGATTTATTTCTAAAAGAAGTGCCTTATGAATTTATGAAAATAACAGATAAGGCGGAAATCAAGCATATTGCTTCTATCTATATAGAAAAATATTATCATCCAAGTGACAATCAAGACGAATGGTTTGGTAAAATAAAGACATTATGCGATGAATTGGGTTATGCTTCCAACATGAAGGAATATAAGCAAAATCCAGAAAAATTTAAAGGAAATGTGGCAGATATTTCCACTGTATTACGAGTGGCGTTAACGAAGAGAGCACAAACGCCTGATTTATATGAAATTATGCAGGTGTTAGGAGAAAAGAAAATAAAAGAAAGGTTTGCAAGGTTGTAATGAAAGTAGATAAATTAAAAATAATATTGATGGGGATTTTGGTATTGTGTTCGATTGGAGCAATGGGTGTTTATGAGCTCATGAATAAAGAAGTAATATTGCAAACGGATGCAAATAAATTTAAGCAAGAATATGAAGCCCTCAATGATAAACAAGTGGTAGGAAGAGAGGACAAGTACCCAACGATACAATTGGAAGAAAAAAATCCATTCTATTATGCCTCTTATGAAGAAGTAGACAAGGTATTGAATGGGACAGGTATCATTTATTTGGGGTATCCAGAGTGTCCTTGGTGTCGAGGGCTTGTTCCTCTTTTAGCCCAAGCTTCTAAAAAAGTAGGAATGGAAAAGATTTATTATATCAACATGAAAGAAGAAAGGAATCTTCTAACGTTAGAAGATGGAAAAATAAAAGAAGAAAAAGAAGGAAGCCAAGGGTATAATGCATTGATAGAGAGATTAAAAGACATCTTACCTATTTATGAGGGATTAGAGGATGAGGAAATCAAAAGAATTTATGTCCCTTATGTTCTCTTTGTAAAGGATGGCAAAATAGTTGATACTCATACAGGAACATTGGATGAACAAGAAAATCCCTATATACCTTTAACAGAAGAAGAAAAAACGAAGTTATTAAGTACGCTTGTTGATAAAATGATGAAAGTCGCAGGCACAAGCTGTAATAGTGCTTGTTAAAGCAGAAAGGAAATCGTATGAAAAAAGATATGACTTTATTAATTATGGCCGCAGGAATGGGGAGCCGTTTTGGTGGACTCAAACAAATTGAGCCCGTAGGTCCAACAGGGGAGTTCATCATTGACTATTCTGTTTATGACGCTATACAAGCAGGATTTAACAAAGTTGTTTTTGTGATTAAAAAAGAAAATTTTACGATCTTTAAGGAAACAATAGGGGCACGAATTGAACCTTTTATTCAAGTAGAATATTGTTTTCAAGAATTAGAAACACTGCCCAAAGGATACCAGGTTCCAGCAGGCAGAGAAAAACCTTGGGGAACAGCGCACGCGATTCTTTGTGCGAAAGAGAAAATAAAAGAAAATTTTGCTATTATCAATGCAGATGATTTCTATGGGAGAGAAGCTTTCATGGATATGGCTGCTTTTTTGCAAGGAGAAGATGAGGAAAATACCTATGCTATTCTTGGTTATGAAGTTTTGAAAACGTTAACGGAAAATGGAAGCGTAAAAAGGGCTGTATTAACAAGTGAAAACGGATTTTTAAAAACGCTTCTTGAGAGCAATATAGAGAAAATAGGCCAAGAAATTATTGCTTCACCTCTCGACGGGGGACCTCCTTTTTCTTTAGAAAAGAAAGCTCCTGTTTCCTTAAATTTGTTTGGATTTAAACCAAGTATTTTTATGTATATTGAAAAAAATTTTCCCTCTTTTTTAGAAGAAACAAAGGAAGCTGCTCAAACATGTGAATATTTGATTCCAAACCTTATCTGTCATTTAATAGAGGAAAAAGAAATAAGAGTGAAGTTCATTCCAACAATGTCAGAGTGGATTGGAGTTACTTATAAAGAAGATAAGCAAGCAGTTGTTTCAAAGATACTTCATGAGATTGAAAAGGGAAAATATGCAAGAGATTTATGGAAACAATCCTAAGTCTTTTTTATTATTGACTCCTATTTTTAAACAAACTATAATGGGAATAGGTGATCGCGATGAAGAAATTTTATGTTCTCTTTGTTTTGTCTGTTTTTAGTTTTCTCATATCTCTATTTACAACAGGAACTTTAAAAACAGTTTTTGAATATATAACAGCATTTCTTTTATTAGAAGACAGTTTAGAAAAGGGGTATAAAGAGTTTTACAATCATAAAATACCATACAGCTTTATCAAAGTCCCTATCGCAATTTCTTTCTTTTTTCTAAAAATTGAATTCTTTTTTCTTCTTTATGAGTTAATAGAGAAAATAAGAAAAAGGTTTTTGCAAAAGAAGTGGGACTTAGATGAGAAGGGGAATATTACAAGACTAAAATTAAATAATAAGCAACAACGAAATATGAAAAAAATCTATGTTTTCTCTAGCTTTCTTCTATTTATATTATTATTAGGAGGGGGAAAGGAAAAATTTCTGTTTCCTTTCCTTGCTTTTCTTCTTTTCCAACCAAAGGAAATGGAGGCCTTTCTCTCCCTTTTTTATCAAGCAAGTTTGCAAAAAGGAAAAGAAAGAGGACTGCAATTTCACGAAGAGAATTTTTTTGAGAAATTAAATGTATGTGATACAGTTATTTTGGCCAAAACAGGAGTTGTTACTTGCGAAAAAATGGAATTGACAAAGATTATTCCAGTATACCAAACAAAGGAAGAAATCTTAAAATATGCTAGTATTTTAGAGAAAAATATAAACCATCCTATAGCGAATGCAATCAAAGATAAAAATCCCTTTCAAGAGGAAATAGAGGCTTCCTTGGTACATGAAATAAAAGGAAAAGGGGTAAGAGGAGTCATTGAAGGAAAGGAAATCTTATTAGGAAATAGTCTCCTTTTTGAAGAATTTAATATTAAATACCCTAGGGTTGAATTTTTATACCCTACTTCCATGATCGCTGTTGATGGTACTTATGTTGGAACCTTTGTTTTTAAAGAGATGTTAAAAAAAGATTTGGAATTTTTATTCCCTTTATTAAAGGAAGAGGGCATAGAAAAATCCATTTTGATATCTTCTTCTCCGAAAGAGCAAATTAAAAAGATAGCCTCTCATCTGTCTATTTTAGAAAGTTATGCCAATTTAACGTTAGAAGATAAAATCTCTCTTTTAAAGAACGAAAAACGATTTCATCACATTGTTTACATTGATAATGATTTTCCTTCCAATGCGCTTATTCAAATCCCAAATGTGTCCATAAGCACTACTCCTAATAAAAAATGTGATTTAGAGATCTGTGATGGAAACTTACATTCTCTTCTTTTTCTAAAAAAAGAGGCGAACCAATTAAAAAAGATAGAGAAAATTGTACTTTTAAGTTATACATTTCTTTCTTTGTTCCTTCTTTTCCTCCTTTTTCTTTCCTATAGAAACTTGCCGTATAGTAGCTTTCTTACTCTTCTTTTCGATATTGCTCTTTCTTCCTATTTGAAGTATCACGGAAAAAATATATTTAATAAAACAATAGAAAGAAAAAATACAGTTCATTAAAACGGAAATTCATAAAAAAAGTTGAATTTCGTTTTTTTTGGGTGGGTTTGCAATTCCATTTTAGAAGAAGATAGAAAAAAGATGTTTTTTTTTAAGAAATAATTAAAAAAATTAATCTTATTGCTCATGCTTCATGCTACATAATAAGGGTAATACTATACCTTATTATGGTGAGAACTTTGTGGCTAAGCCACAAGTCTCGCTCATATAACTATATTTTAATACTGTGCAATGTCATAGTATTTTTTTATATTTAAAATTAACGTCCTTAAATAACATTTAAATTTTTACTACCAATTTACTACTTTTGGAAGCGAAAATATAAGAAATTATAAAAAAGATGTGTATATCTTCTAAAAATAAAAATGTCGTAAGCAATTATAAATAAAGGTTATAAAGACACTTAAGAACTTATAAAAATATAATCAAAAGATTACATTATTTTTTTAAGAAAAAAAAGGGATTTGTAAAGTTTTGTCGTATATTAAATATAGGAGGTTAATGTTATGAACGATAAGTACACACTTTCTACGGAAAAATTAAATGCAATTAGGACAAGTGTTGATATCGTTTCTATCATTGGTGC
This sequence comes from uncultured Bacillota bacterium, assembly GCA_947246355.1. Classification (GTDB taxonomy): domain Bacteria; phylum Bacillota_I; class Bacilli_A; order RF39; family UBA660; genus CATOJL01. The sequence continues at coordinate 7,057 of CAMXQX010000033.1, read as the reverse complement.
CTATATTCCTTTGACTGCCAAAGGGAAAAATTTTTTTGGTGTTTGTCCTTTTCATGATGACCATTCGCCAAGTATGAGCGTAAATAAAGAAAGACAGATTTATAAATGCTTCTCTTGCGGAGCTGGAGGAAATGTTTTTACTTTTGTTCGAGATTATGAAAATATCTCCTTTCTAGAGGCTGTAAAAAAGGTTGCTGAAAAAGCTGGTATCGCTTTATCTATGAATTTGTTAGAAAACAACTCCAATTCAAAATATACAAGATATTACGATATGTATGATATTGCATGTAAGTTTTATAAAAATAATCTTTATACAGAAGAAGGGAAGGATGCTATATCTTATTTAGAAAATCGGAAAATAACAAATGAAGTAAGAAAAGAATTTGAAATTGGTCTATCACTCAAAAATAGTCATTTATTAACAGGCCTATTTTTAAAGAAGGATTTTTCAAAAGAAGAGATGATCGCTAATGGTTTGGCTTTCGTAAAAGAAGGGGAGCTCAGAGATCTTTATTTTAATCGTATTATGTTTCCCCTTTTTGATCTAACAGGAAAGGTCATTGGATTTTCTGCACGAATATATCGTTCGATGGATGCTTCTAAATACATAAATACAAAAGAAACCAGTGTTTTCAAAAAAGGTGAACTTTTATACCATTACCATAAGGCTAAAAATATAGCACGAAGCAAGGACCAAATTATTGTTGTAGAGGGGTTTATGGATGTTATTCGTCTTTTTACTATCGGAATTGAAAATACGGTAGCTGCGATGGGGACGGCTGTGACCAAAGAGCAACTCTTGCTCATAAAAAAAATGGGCAGAGAAATCATTTTACTGTTTGATGGTGATGCTGCTGGAAGAAATGCAGCCTATAAAACAAGCAGCGAACTCATAAAAATGGGGATTTACCCTAAAATAGTTGTTCTAGAAGAAGAATTGGATCCTGATGAATATATTTTAAAATATGGGAAAGAAAGGATGGAGTATAAGCTTTCTCATCCCATGAATGCTATGGATTTTAAATTGCAATTTTTAAAAGAGGGGAAAGATATCTCTTCTCCCCTTGATAAGGCCAACTATATTACGTCTGTTATCGGTGAATTGAATCAAATTACAGATCCAATTTTAAGAGAAGCAACGCTTTTAAAAATTAGTGAAGAAACGGATTTTGATGTAAATATTATTCGTAGTAAGCTTTCAGATACCAAAGAGATTCCTATAACAAAAGAATATAAAAAGAAGAAAGCTTCTTCCTTAAAGGTTAACCGCTATGAGGAGGCAGAACGAAGACTTATCTTTTATATGCTCAATCACGAAGAGATTATTAAGAGATACCAAAGAGATGTCCAATTTCTATCGACAGAACGTTACCGCCTTCTTGCCAAAGAGATTAATTATTTTTATGAGGAACATGGGTATATCAAGGAGGCTGATTTTATAAATGTTTTAGTAGAAGAAAAAGATTTAATGCAAACATTACATGAAATCATGTCTCTTTCCTTAAAGGACGACTACCAAAAAGAAGAGATAGAGGAATATATTGCTACAATTTATGAATATAAAATAGTAAATCAAATAAATTATTTAAAGAATGAACAAAAAAACACAATAGACCAAGAAAAGAAAAAAAAGCTTGGAGATCAAATTTTAGAATTGACAATACAACTACAAAAAAAGGAAATATGGGAGGATTTATGAACGAGATAAGAACATTTGATGAAAGAAAAGTAGAGTTAGTAAAGTTAGGAAAGGAAAAGGGACAAATTACTTATGAGGAACTAGCCAATAGCCTAAAGGGGCTTGAACTTACAAGCGAGGAATTAGATGAACTTTATAATTTGTTCTCAGAGAACAATATTCGCATTGTATCCGAAGACGACGAAGAAGACGGAGAAGGAGAAAGTCTCTTATTGGATGATAATGCTATTACCAAGGATTTGACAATTAACGACCCTGTTCGTATGTATTTAAAAGAAATTGGACAAATTAAATTATTAACAATGGAGGAAGAACTAAAGCTCGCAGATCGCATTTTAGAAGGAGATATTGAAGCGAAAGCAACACTAGCGGAGGCCAATCTTCGTTTAGTGGTTAGTATTGCTAAAAGATATGTGGGAAGAGGAATGTTATTTTTGGACTTAATTCAAGAGGGAAACATTGGACTGATGAAAGCGGTTGAAAAATTTGATGTATCCAAAGGATATAAGTTTTCTACGTATGCAACTTGGTGGATAAGGCAAGCGATTACAAGGGCGATTGCTGATCAAGCAAGAACGATTCGTGTCCCCGTTCATATGGTGGAAACTATCAATAAATTGGCACGCATTCAAAGACAATTAACCCTAGAATTAAATCGAGAACCTACGGAAGAAGAACTCGCTAAAAAAATGGGAACAACGCCTGATAAAATACGTGATATCTATAAAATTAGTCAAGAACCTGTCTCTTTAGAAACGCCGATTGGCGAAGAGGATGATTCTCATCTTGGCGATTTTATCAAAGATGAGAGAAATGTTTCTCCAGAAGAATATGCAGTCAATGAATTATTAAAGGATGAAATCGCGGAAGTTTTATTAACCTTAACGGAAAGAGAAGAGAAAGTTATTCGTCTTCGCTTTGGTTTAGATGATGGAAAAAGCAAAACATTAGAAGAAGTAGGGCAAATTTTTGGGGTCACAAGAGAGAGAATTCGTCAAATTGAGGCAAAGGCATTGCGTAAGCTTCGCCATCCTTCCCGTAGTCGTAAATTAAAAGACTATATAGGAGACTAATGCGCTTAACTTGTCGTTTGCAGTTATTGGCCTCTTTTATTCCTAAGAAAGAAACAGTCTATGATATTGGATGTGATCATGCCCTTTTGGATATTTTTTTGACACTTTATAATGCGAATCACTGTTTTGCAATCGACAACAAAGAAAGTGCCTTAAAAATGGCAAGAAAAAACATAAAACATTACCATCTAGACGATAAAATCACTGTTTTATGTAATGATGGCTTGCAACAGGTTTTAGTAGAAGAGAAGAGTATTGCCGTGTTAGCGGGGATGGGAAGTGAAACGATCCTAAAGATTTTATCACATGAAAGTGCCCAAAAATTTAAAAGAATTATTGTACAAACCAACCATGATTACGAACGTTTGAGAGGTGCAATGTCTAAAAGAGACTATCAAATTGTAGAAGAAGAGGTCTTACTTGATAAAAATATTTTTTATATTATAATGGTCTTTGAAAAGGGTAGGAAAAAGTATACAAAGTATGATCTTCGTTTTGGACCCTTATTAAAGAAAAAAAAATCCCAGCAAAGGGATTTATATTATCAACATCTAATTGATGCGAAAACAATCCTTTTAAAAAAAATACCAAGAAAATATCTTGGTAAGAAGTTAAGAATGAAACAAGAAATTTTATGGCTTAAAAAAAGAGTGAATTTTAAAGAAAAAATGTAGGACCGCTTTGACTTCTTTCAAGAGGTTCTTTTTGTTCTATATTTTGCTTACTAGGCTGGGCCGTAGAAGCTACAGGTTTGTTACTAGAATTGGGTGTCTCGACGCGTTTAAACTCATTCATGACACGAAACATGGTTTTTGCATTTCGCATCATAGGACCTGCCTGTCTTACGAGCGGGAGTGCTTGGTTTACGACATTAAGGGTCTTACTTGTTCCAGACAAAATAGAAGAGAGATTGAGTCCTCCAAATAAGCTTTTGAAAAGACCTGCCTTAGGAGCAATCGATGCCGTTGGATAGGCCATATAATATGGATTAAAGTAATTCATAAATTTACCCCTTTCTAAAATATTATATGATTTAATAAAAAAATGTTTTACAAAAAATAAAAGTGTGCTATAATTACTTAAGAATAGGTACATATGGTTGCCGGAATAATACAAGGGAGATTGGAAGGTGTTTTTAAAGTGAAACAGGATGACTTTAAGAAAAAGAAGAAAGGGAGTTTTTTTAAACCGTTTGTATATCTAATAAAAGGAGTTTTATCGCCCCTTCTTTTGGTGATGGATTATAATGAAAATAAACGATTGGATGAGGTGGGTGACCACCATGAAGAAGGCAAAAAGAAGAAAGTACTCAGTCCAAAAGAAGAAAAGAGAAGAAGAGCAAAATTAGAGGCAAAGAGAAAGAAAAAAGAAAAAGAACAAGAGAAAATGCAACAGAAAATTGCATCTTTATCAAAAGATCCTATTAAACAGCAAAAATTAATTGAGAAAGAAGCAAGAAAGTTGAAAGTAGCAAGAGAAAACTTAGAAAAACAGGAAAAAGAGCGTTTAGAAAGACAAAGAAAAATAGAACAGATTCATGCAAAACAGTTAAGAAAAGAAGAAGAATTATACCAACGTGAAAAAGCAAAACTCGAGGCAAAGCAAAGAAAAGAGGAATTAGCAAAGCAAAAAAGAGAAGCCAAAATAAGAAAAAAACAGAAAGAGTCTAAAGGAAAAGATGTTTATTATAATCAAGAATTAGCTTCACAAAAACCAAAGAAAAAGGAAAGTATCTTTACTAAAATCAATAATTTACCAACCACGATTGGTAATGCTTTCAAAAACAATATTTTTTCAAAAAATGCAAGAAATAAAAGGGATATCAATAGACAAGCTCTTCTCTTGGATTTTGATGGTGATGATGCGAAACGTAGTGACATTAAACTCGTATATGAATACGAAGCAAAGTCACCAGAAGGAAAATTTGTCAAAGGACACTTTGAAGCTTTTTCTAGAGTAGAAGTACATTCTTTTTTACTCAGCGAAGGATACGAAGTTTATAAAATTCATACCAATAAATGGATTGCCTTAAAATATGCACGTTCTGCATCAAATAAGAAAAAAATAAAAAACAAAGATTTAATTTTCTTTTTGACGCAGCTATCTACCTATTTAAAAGCGGGAATTACTTTATCAGAATCCCTAAAAATATTGGCAAGACAATTTTCTAAAACAAAAGCATATGAAAATATTTTTAAATCACTTAATTATGAATTGTCGACAGGAGAAAGCTTTTCATCTGCGCTTTCTAAACAAGGGAATGCTTTCCCAAAACTTCTGGCAAATATGCTTAGAACAGCAGAAATGACAGGGTCTTTACCTGAAGTTTTAGACGATATGGCTGCCTATTATACAGAGATGGAAGAATCGAGAAGGCAAATGGTTACAGCTATGATGTACCCTTCCATTGTAGGAATCTTTGCTATAGGGGTTATCACATTTATTATGGTTTATGTTGTTCCCCAATTTGCAGATATCTATGGTTCTATGGAAGGAACAGAAATTCCCGCCTTTACACAAGCGGTTATGTGGTTTAGTGACTTTTTAAAGCATAATTTACTATGGATTTTACTTGTCGTGATGAGTATTGTTTTCCTAATATATCTTCTATATAAGAAAAACAAATCTTTTAGAACCCTTGCACAGTTGATCGCTATGAAGCTTCCTGTATTTGGTAATACAATAATCTATAGTGAAGTCACTACTTTCACAAAAACGTTTGGCTCTTTATTAAGCCACAATGTTCCTATTGTAGAATGTATGGATATTTTAAATAAAATTACAAATAATGAAATTTATAAGAGGCTTATTTTAGATGTTATTGCAAATTTAAGTAAAGGGGGTAAAATATCAGATGCCTTTGAAAACCATTGGGCATTCCCAATTCCTGCTTATGAAATGATTGTAACAGGGGAAAAAACAGGAGAATTGTCGGAGATGATGACGAAAGTATCTTTATATTACCAAGATTTGCAAAAGAATGCAGTAGCCCGTATTAAAACATTTATTGAACCCGCTTTAACGGTGTTCTTAGCACTTGTTACAGGTCTCATTGTTCTTGCTATTGTTATTCCAATGTTTAATATGTATACTGCTGTCCAAAATATGTCGTAGGAGGTTGCTATGGTAGTCTATTATTCTTGTGTAATGTTTCTATTTGGCTTGTGTTTTGGTTCGTTCTATAATGTAGTAGGTTATCGATTACCAAGAAATATGTCTATTGTTTCGCCTGCCTCACACTGTACATCATGCAATCATAAACTGAATATAAAAGACTTGTTTCCGATATTTAGTTATATTTTACTTCGAGGGAAATGTAGATATTGTAAGGCGAAAGTAGGTTTGTTTTATCCTATTTTTGAAATCATTACAGGTTTACTTTTCCTTTTTTGTTATCTAAAATATGGTTTTACTTTAGAACTTTGGATTGCACTAATTTTTATATCAGCTTCTTTAATTATTATTATTAGTGATTATCAAACTATGATTATTCCTGATGAAGTATTGCTTGCAACCATTTTACTTTTATCCATTGTTTATGGTTTCGGATTTGGTCTTTCAAAAGTGGGTGTGGTTTATTTTCATGGATTGGTTTCTTTTATATTTATGTATGCTTTAAAATTACTTGGAGACTTTTTATTTAAAAAAGAATCCATGGGAGGAGGCGACATCAAATTGATGTTTGTCTTTGGTATGGTCTTGGGCTGGCCGACTGCGATTTTATCGGTTTTCCTCTCTTCTTTTATCGCTCTTCCTGCTTCTTTGGTTTTGATAAACAGCAATGAAAACCATGAAATTCCTTTTGGGCCTTTTTTAGTGATTGCCGCTATGCTTTTACTTTTAACAGGATTTGATATGCATAGTTTGTTATCATTGATGGTGCAATAAAAGAGGGAGGAATTTTATTTCTCAGTAGAACAAAAAAAGATTTAGGTTATTTTTTCTAAATCTTTTTGTTTCTTTTCCAAAGAGAAAAGGAACGTCTTGTTATGTATAGTTTTCACTGCGTAAAACGATAGTCCAAATACAATAGCACAGGATGTATATTGTAAAAATATATACTCGGTAAGCAGTGATATTGCCAGTAAAAAAATAGTTATCCCCATTGTACAACCTAGTAAGATGAGAAAGCAAAGTTTGTTTTTACTTATCTTCATTTTTGGTTCCCCCCTTTAAAAGTATGAGTGTTATTTTAGCACTTTTTTTTGATTTGTCAAATTATACTTAATTATGGATAGTGTAAAATGGTTTGGGGATAGAGTATAAAAAAGGAAGCCCTTTTGTT
>CAMXQX010000032.1 GCA_947246355.1 uncultured Bacillota bacterium | reverse complement strand
AGAATCGTTACTGTTGCAATAACCCCTTGTACTGCGAAAAAACAAGAAAAAAGAAGAGAAGAAAAGAATCAAGAAAGAAAGGAAAATCAAAGTAAGGATATTGATTTTGTCATCACGACTCGTGAACTTGCAAGTTGGTTAAAAGAGGAAAAGATCGACTTTGCTTCTCTTGAGGATACAAAATATGACTCCTTGCTAGGGGAAGCAACAGGTGCAGGCCTTATTTTTGGTACTACAGGGGGAGTGATGGAGGCGACGCTGAGAACGGTTTATTTCTATATTACAGGGGAAAAGCTTCCTTGTTTGGAATTTCTCCCTCTTCGTGGGATGGAAGGGATAAAAGAGGCAAAAGTAGAAATTGGAGATATTGAACTTACAACGGCTGTTATTACAGGGACGAATCATATGCATCCATTTTTAGAATTGTTAAAAACAGGGCAAAAAAAATATGATTTTATTGAGGTAATGGCATGTCCTGGAGGGTGTATAGCAGGCGGAGGGCAACCAAAATCAAAAGATTTACTATCGCATTTTGAAAATGAGGTTCGTTCTTTTTCTTTGTATAGGGAAGATAGGAAAAAAGAAAAAAGATGTAGTTATGAAAATTTGGATATTCAAAAATTATATAGTCTGTATCTGATGAAACCTGGTAGCAAAAAAGCAATGCAACTTCTTCATACTTCTTATACTGCAAAAGATGGGCTTTTAAGTGCCACTGGTAAAGTAGGGAGCTTGTAGAAAACCAGGTATTGCTAAATTAGAAGAAATGCAGTATACTAGCAATAGAAATTGAGGAGGAGAAATATGGAAGGTAAAAAGAAAAAAATTATTGCGGCTTCTATTGTGGCAGCTCTTGGAGCGACTGTGGGGGCTATTTTCTATTCCAAAGGAAAAAAGAAAAGAGAAAAAGCAAAAAAATAAAGAGGAATAAAAAGGTGGAAAAAATTTTTCGCTTTTTTATTTTTTATGGTATAATTCATTTAGAAATGAGGATTTTTATGAAAAAAATTTTGATAAAGTTGGGAATAATTATTTTATTTGGAAGTATTCTTTATTATTTTTTGCTTCCGCCATTTCATTTGTCATCGCCACTTTTTTGGGTATACATTCTTTTTTTACTTGGATTTTCTTTATTTCTTTTTTCCTTTACTACCAACAAAAAAGGGGATTTACTACTTGCAAAACATAGATCGAAGAAAGTATTACCAATACTATGGGGAGGTTATCTTCTTTTGTTACTTTTTCCTTTTATTCTTTTATTTTTTGGTTGTCCTCTTTTTAACGCCAAAACATATGCGAATCGAATTGAAATTATAGACGCTGATTTTAAAGAAGATATAAAGGAAGTTGACTTTAATGCTCTTCCATTACTTGATAAAGACTCTTCCATGAAACTAGGAGATCGTGTCATGGGGCAGATGACAGATTTGGTTTCTCAATTCACTGTATCAGAACTCTATACCCAGATTAATTATAAAGAGGAGATTGTTCGTGTAACTCCTTTGGAATATGCGAGCATCATTAAATATTTTACGAATCATAAAGAAGGTGTAAAAGGATATATTGTTGTTAATTCGGTTACAGGGAAAGCCAATTTAGTAAAACTCGATAAAGGAATGCAATATATGCCCAGTGCCATTTTTAGTAAAGATTTGTATCGCCATTTACGTTTTTCTTATCCAACGAAAATATTTGGTTCTGCTTCTTTTGAAATTGACAACGAAGGAAATCCTTATTGGATTGTACCCACGTATCAATACAAATGGATTGGTCTTAAAAAAGAGGTAAATGGAGTTGTCATTCTAGATCCAGTTACAGGAGAGAGTCATTTTTATAAGGTAAAAGATGTACCAAAATGGGTGGATCATGTCTATCCTGCTGATTTAATTATTGACCAGGTAGATAACCATGGATTATATCAAAATGGATTTTTCAATTCTCTCTTTGGACAAAAGGGGGTAATGATTACTACAGAAGGTTATAATTACACAGTACAAGATGATGATGTTTATCTTTATACGGGTATTACATCTGTCACGAACGATGAATCCATTTTAGGATTTATTATGAGCAATTTAAGAACGAAAGAAACAAAATTTTATAGTGCGAGTGGAGCGAAGGAAGAATCGGCAAGACAAAGTGCTGAGGGAAAGGTACAACAAATGTCTTATACTTCTACCTTTCCATTACTCATTAATTTAAATGAAAAACCAACTTACTTTTTATCCTTAAAGGATAATGCAGGACTTGTTAAAATGTATGCCTTTGTCGATGTAGAGGATTACCAAAATGTAGTTGTAACCGATGCCTCTTTAGGGATCGAAGAGGCAGCAAATCAGTATTTAAAGGATGCACCTCTAGTTAGTAAAAATGATGAACAACTTACAATCACAATTCAAGAAATTAAAACAGCAATTTTAGATGGACTCACCTTTTATTACTTGACCGATACAGAGAATAATCGGTATAAGGTTTCTATTAAAGTTGCTCCTAATTCACTTCCCTTTATTCATGAAGGAGAAGAAATTAAAGTATCTTATCGTATGGGAGATATTCGAGAAATTACCAAAGTACATGCTGATTGAAAAGAATGTAGAATTTCTATATTCTTTTTTTTACTAAAAAACATCTAAACTTGCTAGATGCTTCATGAAATATTTTTTCTTATTTTATCTAATCCAGATTTTTCTAATCTGGAAATTTGTGCTTGGCTAATTCCAATTTCTTCTGCCAGCTCTAATTGTGTTTTTCCTATAAAATATCTAGATAGTAAGATATACTTTTCCTTTTCTTTTAATTCTTGTATAGCATCTTTTAATGCTAGCCGAACTTCAAGGGGGTACATCGAATTTTTTTTATCATCCAATTGATCTGCCAAATAAATGGTATCGCCACCATCATTATAAATAGGTTCAAACATGCTAATGGTTTCCTTCGTTGAATCTAAAGCATTAGCAACTTCAAATTCAGAAAGAGCTAGTTTCTCGGCAATTTCTTTGATTGTGGGTTCTTTTCCATATTGATTCGTCAGCTCTTCTTTTAATTTTAAAGCTTTGTAAGCTGTATCCTTGACACTTCTAGCAACACGAATGGAATTATTATCTCGAAGATGCCTTCGAATTTCTCCTAAAATCATGGGAACAGCATAGGTGGAAAACTTAACTTCATGAGAAAGATCAAAATTGTCAATGGCTTTGATTAATCCAATACAGCCTACTTGAAATAAGTCATCCATATTATCACAACGATTGTTATATTTCTTTAAAATGGAGAGAACCAGTTTTAAATTGCCATTGATAAGCTCTTCTTTTGCTTCTTTGTCTCCTTTTTGGTATTTCTGAAATAAATCTACCATTTCTTCATTTGTTAAAACCTTAATATTCGCAGTATTCACGCCACAAATTTCAACTTTATGACGTGCCATAAATTCTCCTTTCTATTTTATGTTGATGAAAAAAGAGACAGATATTCAAAAAAATACTGAAAAATGGTATACTTTATAAAAAAAGAGGGATGCACATGAATTTATATGAAGGATTAAACCAAGTAACAGATTATATAGAAAAACATTTGGAAGAAGAAATTTCCTACTCTACTTTGGCTCGTTTTTTAGGATGTAGTTCTTATACGATGCAACGTATTTTTTCTTTAATGACAGGTTATACTCTTACAGAGTATATAAGGAGAAGAAGAATGTCGATTGCTCCTTTAAAACTATTAGCAAACGAAAAAGGAATGGAAGTTGCCCTTTTTTGCGGTTATTCTTCCCAAGAGGCTTTTTCAAGAAAATTTTATGAAATTTATAAAGTTCACCCCAAAGATGTAAAATCGAAGAATATAGAACTTACATTTCAACCTGTATTAAAGTTTAGAGAGCAGAGGCAAGAAGAAAAAATTGCCTATCGTATTGAGGAAAGAAAGACTTGCATTCTTTATGGCCAATTTATTGAAGTAACTGGGGAAATTCCTTCTAAGGCAGAACCTTTTTGGAAAGAAATGAAAGAGCAGTACCCATTTATTATGCATGAAATTCCAAGAATTGCATTGATTGAAGAGAAGAAAGGAAGTACAGCCTATTGGATTTTAACACATCAAAAAAATCCTTGTTTTAAGGAATTTACAATTGCAAAAGGAAAATGGCTTGTCTTTAAAACAGATAGTTTTAAGGGAACGGAAATAGAGAGGTTATGGTATACGATTTATGAGCATTACCTTCAATCCATTCCTTATAAATTAAAGGAAAATTATACTTTGGAAGTTTACTATAAAGACTTTGTGGAATTATGGATGTATATTGGATAAAACTGATTTCTAATTTATCAAATTTATGAAAAAAACATACTGTATCCTAAAACAGGAGGGAATACAAATGGAGTTTTTAGATGTAATGAATGCAAGAAGAAGTACACGTGAGTTTTCTAAAGAAGAAATTAAAACTGAGGAGATAGTCAAGTTAATAGAAAGTGCGCGCCTAGCACCAACGGCCGCAAATAGACAGAATTGGTTTTTTCTTATTTTGAAAGAGGATAAAAAGGATAAAGTGGCAAACATCATGCAGAAACATTTAGATAAGGAAAGAAAAATACAAAATAGTGAAGTACAACCAACGAAAAAATATACACCAACAAGTAGTTTAATGGGAAGTATTCGAGTCATTAAAGAAGCACCCATTTTAATCTTAGCGCTTCGAAGAAATGATAAAAATTGGTTCGAGGCAGATTATTTATCTATGGGAGCAGCAATTGAAAATATTTGTTTAACAGCAACAAGTTTGGGACTGGCCTCTTTATGGCTTCGCGATGTTATCTATGTAAGAAACAAAATTGTAAAAGAGTTTTCCTTGGAGAAAATGGATTTGGTATCTGCGATTGCTATCGGTGTATCGAGTGAATTTCCATACGAGAGAAAGAAGAAAAGTTTAGAAGAGATTATGAAGTGGGGATAGGATAATTTCCTCTTTTTCGCATATATTTATTCTAGGTGAAGTGTATGAATTTATCCGATTTACAAAATAAGGATATTATTAATATCAAAGATGGGAAAAAGGTCGGTAATATTATTGATGTTGTGTTGGACTCTAATGGCAACTTAGAAGCTTTAATTGTTCAAAAAAATAAACTTTTATCTTCTATTTTCCCTGGAAAAGATGAATTTAGAGTCAAATGGGGACAGATAAAAAAAATAGGAGAAGATGTCATTCTTGTCGATGTTGCAGTTTAGTTTATAAAACATAGATAAAAAGATACAGTCTATGTATTTTTTTTGTTGTATGGTATAATGAATTTTAAGAGGTGAATTATGAAAGTATTACTTTATACAGAGGGAATGAAAACCATTGGTAAATCAGGTCTTGGAAAAGCTGTGCAACATCAAATTAAGGCATTAGAAGATAACCATATTGATTATACCCTTGATTCAAAATGTAAGGATTATGATGTTGTTCATATCAATTTTTATGGACTAAAATCGTATCGTTTAGCTAAAAAAGCAAGAAAAATGGGGAAAAAGATAGTGTATCATGCCCACTCTACAGAAGAAGATTTTAGAAATTCTTTTATTTTTTCCAATACTATTGCTCCTTTATTTAAATGGTGGATTTGTAAGTGTTATCGGTTAGGAGACCATATCATTACCCCTACTGAATATTCTAAAAAATTACTTTTAAATTATAATTTAGACCGTCCTATTACAGCGATATCTAATGGTATTGATATGCACTTTTTTAAAAAAAATGAAAAAGATGGTGAGAAATTTAGAAAAAAATATGGTTTTAAAAAAGAAGATAAAGTAGTGATTGGAATAGGGCTTTATTTAGAGAGAAAGGGTATTTTAACTTTCGTAGAAATGGCTAAGAGGTGCCCTGAGTATAAATTTATTTGGTTTGGATATTCTCCTTTATCTGTTTCTCCTAGAAAAATAAAAAAGGCCGTTCATACCAAACTTCCTAATTTAACTTTTGCAGGTTATGTAGAGCGAGATATGATACACTCTGCTTTTTCAGGATGCAATCTTTATTTATTTCCAACTTTAGAAGAAACAGAAGGTATTCCAATACTGGAAGGTCTATCAGAGCAAGCGGATATTTTGGTTCGTGATATTCCTATTTTTGCATTTTTAAAAGAAGGACAGGACGTGTATAAAGCAAAAAATGATGATGAATTTGAAGAAAAATTAAGAAAAATTTTAGAGGGAGAACTTTCTTCTTTACAAGGAAATGGATATGAACTTGTCAAAAATATGGAAATTAAAACGGTAGGAAAGAAAATGATTTCTGTCTACAAACAGGTATTAGAAGAAAAATAGTTCGAGTAGAACTTTTTTTGGTTTTAGAAAATAGATGAGAATATTGTTTTTTCTTTATAGATACATGTTATAATGAAAATAGATAGAAAAGAGGTTATCTATGAAAAAAATTTTATTGCTACTGGCTTTCTTTTTTACAACCAACGTGATGGCTTTGGATATCGAACCTCCAAAAGAAGCAAAAGAAGCAAAGGAAGTAAGTAAGGTAAAAGAAACCTTACAAGCTTTTGTTACTGAATGGAACCAGGGAGAGGAAACGGTCTATTCTTATTTAGATACAACCAACCAAGAACTGCAGGATGGTGTTACAAAATATCTTGGACAAATGCATATGAATGCTTGGGTCAAGAGTGTAAAAGAAACAGAGAAAGACACTTATGAGGTAAAGACATCCATTACAGCGGAAGGATATGAGAAGGGTTGGAATTTTCATGTGAGTGGGACGACGGTAACTTTCACATTTCAAAAACGAGAGGGTAAGTACGTTTTAATTTCTAGTAATTTATTTGCTAAAGTGGGAATCAAACCTATTCTTAAGATAGTGGGCATTGTTTTTATTATTTTGGGAATTATCTTCTTAAGTATCCTCTTGCTTGTACTTTTTTTTATCCGAAGAAACAAAAGAATAAATGCACATTAAGAAAGGAGAAATGATATGCAGGAAAAAATGAATAAAGTAATTTGGAGTGTTGTTTTTTTACTATTGTTTTTGCTTCTACTTTGTTTAGTTTATACCAATTCTTTCCAAAAAAACAATACTTCGTTTGACACACATCTTTTTTATATGGATACCTCTATTTACGTTAACCTTTATGAACAAAATGAGACAAAAGCCAAAGAAGCACTCAAAGAAGTAGAAAAACTCTATCAAAAGTATCATCAACTGACTGACCGCTATCAAGCGTATGACAATGGCATCAATTTATATTTTTTAAGAGAAAACACACGGGAGGAGGAATGGATTACAATTGATAGTGAGCTTTATTTTCTACTAGAAGAGTCCTTAAAATATTATGAAATGAGTGATGGTTTGTTTGCCGTTCAAATGGGGAATTTAACGGATGTATGGAAGAGGGCCATCGAAGAGGAGACGCTCCCTAGTAGGGAAGAGTTAGAGAAGACAAAAGAATATAAAGAAATTATTTTACAAGATGGTAAAATTTACAATAACCATGCCAATATTGATTTAGGAGCAGTAGCGAAAGGATATGCGACAAAGAAGGTAGGAGAATATTTAAATAGCATAGGTATTCGAAAATATATTATCAATGCAGGAGGAAACGTCTTGGTTGGTGAACATTATGGAAGTGATGCCTATAAAATTGGGATTGAAGATCCAACAAGTTCGATTGGCGGAATATTTGCGAAAGTAAAAGCCAACAATAAAGCGGTTGTGACAAGTGGGGGTTATCAACGTTTTTTTGAAATCGATGGGAAAAGATATAACCATATTATCAATCCAAAAACTCTTTATCCGAGTGACAATTTCTTAAGTGTAACTGTGATTGCAGAGGATAGTATGCAAGCGGATATTTTATCCACCATTTTATTTCTAATGGATATTGATACAGGACTCGAGTGGATAGAGGGCATGGATGATGTGGAAGCCATTTGGTATGTGAGTGAATTTGAACAAATTGCCTCTTCTGGATTTAACGAGTATCTCTATGAATAAAGCCGATAAAGTTCTTATTCTTTTTCTTTTTGGATTTGGTTTACTAGGATTATTCTTTAGTCAAAAAAGAGCTTCTTCTTCCTATGCAGAAGTATATTATCAAAAAGAGCTTATTTTACAAATTGATTTAGAAACAGATTTAAAGCAATATAAAGTAAAGGGAAAATTAGGAGATGTCTATCTAGAAGCAGGGGATGGAAAAATTAGAGTCATAGAAGAAAATAGTCCAAAACACCTTTGTTCTAGACAAGGATTTGTGAAAAGAAAGGGAGATACAATCGTATGTCTTCCCAATGAAATTGTGATTGTCCTAAAAGGCGAAAAAGAAATGGATACGATTTTAAGGTAATTCTTTTATAGATAAAGTTTTTTAGTAAGCACTATATTTTTATGCTATCAAATTAAAAATTTATGTTTTTCTTTGCCATAAAAAAACATCCAATATTTTCATACTTTTTTCCTTATTTGCTTGTTTTGATGTAGCACTAATAGTATAATATAATTTAGGAATATTTAGTTAATTTAGGTACTATTCTCCTTTACTTTATAAAAGTGGGAGGAGGTGAAATTATGAGAAAGAAAGACGAATATCTTTGCACCATCATAATACTCCTTATTATTGTGATTCTAATCATATTAATAAAAATAGTACCAACTGTATAAGTCGGTACTAAATCAAAAACATTTTGGAATAGTACCTAACTCTTCAAAACTAGGTATTCCTTTTTTATTTTATGCAAGTTTCCTTGACACATTCATAGTAACATATTTATTGAATTTTGTCAAAAAATTTAACTAACGAATATTAATTAAAAATTTATACGTTTTTGTTTTAAAAATTGGGATGCTTGCGAAGGAAAACACTTTATGGTATTATGAGTATATCAAAGGAACTTACACAAAAAAAGGATACATTTGACTGTAAGAAGCAGATGTTATCCCTTAATGGTATGGCATTTGAAATTGACTTATGTTGAAATCAGATGTTTTTTATTTGCTAAATAGTAAGGTCAAGAAATAGGGCAAAGGATGTGAGGTATGGAAATAAAAAAAATGATGCGTATGGCAATGTATGCTTCCCTAGCGGTAGTTCTAAGCATTTTTGAAAGTTTTTTGCCTCTCATTAATGGATATACGATTCCTGGATTGAAACTTGGTTTGGCGAGTACGATTGTTTTGTTTGTCCTTTATACTTATTCTTTTAAAGAAGCTCTCTATGTTACCCTTTTGAAAGTGTTGATTGTTGCTTTCTGCCGAACAGGTTTATTTAGTATTGGTTTTTATTTAAGTCTTGTAGGGAGTCTTTTATCCGTAATTAGTATGTTTCTTGTAAAAAAGATAAATCTCTTTTCTGTAAAAGGAGTAAGTATTGTGGGTTCTTTTTTTCATTCCCTAGGACAAATCTTACTAGCAAGCCTTCTTCTTCCTCTAGTGATAAAAAAATGGATTCCTCTTTTGCTACTACTATGTATTCCAACAGGATTATTGACTGGATTTTTAGCTTCTTCTTTGCTACAATATAAAAAAGAAATAGAATAAGAAAGGACGGATAAAAATGAAAAAAACAAAATATTTAATTTTAATGTTACTATTATTGATTGTAAGTGGTTGTGAAAAATCAAGACATACAGGAAGTTACAAAGAAGGAACGTATTTTGCTAGTGTTCCTTATGTAAGTTATGGAGAAAACTACGTTACTACTGCAACCCTTTATGTAGATAGATATGGTTATATTAAATCTTGTTTTATTGATTCTACCTATATAAAAGATGGCGTAAAAACAACGAAGAAAACATTAAAAGATGCATATGGAATGAAGGAGACATCCAATAATATTGGTGTTATTGCAGGAGGAGCAGAATGGTATGAGCAAGTAGAGGCCATTGAAAAAAAAGTAGTAGAAGAACAAGATTTGGATTGGGTGAAATGGACGGATGATACAAAAACCAAATTATCCCTAGATACCATTAGTGGTGTGACGATAAGTGCGGATACTTATATTGAAGCTATTTCGAAAGCCATAGAACAAGCAAAATGAGTCAATTTCACAAAAAAAACACATTACTTTTTTATACTATAAAAGACAAGGAAGTGAAGTATGAAAATTTTAGTGGTGGATGATGAGGCATTAATACGCGATGTCATCAAAGAATATGCTTATGCGGAAAATTATGAAGTGATAGAAGCAGAAAATGGACTGGATGCGATTGAAAAGGTAAAAAGAAATAGAGATATTTCTATTATCATTATGGACATTATGATGCCGAAACTCGATGGGTATAGTGCTTCTTTGGAAATCAAAAAAATAGAAGATATTCCCATTATCATGTTATCGGCACGGGAAGAAGAGTATGATAAACTGACTGGTTTTGAAATAGGCATAGATGATTATATGACCAAACCATTTAGTCCAAAAGAACTTTTAGCTCGTATCAAGGCTGTTTTGAAAAGAGTAAATGGTGAAGTTGATCGATTTATCTACGAAGATTTGGAAATTGATTATAAAGCACATACGATTAAAGTAGAAGGAGAAGAAATGAAAGTTACGCCAAAAGAATATGAACTTTTGTGTTATTTCGTAAAAAATCAAAATATTGCCTTATCAAGGGAGCAATTATTATCGAAACTATGGGGATATGACTTTTTTGGAGATGATAGAACCATCGATACCCATATTAAAATGCTCAGAAATAATTTAGGAAAATATCGTGATTTGATTGTGACAGTTCGAGGAATGGGATATAAATTTGAAACGAGATAGTTTAAAGAATAAAATTTGGCTTTATTTTACCTTTTTTTCTATTTTCATTCTAGCAGGACTTTGGCTTTTTCAAGTCATCTTTTTTAGTGTATATTATGAATTCCAAAAGACACTAGAACTTAGTCGGATTGCTTCTAAAATTGCGAGTGCTTATAATACGGCGAGTTTTGAGTCTACGCTGGATAATCTTGCTTTTCAAAATGATGTTTGTATCGAAGTCATTTCTGGAGAACTCATCAAATATTCTTCTATGAATTTAGCGAAGGGCTGCTTAGACAATCAAACGGAAGCCTATACGTATAAAAAAACCTTTGTGGAAAGTGGACTTGCCAAGAAGAAATACACCATTGTCAATACGCGCTTTAAAAATAAAACCATTATTTATGCACTACGCTTGGAAGGGGATACGTATATTTTTATCAATGCCTCCCTAGAACCAACGGGCAGTACAACCAAGATTTTAGCAGGACAACTGATTTATGCGACGATGATAGTCCTACTGTTATCCTTTTTGCTAGCCTATTTTGTATCCAAAAAAGTGTCCTCTCCGATAATCAAACTAAAGGATGCAGCCCTAGAAATGTCAAAAGGGAACTATGATGTTGCTTTTAAGAGTGATTCAGACATTGAAGAATTGGATGATTTAGCTCTTACTTTAAATCAAGCTAGAGAAGAATTATCTAAAACGGAAGCACTTCGAAGAGAACTTTTAGCCAATGTTTCGCATGATTTGAAAACGCCACTTACGATGATTAAAGCCTATGCCGAAATGGTAAGGGATTTAACATATAACAACGAAGAGAAAAGAAATGCCAATTTGAATACCATTATTGATGAAACAGAGAGATTAAACGTTTTAGTAGGGGATTTACTTTCTTTATCTAAACTGCAGTCCAATGTTGATTCTTTAAAATTAGAGACTTTTTCTCTTCATGAGGTTATTTTAAATATCTTAGATAAATTTAAGTATTTAGAGGAGACCAAGGGATATCATTTTATCTATGAGAATAAAGAGAACATGGAAGTTGTTGCGGATAAAGCCAAAATGCAGCAGGTCATCTATAATCTCATTGGGAATGCGGTTAATTATGTGGGAAAAGATAAAACGGTGATTGTTTCTATTTTAGAGGAAGAAGAAAGCTACAAAGTTCATATTACAGATCATGGAAAGGGAATCGAAAAAGAGGAATTAGAACGTATTTGGGACAAATATTATAAAATTGATAAGACACACAAAAGAAACCAATTCGGAACAGGACTTGGTTTATCGATTGTAAAAAATATTTTAGTGAAACATAACTATGAATATGGTGTAGAATCGATAAAAGAGAATGGTTCTACTTTCTATTTCTGTATTCCTAAGAAGAAGTAGACGGATTGCTTATATGGAATGGCGGCTATCCTTTCTTCTATTGCGATAAATTAGGAATTAATAAATCAAGATAATGCATTACTTCTTCTTTGGTATATTTGCTACTACTATTTAACCATTCTATTCCAATATTAAATACAGCTCCCAAATAAAATTTTGATACAATCTCACTTGGAATCTCTGTTTTAAGAGGTAAATGCTTTTTGATATCTTCATCCAGCGTTTGATAAACCATATCCATCATAATACTATTTCGATTATGAATAAGAATAGAAGCATAGGCCTCTTTTTGTTTTTCCACATGAGAAAAGAAAAGACGCAACATTTCCAAATAATATTCTTTAGAAGTGGAAATATGATTATTTTTTTCTAATTCTTGTTTTAATTCATCCGTTAAGTTTTTAATAAAAGAGGAGACTAATTCGTATTTATCAGTATAATGCGCATAAAATGTAGAGCGATTGATAAGGGCTTTCTCACAAATATCGGATACCTTTATGTTTTCAAACGCTTCTTCTTCCATTAAATTAATTAAAGCATCAAAAAGTGCTTTTTTTGTTTTTGTAACACGTAAATCTTCCATGGATATCACCACTTTAAGCATACAAATTTTTAAGACATTTGTAAAGATAAACAACAAAATTTGGATAATTAACTATACATTTTCATACATTTGTTGGATATCATACAAAGTAAAAATACTTGTTCGTTACAAAACAAAAAGAAAGTAATAAAATGTTATGACATGGAGGGATGTTATGAAAAAAATTGCCAAATGGATTACTGAACATAAAGTATGGATCGTAGTAACTGCTTTTTTACTACTTGTTCCATCTGTATTTGGAATGATGAAGACAAAAATCAATTACGATATTTTGGTATATTTACCAGAAGATATTGAAACCATCAAAGGACAGAATATCTTAACTGAAGATTTTCATTTAGGAGCATTCTCCTTCGTTATTATGGATAAAATGGATAGCGATACCATGCTTACGATGGAGAAGGAAATAAGGAAAATTGAAAGTGTCAGTTTGGTGTTTTCCGACCAAGACATTTTAGGAAGTGCTTTTCCAGCAGAATGGATACCAGATGAAGTTCACCATCATTTAGAAAAAGAAGATTCTAGATTAATGTTGGTGACATTTACAGAGTCGATTTCAAGTGAAGAAACACTGAATGCGGTTTCCAAAATTAGGGAAATTACCGAAGAGCATGCCAAAATTGGTGGAATGTCAGCCATGGTAATGGACACCATGGATATTTCAAACGACGAGATGCTTCTTTATATAGTCATTGCCGTTATCTTATGTATTGTTGTTCTTTTATTCGCAACCGATTCTTATATTATGCCACTTTTGCTTCTTGGTAATATTGGTCTAGCCATTTTATATAACATGGGAAGTAATATTTTCCTAGGAGAGATTTCTTATATTACGAAAGCGATAAGCGCTGTATTGCATTTGGGGGTTACATCTGATTTTTCTATCTTTTTGTACAATAAATATGAATTTCAAAAACAAACATTAAACAAAGAAGAAGCAATGCAAGAAGCCATTTGTGAAACATTTAAATCTGTGATTGGAAGTTCACTCACGACCATCGCTGGATTCTTAGCCTTATGTTCTATGAATTTAACTTTGGGACGTGATATTGGAATTGTGATGGCCAAAGGAGTCATTTTTGGACTTATCTCGGTTTTAACAATATTCCCATGTTTGATTTTGGTATTCGATAAGGTAGTTGAGAAAACAAAACATAAAAATATTTTTCCAACATTTAAGCGAATTCAAAAATTTTCTATCAAGCATTATATCCTTAGCTTTCTTGTATTTTTAAGTTTACTTGTTCCTATCATTTATGGAAACAATCGTGTAAAAGTGTACTATAATTTGGATAAATCACTACCAGAGACTCTTTTAAGTAGCGTTGCGAATAAAGCTTTAAAAGAAGAATATGAAATTGTATCCCCAGCTGTGGTACTACTTGATGAAAACTTAAATTATGAAGATTTAAATTCTTTGATTCAGGAATTAAAAGAATTAGATGGTATTTCTCTTGTGTTAAGTCCAAAAGAGCTTACCATGGGTATTCCAGCATTTATGTTACCAGATGAAGTTTCTAAATTTCTATCAAGTAATGGTTACCAACTGATGATTGTGAACTCTCTATATGAGATTGCAACTACAGAGCTCAATGAACAAATCGGCGCTATGGATACAATCGTCAAAAAGTACGATTCTCATGCGATTGTGGCAGGAGAGGGGCCACTCATGAAAGACCTTGTTAAAATTAGTGATGAGGATTTTAAAAATGTAAACTATACGTCGATATTGGTTATCTTTGTTATCATGTTATTTACTTTAAAATCGATTTCTTTACCTATCATTTTAGTGATTGCAATAGAAGCAGCTATATTTGCCAATATGTCCGTTGCTTACTATACAGGTGCAACACTACCATTTATTGCATCCATCGTCATTGGCACCATACAACTTGGCGCAACGATTGATTATGCCATTTTAATGGCAACGACGTATTTGGACCAGAGAAAGAAGACAAGTGAGAAAAAGGTAGCGATGAAAAATACGCTAGAACATACGGTGCCATCCATTATCGTCAGTGCTCTTTGTTTCTTTGCTGCAACGGTTGGAGTATCCCTCATTTCTAAAATTGATATGATTGCAGCCATTTGTAAGCTTTTATCTCGTGGCTCTGTTATTAGTATGTTGGTGGTTATTTTTATACTTCCATCATTATTACTTATTTTTGATAAACTCATTCAAAAGAGTACTTTAAAATAAAGGAGGAAAATTATGAAAAAATTAAAATATATGACTTTTTTAGGACTAAGTGCAGGACTTTTATTTACACAGCCTGCTTTAGCCTATACCAAAAATGAAACGGTGTATTCTAAATTAAATTACGATGGAACGGTTACGAAAACGATGGTAACCAATCAACTGATGGGGGACATTGGAGAAGAGATAGAGGATGAAGCAGAATTATTTGATCTTCTTGCTTTGAACAAGAAAAAAGATTTACAAGTGGAGGGAAAAACACTGAAGTGGAAGAGTGATGGAAAGAGTCTTTTCTACCAAGGTTCTACTGAAAAAGATATTGATATACAAGTGTCTATCAAATATTATTTGGATGGAGAAGAAAAGAAAGCAAACGAAATCGTAGGTCAAAAAGGACATGTAAAAATCGTTTATACTTTTAAAAACAACATGGAAAATACAGTCATGGTTGGGAGCAGAAAAGAAGTACTTTATACACCATTTGTTGTGACCTTAGGTACGATGATTCAGCAAGAAAATGCAGAAAATGTAACGATTTCAAGTGGAAAAGTTATCAATAATGGAAATGGTTATATGGTAGTAGGATTAACGCTACCTGGTCTTTATGAAAGTTTAGGAATTGATTCTTTGAAAGAATTGAATACCCTTACACTAGAATACGATACAGAATCTTGTTCTTTAAGCCAAGTCTATT
>CAMXQX010000031.1 GCA_947246355.1 uncultured Bacillota bacterium | reverse complement strand
ATATCACATTTTTAAGTAAATATTGACTTACACGGTCATTGACACGGTAACTATTACAAAATTTATATTTCTGTAAAATCTTATCATCGGTCCATGGAGGATTTTCTCCTTTTTTCTTTTTTAAAAATATAGATTGTCTTTCATAAGCAAAATACCAATATAAGTCATAAATTTCTTGCCTTTTTTTCATAAATCGTCTTCTTTCCTACTTTGATTATAGCAGTTTTAACTCTTTAAAAAAGAAGTGGTTATCCTTTTGCTATAAATTTTTTATTTCCCCTATTTTGTTTTTCCATTTTTATCCCGTAGACTTTTTATTCAAACTTACCGCAATAAAGGGATGGTTTTTGACAAAATGGAATGAATATGCTATGATGAATGTGTCAAGGAAACTTGCATAAAATAAAAAAGGAATACCTAATTTTGCTGAGTTAGGTACTATTCCTAAAACATTAGATTTAGTACCGACTTATACAGTTGGTACTATTTTTATTAAAATGACTAAAATCACAATAATAAGGAGTATTATGATTGTACAAAGATATTCGTCTTTCTTTCTCATAACTTCACCCCCTTCCACTTTTAAAAAGTAAAGGAGAATAGTACCTAAACAAACTAGATATTCCTAATTATATTATACTATTAGTGATATATTAAAACAATCGAAAAGGGAAAAAATATGTAAAACATAGAAGTTTCATCTAAAAAATTAGAAATAAAAAAAGCTCATAGTACATTTATGAACTTATATACTGATATTTCCTGTTGTAATATCTTTAAAATAACGATAAAATAGTCCTAAAAAGTCAATTTTATCCACATTTTCAGAAACAGTAACATCTATATTCCCTACGACTTTTCCATCTTCTAGAATATCCATATTTCCAATGACGTCACCTTTTTTTAGAGGAACTTTCACCTCTTTTAATTTTACATCGTAAGTTACTTCTCCTAATTTTTTTGTTTTCTTACTTAATTTTGTCATATCTTTGCTAGGAACAACAGAAGCAGTTTCTTGTTTTGCCTTATCAAGGGAAATGGTATCCACAATCGTATCTTTACTAATTAATTTATCCATTTTATAATTCGCATATCCATAGTCTAAAAGAGCGGTGACTTCGCTGGTTCTAGTTGTAATGCTCTCTTCTCCCATAACGGTTGTTAAAAGTCGCATGTTTTCTTTTTTCGCAGTAGCCGTTAGACAATACCCTGCTCCACTGGTAAATCCTGTTTTAAGTCCATCAACGATGGGGTTAAATTTCACAAGTCGATTGGTATTGACAAGCCAAAATTCTCTTTCTGTTCCCTTTCTTAAGTAATCTTCATAAATAGATGTAAATTCTAAAACTTTTTCATGTTTGACGAGTTCCTTACCTATCATTGCCATATCATAAGCTGTAGAATAGTGATTGGCATCATCCAGTCCATGAGGATTTTTAAATACTGTATCTTTAAGTCCTAACTCTTTGACTTTCTGATTCATCATTTCGACAAATGACTCTACATTTCCAGCAACCGCTTCTGCTAAAGCAACAACTGCATCATTTCCACTCGCAACGGCAACTCCTTTGAATAAATCTTCCACAGTCATTTGCTCACCTGTTTCCAATAAAATTTGGCTTCCTCCCATACTAGAAGCATTTTCAGAAACAGTAATGACGTCATTCCATTTCATGGCACCCGACTCAATATGTTCTAAAATAAGCAACATACTCATCATTTTGGTCATACTGGCAGGGGCCAATTTTTCATGACTATTTTTTTCATACAAAATTTCTCCTGTTGTCGCTTCTAGCAAAATCGCACTTTTCGCATGGGGTGCTAAATCAACAGAATTATTTACTTCTTTGGAAACATAGGTATCACTTGCTAAAACGGAAAATGGAAATAAAAAGACAATTCCAATGATAAAAAACTTCCTTATTTTCTTCATAATTCACCTCTCTAATAATACTTATGTTTCGACAAAAAAAATAGAAGATTTCTTCTACTTTTTATTTCCTATTTCTACATCTTTTTTGCTTCTGGTATTTTTCCTCGGCATTCATAAATTTTCCATTTTCATCAAATTCTACATTTTTATTTTCTTCGAATTGTTGGCAAACCTTTTCATATTTACCTAAATTACAATTTTTAAGAACATTATGAAAATCATTTTTAATCGTTATTCGAGCAAGGCCCTGTCTTTCTGCTATTAATTGAGTAGATGAATGTTTAACTAATAGCAAATCGGCTTCATACTTTGCTCTTTCATAGGTATTAGGAAAATGTTTTCCAGCTATCTTCGCTCTTTTTTTATTGCCTATAAAACGTCCTTTTTTATCTTTCAACGCCACTGTTTTAAGGGAAGACTCTATTCCCCCTTTTACAGGAGCCTTGCTTTTTTGAAGAGCTAATTTTTCATTTAAAAGTGCAGAAAAATCCTCCCCTGTATATTCTTTATTCATGTACTCTATCTTTGGAATCTTAGGTAGTAATTCTTTAAAATATCTTTGTAAAGTAGAAGAAGAAAAAGGTACTTCTGGAAGGGATGCCAAGAAATGAATCGTAAAATCACCTTCTAGATAAGCTGTAGCAAGATATACCACTAAATTCATTTTATCCATTTCCATCTTTTCGCGAACCCATTTCGATAATTCGGCCCATATATACTTTTCTTTGCCATAATGTATCGTTTTATTGGATGAAATTTTGGTTAAACACTTTGTAAAAGGCATACTTAAACTTTTACATTCCTCTAACTCTATAAAATCATAGATAGATAGTTCTGTATTTAAGTACTTAAATACCAATTGAATGACGATAGGAAATTCAATTTCGCTTATCATATTGCTCACTCCCAAACTTCGAAATAGTATACTAAATTATGCACCATTTTGTCAAATAAAAAATCCCCACTAATTCGCAGGGAAATAACCATTTTCCACTTCTCTTGTTTCATTCACAACAATAAATGCTTTTTCATCCAATGTTTTTATCAATTTCTTGAGTTTCTTAAATTTATTTTTATCAATTTCAATAAATAACATATATTTTTCATTTTTCTTGTCTTGTCCTTCGACATTGATAACGGATACAGCATATCCATTTTGTCTTAAAATATCCACCATCGCATCATTTTTACTACTGGTAATTACTTGTACACCAAAGTTACCCTTAATCACAATCGCAGAAAGCCATCCTCCAATATACGTTCCTGTTGCGTATCCTCCCGCATACGATAAAGCCACAAAAATACTGGTCTCATCGGTATTCAAAGCCTCTCTTACAATAATAAACCAAACAAAGACCTCCACAAATCCAATGATAGATGCTAACAATTTATTCCCTTTTACAGTCACAATGGTTCTACAAGTTCCAAGGGATACATCAATAATACGAACAAAAAAGATTTTCATACATAAAAATAATAGTTCCATAATACTCTCCTAACTATAGATCATTATAACAAATTTACCTTTTACTGTAAACAATTTGTATTGAAATGTTTTTAAGAATTGGTTATAATAAAACTAGGTGATGGTATGCGAAGAAGAATGAAAAAGAAAGCCATTTATACACTTGTAGCTATAATTGCTCTTATCATTATTATAACCCTTTCCATAATTATGATTATAAAATATAATCAAAAAATACACAGTACTTCTTATAAATTAGAAAAATTAGGTTATACCAAAGAAGAAGTGACAGAACTCATGACAACTACAGATACCAAAAACGAGAAAATACTTTCGATAGAGGAAATACTCAATCACGAATACCATAAAGATTTACCCTACTTTTTAAAGGAAAAATATTTTATCAAGGACAACTTAGAGCGTTATTTAAAATACAAAGAAGAACATAGCGATAAAAGCTATACAGAAATTGTGAGTTTGATTAATACAAACCGGGATTCTGATTACTATGAAAATGTGCAAAAGACAGATACAAACAAAGAAAATCAAATGTTGGTCAATAAATATTATGCTTTACCAAAAGAATTTGTCTTTGACGATTTAGTTGATGTTTCCATTCAACACTGTTATGGAAAACAAAAGATGAGAAAAGAAGTATATGAACAGTTTAAAAAAATGTTTAATGATGCAAAAAAAGAAGATTTAACCATTATTATTAATTCTTCTTATCGTGATTATGACTACCAAGAGAGTCTATGGAATAGGTATGCCAGTGCCCATGATGAGGCATGGGCGGATAGTTATGCAGCAAGGGCAGGACACTCGGAACACCAAACAGGTCTTACCATGGATGTAACTACCTATGGAGTCAAGGAGCAAGAAGATTTTGAAAAGACAAAAGAATTCACTTGGATGCAAGAAAATGCCCACAAATATGGCTTTATTTTAAGATATCCTAAAGCCCACGAAGACATTACGGGTTATTCTTATGAACCATGGCATTATCGTTATGTAGGTGTTGATATTGCCACGCAAATAAAGGAAGAAGGCATTACCTTTGATGAATATTATGCTTATTATTTAGCCTAGAAATGTAGCAAGTACATTTCTTTTTCATATACTACTATAGGTGATAACTTGAAACTAAAAGTATTTAAAAGCTGTTATTATATTCTTTTAATTCTATTCATTCTTCTTTTTTATACGAAAGACATTCACCTATTTGGAAATAAATTCTATAAAAACATTAAAATTATAAAAGAAGAAGACGATATGTTAGTTCTTGTCAATAAAAATAATAAATTAACCAAAAGCTTTGTGCCACCTTTCCTCGAAAAAATAGATAAGAAGTATGCCCATGATGAAAAATATTTGCGAAAAGAAGCGAGAGTTTCTTTTGAGAAATTAAGTCGTGATGCGAAAAAAAAAGGACTTTCTATTACTGCTGTGTCTACTTATCGTAGTTTTGATTACCAAGAAGGCTTATTTAAAAATTATGTAAAAGAAAAGGGGAAGAAATACGCTTTAAAATGTAGTGCCAAACCAGGACACTCAGAACACCAAACAGGGCTTGCAATCGATGTAGAAGGTTCAAATAAAGATTACAATTTATTTGCAGATAGTCTTGAATTTAATTGGATGAGAAAAAATGCCCACAAATATGGCTTTATTCTAAGATATCCTAAAGGAAAAGAACATATTACTGGTTTTAAATATGAGCCATGGCATTATCGTTATGTAGGGATAGATGTTGCTACCATTATGTTTGAAGAAGATTTAACGTTAGAAGAATGGAAAGAAAAATATGGATAATTTCATTTTATGAAGGCCTGTCATAAAGCAATCCAAAAGGAAGAAAAAGAGAAATACGAAAGTCACAAACTTTGGTATTTTTTTTAATATTTTGTCGAGAGGGTCTTTTAAAAAAGCAATACAACAACTCGATAAAATTCCCCAAACAAAAGCAGTTTCTAGAGAGATATATTTTCCAACATGGAAAGGAAGTCCTTCATAATTCCAAAATACAGTATCAAAAAAATATGCAAGGAGATGTCCTCCTACCCATTCTAGAAAACTCAAAAGAAAAAAGCCGATAAAAAATTCTCCTACCAAAATTTGATTTCTTGTCCACTTCTTTTTTTTCATGAAGTAAAAGAATAAGTAAAGAAGTGCCACACCTATTCCATAGACAGGTGTCCAAGGTCCATATAAAATACCGCTTTCTCCTTCACAAAAAAGATAGATAACACTTTCAAATAAATGGCCTATCACTGCATAAAGTAAAAATACATTCAAATAATACATACAATCACCTACTATTAGTATGGATGTATTTTATAAAACCATGAAAAAAACTAGATTGCTCTAGTTATCTTCATCCAATTCTTCATCAGTGACTATCTCTAAATCATCAATATCCGATGTATCCAAATCATCATCCACGATTTCATCTAAATTGTCTATTTCATCTTCATCGACTTCTTCTTCAAAATCATCCCCATTTTCCTCTTCTGCATCAGCATCCATTGCATCATCATCATCCATGACAAGTTCTACAGAATGCCTGTCGCGAATGTCCCATTCGTTATTTTCTAGTAACACAAAACGTTTATCTAAAGTAAGGGATGTATAATAGTCTCCAATTTTAGCAACATACTCCTCTTCTGTATAATCGAGTAAATTACAAATTTCCCTAAATATAGTCGGCGTGTTCATCGCTTTATTGTTTTCTTTTAAAATCATATAGGTCATGTCTGTATACGACATTAATTCTAATTCTTCTATATGCATATCTTTTAATTTCATTTTTAAATCCTCCTAAAATTCATTTATCCTTATATAGTATGTTTGATTAAACGTAAAATAAACGCATTTTACATCATAGATGGAATACTAATTCCTAAAAGATAGAAAAGTTGTTTTAAAATTTGGTTGGCCAAAGATAAAATCGTTAACCAATCTTGTTTTTTCTTTGCATCTTCTAAGCCACTAATACGATTATTTTGATAAAATGTATTTAAAGCAACACATAAATCATACACATAGTTCGCAATCGTACTGGGAAGTCTTAATTTAAATGCATCCAATACTGCTTTATGAAATCCTAACAATTGTAGTCTTAAATAACGATCTTGTTCATTATAAATTTTGTTGGAAAGTTCTTCTTCGATAAAAGGTTCTGCTTTTAAAAGTTTATTAATTCTAAGATAAGTATAAAGAATATAGGGTCCTGTTTTTCCAACCACATCAGCAAATTTTTTGATATCAAAAATATAATCTTTTTCACGATTGTTTTGTAAATCAGCAAATTTTAAAATGGCATTGACAATCTTTTTCTTATCTTCCTCTGTCATAGAGGCATTTGTCTCTTTACTAGCAACAAAGATTTCTTCTACCTCTTTAAATAAATCATCGAGTTTTGGTGTTTCCCCACTTCTTGTCTTATAGGGTTTTCCATCCATTCCATTAATCGTTCCAAAGCCTAAATGTTCAAGTTTGGCATCGGTAATTTTACTTTTTAAACTTGCTCGAAATACTTGCTTGAAATGAAGGGATTGCCTTGCATCGGCTACATACAAAATATAGTTGGGATGAAAGTCCTTTTCCCTTTGGTAGATGGTTGCCATATCAGTTGAACCATAGAGGTACCCACCATTACTCTTTTTAAAAATCAAAGGTGGAATTTCTTTGGTATCTTCCTTTTTTTCTACATCGACAACCAAAGCTCCCTCGCTTTCATGAAGCAAAGAAGATTCTATTAAAACGCTTTCTACTAGAGGAATAAAAGCTCTAGAATCCATCTCTCCATACCATAAGTCAAAGTCAACATCCAAGTATTGGTAGATGCGCTTGATATCCTTTTTGGATAAAGCAAATATTTTTTGATAATACGCTTCATATTCTTGAGAACCATCTTGTAGTTCCTTCGTTATATTCTCGCATATTTCTTTTATTTGTGCCTCTTCTTTACATCGCTTACTCATTTGAGGATAAATACGATTTAAATCATCTAAAGTAACCTCTTCTATAGAAATACCCTCACTCTTCATTCCATAAATGACTTGCCCTATTTGTAATCCAAAATCTCCAAAATGCACATCGGCAATTACTTTGTGTCCAACATAAGCAATAATTCTTTTAATGGCTTCTCCCACAATCGCAGGACGCATATGACCTACATGCAAAGGTTTGGCGATATTTGGTCCACCATAGTCTATGACATAAGTTTCCATTTGTTCCCATTTTGGTAAATTAAATTTCTCATTCTTTCGCATTTTTTCTAATACTTGGTTGATAAAAGCACTCGATAACGTCATATTGACAAAACCTGGATGCACGGCCTCTACCTTTTCAAAACAAGAAGAACTTTGTAGGGAAGTTGCTATTTCTTGTGCAATTTCGATAGGAGGTTTTTTGTACGTCTTAGAAAGACGAAAGGCTCCATCAAATTGATAATCACATAAATCAGGACGATTGGACACAACCACATTACAATTTTCCATTTTGTAGTCTCCTAAGGCTTTTCTTACTTCTATTTCTAATAATTCGCTCACCATTTTCATCACTTCCATTCTAGTTCTATCGCCAATTCTATTTGCTCACTATCTGCCACGATATAATTTATTTCTATTTTCTCTTTTTCTATCATTAATCTTTGTGTATAAAGGGGGATTTCTACGTTTCCATCTCTACTTTTGTATTGAATAACTGTAAGTTCCTTTTCTTTAAAAGTAAAATAAAATTCGCCCTCTTTTTCCAGTTTTCGTTGGAATAAAATTGTATCCTTTTGTATCCATAGTTTATTCTCTTCTTGCTTATTTTTAAAATAAAGTTTATCCTCTTTCCATAAGCCTTTTCCACAAAAAAATACTTCCTTCTTTTCTTTGTCTTTTTCTAAGAAGACTTGCACTTGGACAACTGGCATAAATCTCTCCTTTATATTTCTTCCCCATTATAAACATTCATAAGATACAAGTCAAGATAAAAATGAAAAAGAAAAAAAGAGTCCTAGACTCATCCTTTGTACTCTTTCTTATTTTTCTTTATTTTTCATCCTTTTTTGAAATTATCTTCATCACTTTCTCATGCTTTTTTCGAAGAATATATTGTTTTTGAAAATCATCTTGCAGCCTTCTTTCTACTTCACCCATTAAATAACTATCTGTCTCAAAATCTGTCTCAAATTCTTGTTGGTTTACTAGTCTACCAGCCAAGATTCCTATCTTTTTTTTCAATGACTCCTCTAACTGATAATAGGCACTATCTCGCTCCTTTTTAGATGAAAAAATACATGTTGCTTCCTCATAGGCAATACCATAATAAGGATCTGTATCTAATACTAACCCTGTTTCTCCATAGTCTATAAAAAAATGATCATATAAATTAGTCAAAATATCATTTAAAGAATATTTACTTTCACAAAGACTACTTTTTAATGTAATTTCATAAGTGGGTTCTTTCTTATCTCGTAATGTCTTATAATCATTCTCATTATATAGTTGAAATCCTAATTTCTCAAAAAAATCTTTAAAATAAAATACATTATTGTATTGATACACAGTAAACTTTTCCATGTAAAACCTCCTTGTACCATAGTATACCATAAAATTTTAATACTTACTACATCTTTTTTATTTCATCATTATTCATCATTTAATACTTTTAAAATATTTCTATTTTTAATTTTGTGAATAGAACCAAATGTACTTATCAATAAAGCAAGTAAAAACACTATATACTCTATCCATAAAATTTTTAAAATAGATATAGAAGATAAAAATGCGACAATTTGGAAATGATTTACATAAAGGATAAAATAAACAATACCATACGTAAATAAGAGAAACAAAATCGAGAACCCTACTAATAGCATTATCTGAAAGAAATGAAGAAAATAAATTTTATACGTTGGATACCCAATCGCTTTTAAAATCGATATATTTTTTCCCTCCGCATAAAATATATTTTTTATAATAGAAAATAAAATAAGAAATAAAAGAAAAATGCAACCAATAAAAATATATACAAACGTTTTTTGTGTCGTTCTTATTTTTTCAATTTCAAAACTTCCTGTTGCATCTTGAAGCTCACTAAAATAACCACTTTGTAAAAACTTATTAATTACTTTATCTACATTTTTATATTCATCAATCACTGCATAATACTTTGCAGGATTACTATTGCTTAACTTTATAAATAAATTTTCTTGCATATATAACTGAATTTGGTTATTTGACGTTACTCCAACCATATTCAAACGCACTTTTTGTCCATCCATATAAACTTGCATTTCTTTCTTTTCTTGCATATCATTTTCTTTCAATCCTAGTATATTATAATAAAATTTTGAAATAACAACGTCGTTTTCATTTTTTGGCTCTGTTCCTATTAAAAGCTCATCTTGTTTATAAATATTTGCAGATACTTTCCTATTTTTTGTATCGGAAACTTTTATGTCAAAATATAAGGGTGCATAAGAAGTAATCTCTTTCGTTTCCCTCATCTTTTGTTCTACATTCAAATCTGCATTTTCTATAACAATTCCTCTATTGGCTTCCTTTTTCCCTAAAATCTCATCAATTTGATACGTATAATATTCATGAAACAAAAATAATACAAAAAATAGTAGACTTACAAAAAAGAGGAGCAAAGCATATATCCCTTGTCTTTCTTTATCTCTAAATACAATAAATAATATGCTAATCATTTTCATCCTCAAATAAATAGAATGTATGGAATATACTCGTAATAAAGCTTGCTACAAAGGAAACAATGAAAACCGTTAAAACAGGCATATAATTTACAATGAGTCTCCACTTGTGAAAAAGAAAAGGATATATATCTAAAATTTTATAGAAAAGAAATAGAGGAACAAGTGAAATCAAAAGTGCGAAAAGGCAAGATACAATAATATTAAAAATATTGGACATATGATAGATCAATCGAATATCCTTTTTACTATATCCTAAATAAACCATTAATTGGTATTGTTTTTTTTCCTCTTTGTACTTTTTTTGTAATACAAGCAAAACAAAGAGAAATAGAATAGATAAAATTCCAAAGGTCATATTGTTCATCTTTTTAGTGATTTCATTAAAATATTCGGTTGCAACCTTTGACATTGGACTAACAGAATACCCTTTATCTATTAGTTCTTTTTCTACAAAGCTTCTATTTTCTAACTCATCTATTTGAACAGCAAAATCAGTTTGGTAGACTAAATTAGAGACCCCATTTTCATCATCAAAATCATCCGCATATTGGTTCTTTAAAACTTCTTCTAAAATACTTTCCTCCACATAACAAACATTTTCATCGACATGGTACCTATTATTTTTATAAAGTCCTATTACCTGTAATTCTATTGTATAGGTTTTCATCCCACTGTTACTTCTATATTCGAAAGGTATAGTTTGTCCAAGAAGTTGTTTTGTAGAAATTCCATCTTTCTTTTTCATATACCATAAATCTTCTAAATTATCTATTGCAAAAAAATTTTGTGGACAAATCATAGTATATTTGTTTTCTTCTGTAAATGATATACCCTTTACAATTTTTGGTAAAATAGAGTTATTGGATGCATAGAGTTCTACATAACCATTTTGCTTTTCTTTTTCTAAAAGAGAAGAGTGAAGATAATTCCTAAAGGAAGCAAAGCGCGCTACATAGGTAACATGCTTTAATTTATTTAAATCTTCTCGAACATCGTCTAAAGTTATTCCTTCCATTTCTAACTCTTCCTGACTTTTGGTTACAATTAAAGTTTTTTGTTTAAAAGAATCATATATATCATATTTCATATAGTGTACACTAGAAGAATGATAACTACCGATGAGTATAGCTAAAAAGGTAAAAATTCCTATAAAGAATATATTGAAAAGATTACTTTTTCTTCGAAACTGGTAAATTGTCGCTAACAATAATTTATTTTTCATACGACTTTTCCTCTATGATCGTATGTCTTTCCATTAAAAGTATTTTATCTGCATATTCTTTTGTTACTGGATTATGACTGACAACAATCACACATTTGCCCTCTTTTGCTAGATTTTTTAAAAAAGTTAGTATTTTTTCTTCATTTTCTGGGTCAAGTGAACCAGTGGGCTCATCGGCAAGAATAATATTAGGGTGATTGGCTAAAGCCCTAGCAATAGCAACTCTTTGTTGCTCTCCCCCAGATAATTCTTTCGGAAAATGCTTTACTCTATCCTTTAATCCAACAAATTCTAATAAGCGAAAGGCTTCCTCCTTTCTTTCTTCTTTACTATACTTTGAATGAATATACATAGGTAACATCACATTTTCATACGCTTTCATTAAAGGGTTTAAATAAAAAGATTGAAAGACAAAACCTATTTTTTGGTTTCTAATTTCAGCTTTTTCCTTATCCGATAGTGTACTCACATCCTTGTTTTCTATTAAAATGCTCCCTTCAGAAGGAGAAAGTAACAATCCAATTATTTGAATTAAGGTTGACTTCCCAGCACCACTTTTTCCATTAATCCAATAAAATGTTCCTTTTTCAAACTGATAGCTTACATTTTTCAGTACTTCTATCTTTTGCTTTTTCTTTCTATATACTTTACTTATATTTCTAACTTCTAAAACCATTCTACACCTCTTCAAATTTTCATCATATTAATTAAGAAGAGATTTTTCTCTTCTTAATTCAATTAAGGACTACATTAAGAAATGGAATTATACTTTAGTTTTCCACTCCATCCAACATATTTTGAACTGTTTTCAAAAGCTTGATTACGAATACTCCAGGTTCCACTTCCAATCGTTCCAATATTTCCTAAATAAGAAGTATACAGTGATATATTTATAACTCTTGTTGCCTTATCACTATACTCCCCATTTTCTAATTTCCCAGCTACAAATTTTGTTTTATAAAGTGCCAATCCATTAATAGCGCTTACAGAAATGTCATATTGGGCAACAGGATATGGTGCAGAAATATTTACGGCTGCTCTTACACCACCATAGTTGATAGAATAAGCTGAATCACTATATATAGTCTTACTTGCTGCATGAATACTCACAATTCCCAAAAGGAAAAGGAATGAAAACAATCCAAATTTTTCTAATCTTTTCTTCATGGTTTCTCCTTTCTATACAAGTTATGATCACACTCATCATACATTTATGAGAAGAACTCACCAAAAAAGCAGCACTAACCTCATAATTGAAGATGTTAATACTGCTCACATCTTGTTGTTACTAAAGTAGCATAATTTGTCTAACTTTTCAAGATTTTTTTCACTTTTTTGATAATTTTCTACATAAATAAAAAAATAGCACACTCAATTGGTGCACTATATCAATCTTTAGGATTAAAAATTAGAGATAAGAAAAAGGAAATCACAATGGCAGAAATAATTCCAGAACTCGTCAAGTCAAACATGCCCATAGCTAGTCCAATGAGTCCAAATTCGTTTGCTTTCTCTAAAGCTCCATGAATGAGTAAATGTCCAAAACTTGTGATAGGAACGAGTGCTCCACCACCTGCCCATAATACAAATTTATCATAAATACTGAATGTATCCAAGAAAGCTCCAAGGATGACAAATATCGTTGTCACATGTCCTGCAGTTAGTGTTGTATTATCTAAAATCATCTGTCCAATCAAACAAACAAGACCTGCGAATAAAAAGGCATGTACATAAATCATAGGTTAACCTCCAAACTAATGGCATGGGCAATCGCTGGAATGGTATGTTTTTCATTGACCATTGTTGTTGACATTAACGCCCCTGTTGCGATAAGTAAAATTTTCTTTAATTCCTTCTTTTTCATCTTATCAAATAAATACCCATAAGCAACCAATGGAAGACAAGCTGGCCCTGAACCCCCGGCATATACACTTTGATTTTCTACATCAAAAATCATGGTGGCTGTATCATTATAGTTCTTTAAATCCATTCCATACTCCAGTTTCATAAATTCTGGAAGTATCTTTTTCCCATAAATACCTAAATCTCCGCTATAAATCATATCATAGTAGTCAAGTGTTCTTCCTGTATCTTCTAAGTGTTTATATAACACATTCGCACACGCAGGAGACATAACAGCCCCCATGTTGTATACATCTTTGATTCCCATATCAATGACAGTCCCTATGGTGGCTGATTCTACTTTAATAGGAGCTTTTTCACTCGATAAATAAGCACTGGCTCCTCCCGTTGTTGTAAATGTGGTTGTCTTTTTCTTGGGTCCTCCATACTCAACAGGATAACGAAATTGTTTCTCAGCAGCATTGTTGTGGGAAGAAACCGAGCAAATGGCATTTTTAATTTGTTTTGCCTCAATCATATTGGCCGCAATAAGGAGTCCTTCTACACTTGTCGCACAGGCATTATAAATTCCTAAAAAGGGAATACCTAAACGACTAGCCGCATAATTCGAAGCTGTTAACTGATTCATCAAATCGCCAGAAATCATGACATCAATATCGAAACGTTTTTTATTCATTTTTGCAAGTAAAATATCAACGCTCTCTTCTAAAATACGACTCTCCGAATCTTCCCAAGTATTTTCCCCCATTTTTAAATCATCATAGCTTTTGTCAAAATAATGATGGAGGGGTCCTTTTTTCTCATAAGGCCCTGCTACTGTAGCAGTCTCATTGATATATACGTTTTTATAAAAGAATGTCATATCGTCCCTCCAAATAATAAAATTCGAATTAAGCCGAATACATAGGCTGAAACTACACCAAAGATAATAACAGAACCCGTGAGTTTAAACATACTTGCACCTAGTCCTGTCACCATACCTTCTTTTTTATAGTCCAAAGCGGCACTCATCATCGCATGCGCAAAACCAGTAATGGGAACAAATAATCCTGCTTTCGCGAAATGCACCCACTTATCAAAAAATTTAAAACAAGTAAGCAAACATCCAATAAAAATTAAAGTAATAATCATAAATGTCCCTGCTTCTTTGGTGGAAATTTCTAAGTTGGTTGCATAAAATTCGACTAGGAATTGTCCAATCATCCCCATGATTCCGCCTACTAAAAAGGCCATCATACCGTTAAAGAGACGATTTTCTTTTGGTTTATATTTTTTTACCAATTTTTGATATCTACTTTTTTCCATAATTTCCTCCTAATAGTAATATGGAAGAAATTCCTTAATTCATACAAAAAAATAGATTTTAGATCTATTTTTAGGCAGCTAACTTCACTTTTATTTTTTCTTTTACTTTTTTCTCCATTCTTGAAACTTGGACTTGGTTAATACCATAAATGGTAGCAACTTCACTTTGTGTTTTATCATCCATAAATCTTTTTTCAATTAAATCTTTTTCCATTGGTGATAAATGAGCAAGTTCATCTCTAAAAGCAATCAAGTCATCGAGAGACATTTCCTTTTTAGGCACAACATCCGAAAGTGTCATTTCTTTTTCCCCTGTTTTTAGTGGAGTATCCAAACTAATCGGATTTTGAACTGCAAGAGCCTCCTCTAAAAGAGAAAGAGAGATATTCAATTTACTTGCTATTTCTTCTTTGGTTG
Source organism: uncultured Bacillota bacterium (assembly GCA_947246355.1). Lineage (GTDB taxonomy): Bacteria > Bacillota_I > Bacilli_A > RF39 > UBA660 > CATOJL01. The sequence goes on along the minus strand of CAMXQX010000031.1, from coordinate 901 downwards.
GCTCTCTTAGAAACTCTTGCAATAAAAGATATCTTTCTTTTTCTATTTTTGCTCTTAAGATAAGTAGACTTTTGCTCACCTTTATTCCCTTATCTTCCCTTACCAGTTTATTCATTTCCCCCCAAATATAAGTGTAAGCGTACGTTGAAAATTTCACTCCATATGCCTCATCGTAGTTTTCTTTGGCGGCAAGGAGTCCTTCCCAACCTGCTTGGTACAAATCCTCCTTATGTGGGTAACCTTCGAAATAATGTGTAATCGAATAAATCAACCGGCTATACTCCTCAACAAGTGCATTATCCATAAAAATCCTCCTATATTTTAATCACATCAAATGCTTCTAACTCATTTTTTATTAAATGAATATATTTAAAAATACGACTTTTCTGCATTCGTTTTAGAACGGGACTTTCATATAACTCACAAATTAATACTTTTCCTTTATTTTTATTACAAATTTCATATACATAAAATAGATTGTGTACCCCTTTTAAATCGATTTCCGAAAGTTCATCGATATTAAAAACAACACTACGTATTCCACTCTTTTCAATTTTATGAATCACTTCTTTTTTAAATTTCATTGTGTCTTTTGCTAAAAACTTTCCTTTTAATCTTATAAATAAAATCCCCTTTCTAAATTCTGATGTAATTTTCAAATCAATCACCTCTTGACACCCACTTTATCACTCTTTTCTTCTAAAAAAAACTGTTTCGACAAAACTAGAATTTTTATAACAAAAATTGTAATTTAACTATAAAAGTCTTTATTTTATAGGATTGTGCAAAAGTTTTCGATACCAGTATACTACTAATTTGCTACTTTTATTTTAAAATCAAGTCCTTTGTTAATCATTAGTTAAAACTTAACCGATTTTCATTATGAGGAAGATAACCAACA
>CAMXQX010000030.1 GCA_947246355.1 uncultured Bacillota bacterium | reverse complement strand
ACAATGTAAAAAAATGTTGGTTACCTAAAGTAAAGGATACAACAGACCATGCTGGAAACTTTGGTCACTCTATAGGTGGTGTTCAATTAATTACACATGGCGGAGGTATTACAAAAATGAGAGCCCACGTAAAGGGTGGTAAATGGCTAGATGAGGTCGTTGATGGTGCATTCAAGGAAGGGAACAATAATTATGTTGGAATCAAGGGACAAGCAATTGATGGTATTGCCATTTGGTCACAATATGGAGATGCTGTATATCGAGTTCACTTGAAAAATGGAAAGTGGCTTGAGTGGATAAAAGGCAAATACGATATTAATAATCCAAATGGGTTTGGAGGTATTCTTGGACAAGAAATAGATGCAATTGAATGTTATATAAAATAAAGCTTGATCCCTAGCCTATATGGTTAGGGTCTTTTTTTATTGCAGAAAAACAAATACTGGCAAAATTCGACAACAAGCAATGATAGTATATCAACCTCAAGGGGGGATAATATGATATTAAATCATAAAGAAGCTATATCATTTTTAAGAACTTGGATGGAGGATATAAGAACAGTTAGCATCCAAAGATATGATGATATAGTTGAGTTATTAATAAACAATCACTATTTATTATTGATTGAAAATAAAGGACTTTTATAAGTCTTTTTGATTTCTTAATATTAAAAGAGCTAACCTTATGGGATAAGATTAAATTATTTTAATAGAAAAATATAAACTAAAATGGTAGGAATTTTATATATTCTTACCATTTTTTATTTGCTTAAAAGTATGATTAGAATATAAAAAAACTTGATATGTAGCCAACAAGTAGCCAACAAATACCCCATTTTACCCCATAAAATAAGGTATGCAAATTTACAAAAAGATAGGAAAATGTATACTTTTAAAACCTATAAATCAAAAGTTTATGGGTTTTTATTTTATCAAAATTTCATATTATTTCTAAAATTAGATAGACGATAAGATACAACCTCATGCTATAATGGTTGTAGGAGTTGATAAAATTGATAAAACCACAGAATTTAAAAAAAGGAGATAAAGTAGCGATTGTGAGTCTCTCTAGAGGATTACTTGGGATGCCCTTTTGTAAACACGAGTTAGATATTGCAATGAAGAGACTAAATGATTTTGGATTAGAAGCGGTCATTATGCCCAATGCTTTAAAAGACATGGAATATCTTGAAAAACATCCAGAGGCAAGGGCTTCTGATTTAAAGCAGGCTTTTTTAGATACAGAAATTAAAGGAATTATTTGTGCAATAGGGGGAGACGATACATACAAAACCATTCCTTATTTGATGGAGGATGATGAATTTATAAACGCGGTTCAAAGCCATCCTAAGATTTTTACAGGATTTTCTGATACAACCAATAACCACCTTATGTTAAATAGAATAGGATTATCTACATTTTATGGACCATGTCTGCTGGTTGATATTGCAGAATTGGATAAAGAAATGCTTCCTTATACAAAAGAATATTTTGAAAAATTTTTTCAAAATGAAGGGAATTATGAAATTATTTCTAGTCCCATTTGGTATAAAGATAGAGAGAACTATGGACCAGAAGAAGTGGGAAAACCTAGAAAAATACAGCAGGAAACACATGGATATGAGGTCTTAAACGGAAAAGGAATTGCTACAGGTAAATTATATGGAGGATGCCTAGAGAGTTTATATGATATTTATGCAAGTGAACGTCACGGTGATGAATATGCAATATATACAAGATATAATCTTTTGCCTACTTTAGAGGAATGGAAGGAAAAGATACTATTTATAGAAACCTCAGAGGAAAAAATGGTACCAGAAAAATTAGAAAAAATATTAAATTATTTTAAAGAGAAAAAAATATTAGAATCAGTAAAGGGAATCCTTGTAGGAAAACCTATAGATGAGGTATATTATGAAGAATATAAAGAAGTATATAAGAGAGTATTTTCTGATTTAGAAACACCTGTATTATACAATATGAACTTTGGTCATTCTTCCCCTAGGTGTATTATTCCCTATGATGCAGAAGCAACTGTAGATTTTGATAAGAAACGAGTATGGGTGAATACCCAAATCTTAAATTCTAGAGATTGAGGATATTTCTTCAAAGGGTGTTCTTGGAAATTTTATTTGTTCGTGCTATAATGTGAGCAGTAGGTGAGATAGTGGAATATTTAGATATTTATGATGAACTTGGAAATTTTATAGGAACGGAATCCCGTGAAAAAGTTCATAAAGAAGGTCTATGGCATAAAACGGTTCATTGTTGGTTATATGATAAAGAGGGTAATGTTTACTTTCAAATAAGAAAAGATAGAAAGACACTCTATACCACTGCTTCTGGCCATGTGCAAGCAGGAGAAACTGTAGAAGAAGCGTTTACAAGGGAAATTAAAGAAGAAATTGGTATTTCTCTTGAGAAAGAGAATGTTGTTTTCGTAAAAATAAATCCTTTTACAATGGATAGAATAAAAAAGGATGGAACCCTTTTTAAAGATAGAGCTTTTGCCAATGTGTACCTAAGCCAGTGGAAAGGGTCTTTTTCTTCCTTTTCCTTTGATACGGAAGAATTGGATGGCCTAGCTAAAGTAAAGGCAAAAGAGACACTCGAATTATTTAGGGGAAGTAGACAAAAGATAAAAGGAGCATGTATTGTAACAAAAGAAAATAAAAATGTAGAAGAAGAAAAAGAATTTATAGTATCTGATTTTCTTTTGAATGAGGGAGAAACCCTTTTAGAAAAATATGGTTTTGTTTTAGAAAAAATAATAGAGTTAGTGGGTGACAAAAATGAAGAAAAAAGCAAATGTTAAAATTATCTTATTATGTGTTTTTGCAGGTTTTCTATATGTCCTTCCTTTTCTTTCTATGTTCTTTATTGCTATTTTCTTTGATGGAGAGAAAACATTTGAAATAAAAGACAATGTGATAGAAATTTCGAATGGAAAGATGATGGTTGAGAATGTAGAGGGTTTTTATGATGAGGAAGAAAAAACGTATTATATTGTTGGTTATTTGAAAAATAAGACCGATAAAAAATATACAGAGGTAGGACTACAATACCGTGTTTATGATGAAGAGAACAATGTATTAGGAAGTGCAGATTCTGTTTATTTAGAATATTTGGCTAAGGGTGAAAATTGGAGGTTTAAAATTGTGTATAGTGATATTGATGCTAGCGATGTACATCATTTTGAACTCCATAGAGTGGAATACAATTAAAATCTACATACTGTAGATTTTTTGTTGAAAAAGGAAGGAATTGGAGAAATGTTGAAAGTAAGTGATAAATGGCAAGATTATGTCTGTATTGATGCTGGAAATGAGGAAAAGTTAGAATCTTGGAATGGAATTATTTTAAGAAGACCTGATCCGCAAGCGATATGGAAGGTAGATAAAAAAGGTAAGCCTTGGTTGGAAGTCGATGGACACTATCATAGAAGTAATTCTGGTGGTGGAAGTTGGGAATGGAAGAAGGAAATAAGCAAAAATTGGACTGTATCTTATAGGGAATTAACGTTTAAAATTTCTCCTACGAATTTTAAGCATACAGGATTGTTTCCAGAACAAGCAGTCAATTGGGACTATATGATGGATAAAATAAGAAATAGCAACCGTGAAATTCGCGTTTTAAATTTATTTGCCTATACAGGTGGAGCAAGTATGGCTTGTGCTTCTGCAGGTGCTATAGAAGTAGTGCATGTCGATTCCTCAAAAGGTATGATTGCATGGGCGAAAGAAAATATGTATTTATCTCATTTAGAAGATAAAAAAATTCGTTTTATACAAGACGATTGTTTAAAATTTGTAGAAAGAGAAAAAAGAAGGGGAAGAAAATACGATGCCATTATCATGGATCCTCCCTCTTATGGAAGAGGACCAAGTGGCGAAGTATGGAAGTTTGAAGATTCCCTCTACAAATTGATAGATGCTTGTATGGATTTGTTAAGTGATACCCCCTTATTTTTTACAATCAATTCTTATACAACAGGGATATCTTCCTTGGTACTAGAAAATATTTTAAAGACAACAGTACTCAAAAAATACCCTAAAGGGAAAGTAGAAACAGGAGAAGTTGCTCTTCCTATTCAAAGGGATAATCTCCTCCTTCCTTGCGGTATTTATGGAAGATGGGAAAGCATTGATTGATATAGTATAATATGACAAATACCGACAAAAAATTAAAATTGAAATTAAAATATGTAAAGGAGTATGAAATGAACAAAGAAAAATATATAGAGTATGCTAATAACACATTTAAAGGAAAGGCGCTAGAACTTGTTTTAAAAAACATTGAATTATTTTATGACAATACAATTATAAATTTTGTTAAGAAGTATAATAAAGGGGACGATGTAAAGCTGACTAAAGGAACTTTTCTTCATGGCATACCTGGATTGTTAGATAATTTTGATTGGATTATCGAAAATGGATTTGTTGCTATTGACTTTACAGGAGATAGTGAAGGTAAAAATAAAATTAAAAATAGTATTGGGATGTGGAATATACAAAGTGATATATTATTAAAAGATTATATTTTTTCTTATAGTGGTTTTACAATTACTTATACTATAGGAAGAGGTCCTAGCGCGAAAAGTGTTTCCAAATTGGTACCTTACCATAAATTTGATGAGTTTACAGAAAAATTAAATAATGACGAAAATATATGGACGTATTGGGGGGATAAAACAAAAGAAGTTACATTTCTACCTAGTCTTGTTTCCAATAAGAGACAAATCGCATTTATTCTAAATATGGAAAGTGCTTATGCAAAAGAAATGGCCATCGCCGATGTTTGGAATACTAATTTGGAGGAAGAAACATTAGTGGAATTTTTAGATTATAGATATTATCCTAAATTTTTAGAAATAAGATTTGATAAAGATGCTACCACTACAGATAGAGAGTCAGCTATTATGTTTGGATTGCCAACAAAATTAATAGAAGGTGTGCTCGTTGGACGAGAAATAGAGAATGATCAAACTTCATTAGACTATATTAAGAACAAATTACCTTGTTGCTATATATGTAATTTAGATGGAAAGGTTATTGTTGCATAAGAGAGTGGTATAGAAATATTTGGGATTAATGAAAATGAATGTAGTAAAATTACATGTTTTTTATCGTCTTTTTCAAAATTCTATATTTAAAATAGTTCAACAGACAAATAGAAAAGCGAAGAAAGTAGTTTACTTTTTGAAGCAATTGTGATTATAATAGTGGCTAGCAAAGGAGAGATAGAAATGGAGTATTCTATTAGATATTTTGTCACAGATGATGAAAACAAAGTGCTAAAAACATTTCATGGTTCAGTAGACGAAAAGAAACTAGGAGCTTTTTTACAGTCTCTTCCTAAAATTATCAAAGATGGTACATTTGCTATTTTAAATATTTCAAGGTACAATGCAGAAATCACATGCAATTTAGAAAGGTACTATAAAAGTGAAAGTATAAAAAATAAAAATTATCGTATTTTGGAATATAAGGTAAGGGAAGAGGATATTGATGATAAAGCTTTTTTAAATGTAGAGAACAACTGTAGCACCAATGCATATAACATTTATGTAAAATGGGAGGAATCACCTGCAATTATTAATTATATAGAACAAATTGATTTATTTGGACATATTTTCACAATGGATTTTTCTCTTGCCCATCAGTTATTGGAACAAGTCACATCTTCAGAAGAACAAGCGAACAAACTATTACAACAATTTATGCAATGTTTTACATTCAACGAAGTGGACCAAACTTCTTATGATGAAGTTCAACTGATTTTTGATGCAGAACAATACCCAAGTTTAGCGTTACAGGATATCACCTCTTCTTTTAGAAAGGCATTCGAGAATGGAAAGAGAAATGCTAAAATTCTAAATCCAAATTTCAAAAAAGAAGAGGTGTCTTTAGAAATAATACCTGTAAAAAATGAATATATACTTTTAATAGAAAAAATGAAAAATGAAAGAAATGCATTTGGAAAATATGTGAATTTTTTAGATGGAATTTCTGATGTGGAGAGTGTATTCCAATATCACTCTAATCGAAGTTTTTCCTTAAATTGTTTATCGGATGAGGGGGATTTATATACTTACCAAGTATTAATTTCTTTTCCTATGTTGTATGAATTTATGATTCATTTAAATGAAAACTATAAGGTAATAAAGGAAGAAACGTTTCAAGAATTGGACTGGGATTGTTATGAAAATAGTCCAATTTTAACGAAAGTACTGCCTAAGGATATCGTTGCGAACGATGCTTATCGTATTTTAGATTTTAGCGTAGAACAAGACAATATACATATACGTACACAAAGGGCTGTAAATGTTTTTGTAAAATGGGAAGAAAGTGTTGCGTTAATTCAATATATCAATGATTTTATTTCTTCTTTAACTCAAAAGGTACAGGTAGACTGGTCTATTCTTGCTGAAAAGTTTGATCATTTATCTGTTGATGAGCAAGAAAAGAAACATTTATACAATGCTTTCTTTAGATGTTTTCAATTTGGAGAACCAATGGAGATTATACCAAATGATATTATTTCCAAGATAGAAAATCATTCCTCTCATCCAACACTTAATTTGAGTAGGCAGAAACTGATTCTAGAAAAGAGAAAGGAATTAGGCATTCGTAATAGAGAATTTTTTGCTTTGCTTTTAGAAAATGATATTGTTTCTTTTCCTAAACAATTGGTATCTAAGATTTCTAAATTTTAAATAGAATACTAGATCGTATATACATTTTAAGAAAAATAATGAGAAATTTGTTTATTCTATAGAATAGAATTGTGAATAAGAGTGAATAGAGTATGATACTGCAAAGTCTTACATATAGTTAAATAGGTGATACAATGAAAAAGAAACTCTATGCTCTTTTTTTTATAGCAATCTTCCTTTTTGGTGCTTTTTCGATTCGAGCCATTCAACAAGAAGATTTTCCTTTACTTGGAAAGGTCATTTATTTAGATGCTGGACATGGAGGAACAGATCCTGGAGCGGAATACAAAGATATTTATGAAAAAAATATCAATCTTTCTATTACTTTAAAGCTAGAAGAGGAACTATCAAAATTAGGCGCAATTGTCTATTTAACAAGAAATGGTGATTATGACTTATCTGTACCCAATACCATTAATCGAAAGCGAAGTGACCTATCAAGAAGGAGCAATATCATTAATACTTCCATGTGTGATTTATTTTTGTCTATTCACCTAAATGCGGAAGCAACGGGTAATTGGAGGGGCCCACAAATTTTTTATGATGATGCTCTAGAAGAAAATAAAAAAATAGCTGAGCTTTTTCAAAAGGATTTAAATAAAGCATTAAAAGGAAATCGAGAATATAAAAAGGTAAGTGATTTATATTTACAGAAAAGAATTAAAAGACCAGGTGTTTTAGTTGAAGTAGGCTTTTTAAGTAACGCAAGTGACAGATATTTATTAAAGAGTGATGCCTATCAACAAAAAGTAGCTGTCATATTAAAAAATTCCGTTCTAAAATATTTTAGTGCATGAAAACTTTCGTGAAGCTTTTGTGAAAAGTGCTGAATTTCCTTTAAACTATGGTATAATAAATGCAAGTATAGGGAGGCACTACATGGCAAAAAAAGTATTTAGAAGTTTAGAAGAACAAATTGATATATTAAAGACAAAAGGCCTTATCATAGACGATGAGGTCAAAGCGAAAGAAATTTTATTTCGTGAGAACTACTTCTTTATTAGTGGGTATCGACACCTTTTTATGAAAAACTATAAAGATAGAGAATTTATAAAAGGAACGACGTTTGAAGAACTCTATGCTGTTTTTTTATTCGACAGAAAACTTCGTAATATTATGTTTCAATATATATTGGTCGTAGAGAATAATATCAAATCCATTATTAGCTATCAATTGTCTAAAAAATATGGTATTCACGAAAAGGACTATTTGGATCCTAAAAACTTTACACAAGACAATTTAAAACAAAGACAAGTGCATGATATCTTAAATAAAATGCGAAGACAAATTCATGTCAATGGAAGACAACATACAGCAACAATGCACTACATTGATAATTATGGATATGTTCCATTATGGATTTTAGTAAAAGTATTGTCATTTGGTATTTTATCTGAACTTTATGGGATTTTAAAAAGTGAAGATGCCTCTGCCATTGCTCAAATTTACCATGTAGAAATCGAGGAATTATCGGATTATTTATCCATTCTTGCCAATTTTAGAAATTTATGTGCCCATGAAGATATCTTATATGATCATAGAACGCAAAAACAAATTCAAGATACGAAGTATCATAAGTATTTGGGGATTTCTAAAACAGAAGACGAATATGATTATGGAAAAAACGATTTGTTTGCGGTGATGATTATTATGAAAAAAATGCTTACCAAAAATGAATTTAAAGATTTCTTTTTCCAAATTGGTTATGAGATTGATATTTTGGATGGAAAAATAAATACAGTATCGACATCCCTTATTTTAAATAAAATTGGATTTCCAAATAATTGGAGAGAATTAGATGAAATAGATTAGGAGGCTTTATGAGAAACAAAATAGGTTATATTATTGCTATTATTATGAGTTTTTTTGTAGGAAGTATAGCTACATTGTATGTAAACCAATCTTTAAAGGAAGATGTAGTGCAAACAGAGAAGACCAGTGTAGAAATTACAGAAACGAATACAATCAAACCTGCCATTGATAAAATTTACGATGCAGTTGTCTTAATTGAGACGTATGATCGAAACAATAGAGCTCTTGGTTCTGGGACAGGATTTGTTTATAAAACAGATAAAAAAGTGGGGTATATTTTAACCAATCATCATGTTGTGGAAGGTGCAAGTAAAATTAATATTACTTTATCAAGTGGAGAAGAAGTAGAGGCAGAATATTTGGGGAGCGATGAGTATTCCGATGTAGCTGTTATTTCTATTCCTAAAGAAAAAGTACTCATGGTGGCGAAATTAGGGGATAGCTCAAAAACAGAATTAGGAGATACCGTATTCACTGTAGGTTCTCCCCTTGGAAGTAAATATATGGGAAGTGTTACAAGAGGAATTTTATCAGGAAAAGATAGACAAATTGCTGTCGATGTAAGTAGTGGAAGTTTACTTATTGATGTTATTCAAACGGATGCAGCCATTAATCCAGGAAACAGTGGGGGGCCCTTAGTCAATATTAACGGAGAAGTAATAGGAATTACCTCTTTAAAATTGGTGGAAGATGAGGTAGAGGGTATGGGCTTTGCCTTACCTATTGAATATGTTCTTGCCTATACGGAACGACTTGAAAATAAAGAAGAAATTGTAAGACCCGTTTTAGGTGTACAACTTGCAGATGTAGCCAATGCTTATATTTTAAGAAGTTATCGCATTTATCTTGATTCCAATATCAAAAGTGGTGTTGTTTTGGTCAAAGTAGAAAACGATAGCAATGCTTCTACTGCAGGATTAGAAGCAGGGGATGTCATTGTGAAAATCAATGAGGATACGATAGAAGATACAGCCAGTTTTAGATATAATCTTTATAAGTATAGTATAGGAGATACGATTACGATAACGTATATCCGTGAAAATAAAGAATATCGAGCGGATGTGAAATTAACAGAGTATGTAAAATAAGGGGACGATACTCCTTTTTTTTGTTATAATGGAATTAGGTGAGAGATGTGGAAAAGTACTTGGAGATAGAAAATAGATTGATTACAGGATATCGTAAGAAGATATGGTCAAAGTTTGTAAAAGCAGTTAAGGAATTTCAAATGATACAAGAAGGGGATAAGATTGCTGTTTGTATGAGTGGCGGAAAGGATTCTTTTTTACTTGCCAAATGTATGCAAGAATTACAAAAACATGGCGATGTTCCTTTTGAAGTGGTTTTTATGGTGATGGATCCAGGATACAAATAAGAAAATCGTCTTTTAAATGAAGAAAATTCAAAAATGTTTCATATTCCTATTCAAATTTATGAAAGCAATATCTTTGAAGTGGTTACCGATGTCAAAGATTCTCCATGTTATTTATGCGCTCGGATGCGAAGAGGTTGCCTGTATAGTGAATCGAAGAAATTAGGATGTAATAAAATAGCGCTTGGTCATCATTTTGATGATGTTATTGAAACCATTTTGATGAGTATGCTCTATGGAGGAGAGGTCAAGACGATGATGCCCAAACTCCATAGTACCAATTATGAAGGGATGGAACTGATTCGCCCCCTCTATTATGTAAAAGAAGAAAGTATACTTGCTTGGCGAAATTATCATGGATTAAAATTCTTAAATTGTGCGTGTAAATTTACAGAAATGACTGAAAGTAAGGAAGTAGAAAGTAAACGAAAAGAGATGAAAGAACTGATACGAGAGTTAAGAGAAAAAAATCCATATGTAGATAATAATATTTTAAAGAGTGTTTACAATATCAATTTGAATACAGTGATAGGATATCATAAAGAGGATGAACACTATTGTTTTTTGGATGATTATGATGAAGAAAAGGAAAACCAGCTGTTTTAAACGGCTGGCTATGGCTTTTTTCTTATAAATTTAGAACAGACTATATTTAAAAGATACAGTTGTGATTTACTAACTTCACTTTTTCTACCAATATCTTTTTTGCTTGTAAACTTTTATCAAAAAAGGAATCTATTAAAAATTTAGAATCAATTAAAATGATTGCAATTTTAAAGAAACTAGGATCATTTTGATTATTTTCTTTCCAGTTGCATACTGCGTACCCACAATAATCGATAGCATCACTAAATTCAAAAATAGGATTATTTTTATTATATGGCATAATAAAGGCATTATAAATATGGTTGAATTTTTTATCTGAATTAAAGTTAGTGTTTATAAATTCCCCATAAGTGACTTGCTTTTGTATGGAGTCACTATTTGGCAAATTTTTATTTAGTCCTGTCGACCCAAATTTATAATACTTGGAGTCCAAAATATAAAAATCATTTTCATATGTAAATATAGTATCTGGCCTCAGTTTTGATGGCATGTATGGATCACGATTCTGAATGTAGTAGTTTGCAGTAGGATAATAGTTTTTGATCTCTTCATCGCCAAATACTTTATTTACCATATACTCCCATACATGTTCATAATGTTTTACCCCAAAAACTTTGACAGAGTTTTCGTGATTGCCTACTTTTTCTAATAAAATTTTATACATGTGGTGTAGTAATAGTTTTTTTCTATCATCAAACGTAGTTAATTTTTCTTTATGAAGGAGTTGTACATAATATCTAATTTTTTTTATATTTGGTTTCACAAGATTGATTTTAGGTAAATTGCAATAAAGAGGACCAATAATATCAATACTTTGGTCAATACAATAAGAGTGCATTTCGCTTATAATATTTTTGGTATTGGAATTTTGTTCGACGATAGGGTTTAAGTATACTAAACTATTATGGCTAACAAAAGGTGCGGTTTTAAATGTTCTTTTCCAATTGATCTTTCCATTGTTGTTTTGATGATATGTTTTTTCACTATCTGAATATAGGCCATTTTCAATATAATCTGATAATATCCACATGTAGGAGTCAATTGATAAACCATCATTACACATTAAAAAATTTTCTCCGTTTTCATAATCCAATTTTTTTTCATGAGCAAGTTTAATCGTTTTAAACAACTGAATGACACTTTTTCTACAAGCAATCTCATTTTCTTTAGGAATTTCGTAGCCTAAGGGGAAAGTAATTTTGATATCTCCATTATTATACTTTATCCCAACAAAATTTTCTTCTGTTTCTTCAACATTAAAACATAATGCAGAAAGTTTTTTCATTTTTATTTATCCTTCTTGTTTTTGGGGTTTAAATCTATATTATTATTAAAAACCGTTATTCCTTTTTCGGTAAAATCATCTATGAGTGATTCTAACGTTCTGTATTTGTCGCTGTCAAACCAAAAATCTCTATTGATTTTTGCTACGTCATTCCAAATGTATGACAATATTTTTTCTGCAAATATACGTGCCCCTTCTTTTGGTGTGCTATTTTTTATTTCATCCCACTCTAAACTGGATATGAAATAGGCGCCTATTTGTTTATCTTCCCCATTAATATCTAGACCATTATCGCTAAGAATGAAATTATTTATTTTTTGAACAAAATCACTCCAAGTAATAGTAGAAAGCGGGATAAGTTCTTTTGCAAAGCTACTATTTTCGATATCGTTTTTTATGTATTCCATCTTCCATCTTCTTTTAAATGCAGTATCCAATGTAAATACGTTTTGATCGCTCGTGTTCATCGTTCCAATTAAAATTAGATTAGAAGGAATTTGAATATCGTCTAAATCGTAGTCGACAGAATAGATATCATCTATTTTTTTATGTAAGTAGGCAGAAATGATATAGTTCCTTATATAGTAGGTACTACTTCCGTTTTGATCTCTATCGAGCAATTGAAATATATCTCCAAAGACAGCCGCGGCGTTGCCCCTATTGATTTCCTCGATAATAAGATAAATTTTTTTGTTAGGATTCAATAGAGCTTCTAACAATGCATTGGTAAAAGGCCCAGACTGAATATCATATAAAATAGCAGATTCATCCTTGTTGTTGAGTTTTGGAATCAATTGTCCAATAAAATCGCTGTTTGTATAGTCTGGATAGAAGGTAGTTCTAAAAATACTTCCTTTATTGACATCTTTTTCTATGATATTGTAAAGTACATGATGACTTTTCCCACATCCAGGGATTCCATACACAATCTTATTGTACCCTCCTGTGATTCTATCTTTTTCAATTTCAAAAAGTTGTTTTGGATTCTGTTTTTCCTCCTCTGCCTCGTCAGCATTAAAAGAGCGATCTAGATATCCTTTGATACTGCTTGCGATAAAAGAATAAATGACATCCTCTGTTTTCTTTAATTTATTAATTATAATACCTTCATAGCCTTTAAAGGGAAAGTACAATCTCATATTACTAGGATTATCATTTCTATTTGTAGAAATATTAAATCCTTGTAGTATCCTGTAAGGGATATTGCCATTTTCTTTGGCGTTGAGTACATTGGCTTCTATGTTGTTGATTGACATCTCAAATAGATAATTGTATATAATGCTTGAATAGAAATCTTTGTAGCTCTTTCTTTTAAGTAAAATAGAATTGTTTTCGTTTGCCTTCTTTGGAAGAGAAATAAAGGAAACAAATCGACTGTTAAATTCATAATTTCCCTCTTGAGATGGTTTCGAACTTTTATAGTAATTATAGATTGTTTTTATAATAGGTAATGAAAGATCAATTGCAATATTATTTTCATTTTTATCATTAATATCACTTGTTTTTAGTAAATTTTTCCAAATGTCATAATGGCAGGGAGGGATAGAACCCTCTACATTATATCGAGTACCAAACTTTCGATTGGAAACGATCTTATCAATGGCAGAAGAAACATCTTCTTCTCCTGTTTCGATTTTGGAGATAACATAGATCAAATCATTTTCATATATAGAATTTTCGCCAATTTGATTTTTCAATCCTTCTGATACTTTTAATAATATTTCGAGTGGACGCATCAGTTGCTTATCATGTGAAACTACTCGATCAATTAGGAACAATAAAGTAAGTTCTTTTGTTGATAATTCATCATTTACATATAACTGTGCCATTTCCGTTAATTTTATGCCATCATATAGTCCGAATTCTTTTAAAAATGTGGACCACCTTCTTTTGAAAAAGCCATGTGGTTCTGTGTTTTCCCGTAATGTCACAATTTTTTGTGCAATCATTTTATCTTCAATTTCTTCAATGTTTTTAGAATTTTGAATAATCTTTATTACGTTTTTTACTTTCTTTTCTTCAAAATTAACTGTTCTGTCTATAGTAAATAAAGCCATATATAATCCTCCTACTTTTTAAAGTTTTCTATTTTTATTATTTCTTTTAAAATGGCCATCATAACGTCTACAACGATGGAATTGCCTGCCTGTTTATAGGCTTGGGTATCGGATACAACAATTTTAAAACTATCATCATATCCCATGAGTCTTAAACATTCTCGAGGGGTTAGTCTTCGTAGTTTTCCTTTATAACTAACATAGTTATCCACTCCTGCACGATGCATTTTGTGCATAGTAGCTAATAATGGTCTTGCAATCGTTAAATCAATTTGTGGTTTTATAAAATAATTTTTTGTTCCTGTTGCCATAACATGGTTATAAACTAAGTCGCTTAGTATATATTTGTCATCGACTTCACTTCCTTGCTTTATTAATTTTAACCCGCTGTTATCTTGAACGAAATTACCTTCTTTTGTAGTTGTCTCTAAAAAATCTTGTAAAGTATACCCTAATTCTATTTTTTTTGGCTCCTCTATGTTCTTATTTTTATCCTTAAATCCAACCACAATCAATCTCCGTCTAGTTTGAGGTATCCCATAGTCTTTTGCATCCATAACTCTAGAGGAAATATTGTATCCCAAATCCCTAAATGTTTTTTGGATAGTACCCCATGTTTTTTTCTCATCGTGGTTTAATAATCCTTGCACATTTTCAAATATAAATACTTGTGGTTTTATTTCTTTTATTAGTCGTGCATATTCATAAAAGAGTGTTCCTCTTGTATCCTCGAATCCTTTTTTATATCCCATGATGGAAAAAGATTGGCAAGGACTGCCACCAACAAATAGGTCTACTTGATTTTTATATTTTCTTCCGTCTAGGAAACGAATATCGTAATGGAAATTGGATTCGTCCACATTATAATTCGCCATATATGTTTTTTTTACAAAATTGGTTTTTTTACTTTGTTCAAATAAAAGTTCTTCTACATTTTTTTGTTCTTGTATTGTTTTTAATTGACGTATTTTTTTGACCTGTTTATCTATATCTATGTTTCCTAATTCAATGTCACCATTATCACAAGCAAAGACAATTTTATAATCTATATTTAATCTTTTTAGTGCCCATTCGACGGAGCCTATGCCACTAAATACGGTTGCTAATCTAATCATTTTCCTTCTCCTCAAATACTCCCTTTCGCAGGATCTCTTTTATAATTGCTTCTAGGACATTGACAACAATTGAATTTCCACTTTGTCTATACATTTGTTGGTCTGGGACTACAATTTTAAAATCATCATCGTATCCCATGAGTCTTAAACATTCCCTGGGTGTTAATTTTCTTGCAACACCTTTTTGCCCTTTGTACTCTCCTATAAATACGTTGCTAGGATAGTTCTTCTTGGCATCGTATTTTTCGAAAATCATGTCTCCACACCAATTGAACTGTTGATTCGCGGCTTGTGTCCGTGCTATATCCGAATTGATACTGACTCTTTTTTTTAGACTTAATGGCTTTGTAATCCATTTGAACCCTTTTTCTCCATGGTAGTAGCTATAATCCACTTTTTTTTCTAAAAAATCTTTTACCTTCTTTTTTAGTACCTGTTTGGGAATGTCATTGGGTGGAAGTATATTTAGATTATTTCTAAAGGCAACAACATATATTCGAGTTCTATTTTGGGGGATACCATAATCTTTCGCACATAATTTAAATAATTTCCATTTGTATCCTAATTGGTCAAAAACACTGGATATCACTTTCCAAGTATTACCATTATCGTGACTTAACATGCCAGGGACGTTTTCATATATAAAGACTTTAGGCTGTATTTCATTTACAAGTCTTGCAAATTCATAAAATAGGGTTCCTCTTGTATCTTCAAATCCTAATCTTTTTCCACTGATAGAAAAAGATTGACATGGGCTGCCACCAATAAATAAATCTACTTGATTTTTGTATTTTTTTCCATCTAGAAAGCGGATGTCTTGATAAAAATCATCATCGTTTATTTCGTAATTAGCTAGATATGATTGTTGCATAAAATTCTGTTTGCCAGTTTTATCATATAAATTATCAATAAAATACTTTTTTTCTTTATCTAAAAGTCCCTCCATTGCTTTTGAAATCTCTTCCTTTGTTTCTTTCAGTTCTCTTTCTCCGTTGTCACAGGCGAATACAATTTTATAATCAATGCCAG
>CAMXQX010000029.1 GCA_947246355.1 uncultured Bacillota bacterium | reverse complement strand
TTAACAAAAGGGCTTCCTTTTTTATACTCTATCCCCAAACCATTTTACACTATCAGTTATAACAAAAATTTGACAAATTTTGACAATGTGATAAAATAGGACTATTCGTGAAGGGGGATTTAGTATGTCAGATTTTAAGAAAAAAAATGTAGTAGAAAGAATGTTTTCCAAACAAGAGGAATTGGAAAAATATTACCGTGATTTAAGAAAATATGAATTTGATAATAATGTACCAATTAAAAAAAGTAGAGAATATTATGATAAAAAATATAAATTAACACAAAAAATATTTGCAGCTGAGCTTCTTCCTTATGGAATATCTGTAAAAAAGCATAAAGATCTAAGAACTCTTGAAAGACCTAAACCTAGGGTATATGCTGTTACACATGTTGGCCGTTTTGATATTGAGGCATCTATTTTAACAAGAGGAGAACCCGCAACCTTTTTATGGGGGGATCCTGGGAAATTATATAAAAGCCCTGAAAAGCTTTTAATTAACATGCTACCAGCCATTTTTGCAGATACGAAGGATAGAGAAGATTGCCATGTTGGCCTTCAAACGATGATAAAATATGCAAGACATAATCTAAATATTCATATAAATCCAGAAGGGGCTTGGAATGTGATGCCAAACAACGTTGTTATGCCAATATATGATGGTGCAGTAAAAACGGCTATAGAAGGGAATGCAGATATTGTTCCTGCTGCGATTGTCTTTTATGGAAAAACGTATTATGTGAGTTATGGAAAAGAAATTAATACTTCGTCTATGCATTTGGAAGATGTAAAAAAACATAGCGCTATGTTGCGAGATGAAATGGCTACTTTAAGATGGGAATTAATTGAGGAATATAGTGGCTCAAAAGTAAAAGATAGCGAAAGTATATATACAGTAACAAGGCAAGAACTTGTTCCAAAAACTTACCAAGAAGCATACCAACAATTTATTGATAGTATTATGAAAGATACTGAGAATGATTATGGTTTAGAAGATATTGAAAGAACAAGATACAAAGATAAATATACCCGTGATTTGGAAGAGGTAGAGAATGATTTAGAAGAATACATTCAATCCTATCCAGGATTTTTTCTTGCGAGTAGTGAGAGATTTGCAAATTATGTAGATATTTGTAATCGTTGTGATGAAATTTTAGGTACATTAGAAAACTATCGTACTTCTCATACAGAGCAAATCGAACCGCTAGAGAAAAGATTGATAAAATATAAGCAATCAAAAGGAATCCATTAAAAAATGGGTTTTTTAAGTGAAAAAGGAGGCATCTCATATTATGGAGTAGATTTGTGAAACAATCTATGATAATATAGATATAGTGAGAAGAGAGTGAATATTATGAGTGGGATTTGGCTATTAATAGCCTCTTTAACAATTAGTTTATTTTTGCTTATTATATTTTTTAGTAAAAAAAATGTAGTAAATGATGAAACGAAAATATATTCAGGTATGTTAATCTTAAGCTTTTTATATTCTACTGTTGCCTTAGTTGGATATCTATTTGCTAAAACGGTGGGAATAGAGATTATTATTGCATGGATACAAAGATTGCATTTAACAACAACATTTTTATTATCAAGTGGTTTTCTACATTACAATGCAAGTTTACTTAAGCATGATAAGGTAAAATTATTTAAAACCATTTTTATAGCGTACAATATGATTATTATAGTATGTATATTTTTATTACCCATAAAAGTAATTAATTATGATGAAATTTTAGATGTTGGTGGAATGGCTTATGATGTTGCAATGATTGGTGTTGTCATCAATTTTATTTTCATTATTGTATCAACGATTCTTATTGTCATAAAGCATAAGGATGCTCTAAAAAAAATCATACCACTTTTTGCTCTTATTTTCTTATTGGCTCTTGCCCTCATATTAAGAATGTATTACCCTGAGGTGATTACAGAAACTTATTGTATTTCTTTTGTATTATTGATCATGTATTTTACGATAGAAAACCCAAATTTAAAGATGATAGCGGAGTTAAATCTTGCGAAAGAAACGGCCGAACGTGCCAATCGAGCCAAGAGTGACTTTTTATCGAGTATGTCTCATGAGATTCGAACGCCTCTAAATGCTATTGTTGGATTATCTGAAGATATGGCCGCACGTAATTCTTGTCCAAATGATATGAAAGAAGACTTAAACGATGTCGTTGCTGCTTCGAGAACACTTTTAGAAATTGTTGGCAACATCATGGATATCAATAAAATAGAAAGTGATAAAATGGAAATTGTCGAGGTTCCTTACCACTTGAAGGAAGAAGTGCTTCCTCTTGCTCGTGTGATGGGAACACGTATAGGGGACAAACCCATCGAATATAAAATTAGTATTGCTGAAGATATGCCCTATGAGTTAATTGGAGATAGGGGACACGTTAAAGAGATTATAAGTAATCTACTTTCCAATGCCATTAAATATACAGAAAAAGGAATGGTAGAGTTAAATATACATTGTATCAATCAGAGCGATATTTGTACTTTATTTATAAGTGTCAAAGATACGGGAAGAGGTATCAAAAAAGAGGATATTGAAAAACTATTTACCAAATTCGAACGCTTAGATATTGAAAGAAATACAACGACAGAAGGAACAGGCTTGGGACTTGCCATCACAAAAAAACTTGTGGAGATGATGGGTGGTAAGATTAACGTGGAAAGTCATTTTGGGGAAGGGTCTATCTTTATGGTACAAATTCCTCAAAAAATTAGTAAACAAGAGCGTGACTTAACAGATACGCAACTGATGAGCAAAGCAGAAATAGAACTGAATTTAAATAAAGAGAAATATAAGGGCAAAAAAGTATTAATTGTGGATGATAATAAGCTCAATATCAAAGTAGCTAGAAGAGCACTCACTGATTTTTCTTTTGAAATAGAAGAGTGTTATAACGGAGTGGAATGTTTAGAAAAAGTAAATAATGGGAATACATATGATTTAATTCTCATGGATATTATGATGCCAGTAATGAGTGGCGAAACAGCCATGAGGGAACTTAAAAAAATAGATAATTTTGCAACACCAGTGATTGCTCTTACAGCAGATGCGGTAGCAGGAGCAGAAGAAAGATATATAGAACAAGGCTTTACAGATTATATTGCGAAACCCTTTAGTAAAGACCAAATCAAAGTCAAATTGGATAAGATTTTTAGAGAGAAAAAGTCTTGATTTCAAGTACAATATAGTGTATAGTATAAGTGTACTTTCCCTTGGTTAGGGATTCTCCAACCCTATTCTAGGAGAAAGCGAATAAAATATAAGGAGGAAAAGCAAATGGCTTTAACAAAAGAGAAGAAAGAAGAAATCATTAAAAAATATGCTCGTAAGGAAGGGGATACAGGTTCACCTGAAGTACAAATTGCTATTCTTACAGCAGAAATCAATGATTTAACAGAACATTTTAAAGAACATATTCATGATTATCATTCGAAAAGAGGACTTCTAAAGAAAGTAGGACAAAGACGTAGTTTACTAAAATACCTACTTAAGACAGATGTAACTCGTTATAGAGAATTAATCAAAAGTTTAGGTTTAAGAAAATAATCAAAATAAATAGTAGGCACTCTTCTTTTGAGTGTCTTTATTTTTGGATATAGAGGAAGGAAGAACATTATGAAAAAAGTATTCGAACTCGATTTTAGAGGAAGAAAATTAATTGTAGAAACAGGAGAACTTGCGAAACAAGCGCATGGTGCAGTACTCGTACGCTATGGAGATACAGTCATCTTATCAACAGTAGTCGTCAGTAAAACAGCCAATATTTTATCTGACTTTTTCCCACTTATGGTTTTATACCAGGAAAAATTATATTCGGTGGGGAAAATACCAGGAGGCTTTATTAAAAGAGAAGGTCGCCCTACAGATGCAGCTACGTTAGCGGCCCGTATGATTGACCGTCCTATGCGTCCTATGTTTCCAGAAGACTTTAGAAACGAAGTACAAGTTGTTAATACTGTTTTATCCGTAGACAATGACAACTCTCCAGAACTGGCAGCGATGTTTGGATCTTCTTTATGTACCTGCATTTCTAAAATTCCATTTGATGGACCAATTGCAGGAGTCAAAGTGGGAAGAATTGATGGGAAATTTATTATCAATCCAACACAAGAAGAAGCAGAACTATCTGATATTGACTTAACCGTTGCTGGAACGAAAACGGCTATCAACATGGTAGAAGCAGGAGCCAGGGAAGTATCCGAAGAAGATATGTTAGAGGCTTTGTTATTTGGGCATGAGGCTGTTAAGGAACTATGTGCTTTCCAAGAACGTATCATCGAAGAAGTAGGAAGCGAGAAAATGGAATACGAACATATCGAAATCGAAGAAGAATTAAAGATGCGTGTTCACGAAATGGCAGCCGACAAATTGGATAAAGCAATGCGTATTTTAGGAAAGTTAGAAAAATATACAGCAATTGATAATGTAAAAGCGGAAGTCATCCAAATATTTGAAGAAGAGAATACATCTCTTTCCAAAGAAGAATTAACTCTACTACTTACCAAAGTAAAATTAATCTTAGAAAGTATCGGGTACGATATCTTTAGAGCGATAACGGTCAATGAAAAAACAAGAGCCGATGGAAGGAAAATGGATGAAATTCGTCCTTTAAAAGCCGAAGTGGATTTACTGCCAAGAACGCATGGTTCCGCTTTATTTACAAGGGGAGAAACCCAAGCTTTAGCAGTGACAACACTTGGTGCTTTAAACGAATACCAAGTATTGGACGGTATTAGTTTGGAAGCCGAAAAACACTTTATGTTACACTACAATTTTCCACAATTTTCGGTCGGAGAAACGGGAAGATATGGTTCTCCTGGTCGAAGAGAAATTGGACACGGTGCTTTAGGGGAGCGCTGTTTAAAACAAGTCATGCCAAGTGAAGAGGAATTTCCATATACCGTCCGTGTTGTATCTGAAATCTTAGAATCTAATGGTTCTTCCAGCCAAGCCACCATTTGTGCAGGGTGTATGAGCCTGATGGCAGCAGGCGTTCCTATCAAAGCACCCGTTGCTGGAATTGCCATGGGCTTAATTACTTCGAAAGATGAAAAAGAATATACCATTTTAACCGATATTCAAGGCATGGAAGACCATTTAGGGGATATGGACTTTAAAGTAGGTGGAACAAGAGAGGGAATTTGTTCCTTACAGATGGATATTAAAATTAAAGGAATCAATAAAGAAATCTTAAAAGAAGCCTTAGAGCAAGCTAAAAAAGCAAGATTGCAAATTCTAGATGTGATGGAAGAAGTAATCGATAAACCTAGAGCAGAAGTATCAAAATATGCTCCAAAAACGGTAACATTTATGATTGATCCAGAAAAAATCAAAGATGTGATTGGTAAAGGAGGAGAAATGATTACCAAAATCATTTTGGAAGCCTCTGGAACCCAAACTGTACAAGATGTAAATTCTGTCAAAGTTGATTTGGAAGATGATGGTAGAGTCATCATTTATCACACGGATAAAGAAATCATTGAAAAAACAAAAAAAATGATTGAAGACATTGTTAAAGAAGTGGAAGAGGGAGTTATCTATAAAGGAAAAGTGGTCAAAGTAGAAGATTTTGGATGCTTTGTGGAATTATGGCCAGGTTGTGAGGGCCTTGTACATGTATCGCATTTAGCGAATGAACGAGTAGAAAAACCAAGTGATATTGTCAAAGTAGGAGACGAAATTTTAGTAAAATCATTAGGATTTGATAAAAAAGGTAGATTAAACTTATCGAGGAAAGAAGCTTTAAAATAGTTTCTTTTTGTTTGTTTGTTTGTGTGCTATAATAAATCGCACTAGGGGGACTGCACATGGAAAATAGAAATCAAGATATACGAGATCATTTAGAAGAATTTGAACAGGGGGGGGAGAAATGATTTTTGCTCTTCCTCTTGATTTAAATCAGATGTCTTTAGGAGAACAAAATTATTATAGGATGGTGGAACAAGTTCTATTTATGGATTTATATAAAAAACTTTACTATCAGCTTTGTACACAAACGATAACGGAAGAGAGCCTACTTTTACTTCCTTGGGTTGATGGAATTTGTCAATTTAGAGATATACATACTATGTTTATCAAAAACAAGGATATATTTGCATCAGCTATGGAGGCGACATTTTCTTGGACAAATGCCAGTGCTTTAGAAAAATTGGCTCAAGTCAAATCCTTATCCAAAGAAAAGAGAGATACCTTATTAAAAATATGTCCTACCTTCCAAGAGGAAATCGATATTTATGATAGAGAAGTAACTTTAGAAGATTATTATCAATATACATCGGATATTAAATCCTTTTATGAGGAAGAGAAACTGCTTTATTTTGATGAAAGAATAGAAGAACAAATTGCCAGTTTTATACAGAGTCTTTATTTTTATGACAGAAGCAATGCTTGTAAAAATATTTTACAACTTTCTCTTCGAGATTATATATGGTCGAAGGAATGGCTTTCTCACGTTAAGGTGTATAAATCAGATTATGTAAAAAAGATGGTATTTGAAAAAACAGACAGAGTTTATTTCTTCGAACAAAACGAAATTGAAGATATTATGCATCATGCTTTAGAAGAATCTCATTATTTAAGGGAAATTTTACATACGCATCTTTCTATTCGAAGACAGCAAAATAGTATAGAGGAATTAGAAGAAAAAGAGAAGGGCTTAACGGAACAAGAAACCATAAAAGAGAAAATAAAACGAATGAAAGAAGGACATTATTATGATGAAACCCAATGAAACCATTTTAGAAAAATATAGAAAAAGGCTTAAGAAAATTGCTTTAAATGGTGGCTACGACTTGGATTGTGCCTTAAGGGATTATGAGCCAAGTTTTTATCAGAGACTTGATGATATTTCTAATCCCTACTTTTCTTTTTTTACCACTTTGGAGTTACTGACTTATTATACAGACTTTTATATGGTAATGAATGCTAAGAAAAAGGAAGTTGCCTTGGATATAGAGGAATTTGAACTTTTAACCCTTTGTGTAGATATTCATAATTTTGATGATTTAGTAGCTGAAATATTAGCTACATCATTTCTTCTAGAAGAAATGATGAAAGCCTCTCTTAAAGTAGAAGGATTATCTTTTTTAGGAAGAACTCATCTATATCACTATTTAGAAGAAGAGGATAAAGAAAATATTCTAAAGATAAATCCAACCTTTATGGAGGAAGAGCAGATTTACAATCGATTTATAGAGCCAAAAGATTATATCTACCATTTTAAGGAACAACTGCGAAAATACGAACGAGTGATGGGAGAGGAGGCCCCTCACTTAGTCAAAGATGCTGTTGTAGAGGAAATATGTGGTTTTTTAAAAAATCTATCTTTGTACGATTATGACAATTATGTGGGCAATATTGAAGAAATGGCACTATTTCATTATGCTTATTTAAAATATGCAAGTACATTACAAATGGAACTTGCTTTGTATACGAAAGAAGAAATCGAAGAAGTAATACAGTATTTGGAAGAAGAAGACATGCCTACTTTAGCAGCGGATCTTTTTTCCTCTTGTAACTATGGTTATTTAAAAGAAATGGTTTGGTTTTATTTAGAAAATCAGGAAAAGGGTTTCTTAGAAGATCAAAAGGCAGGTAAAATCACTTACGAAGAAGTATGTGCCTATATAGAAAAGGATAAAAAAACAAAAGAAAAAATAAAAGACAATAAAACGAGAATTTAGTAGTTCTCGTTTTATTTCATCAATTCTTCATACACCTGTTCTGGTTTCTTTTTTCTAGTTCCTTTTTCATAAATTGGTTTTATATGCAAGTGAAAATGGTTGAACTCTTGCACCTCTCCATTATTTTGTATCAAAGTAATTCCAGTAGGGGAAAGACGTTCTTCTATTATTTTTTTTACTTTTTTAGCAACCATCATGACGTGGGTAATGGTTTTTTCATCAATATCATCTAAATCTTTGTAGTGTTTTTTTGGTAAAATCAGGGTATGCCCATTTGCAAGCGGACTCGCCTCTAAAACCGCTTTGACGATTTCATCTTCATAGATAACATAGGAATCCACTTCCCCTTTTGCGATTTTGCACAAAATACATTCCATTTTTTTTCCTCCTCGTGATAAGTATTATACCAAAAAAATAAAAAAGAGTAAAACCCTTTTTTTCGTGAATATCTGCGAATATTCTATTTTATATTGGTAAAACAAAATAAATTTATACAAAAGGAGCATTATTGTGTTAAAATAGAACTATTGGAGGGAATGTATGCATACACTAGAAATTAAAAATTTATATGTAAAAATAGAGGGAAGAGAAATATTAAAAGGAATTAATTTAACAATAAAAAGTGGAGAGGTTCATGTACTCATGGGTCCTAATGGTGTTGGGAAATCCACTTTATCCCATGTGATAATGGGAAATCCAAACTACGAAGTGACGAAGGGAAAAATCCTTTTAGATGGGGAAGATATTACGCATATGGCAGTGGAAGAACGCGCCAAAAAAGGGCTTTTTTTATCGTTTCAAACTCCTCCAGAAATAGAGGGCCTCACCACAGCGGATTTTTTGAAAGCGTCTGTTTCTTTAAAAGAGGGAGAAAAATTTAGACTCTTATCTTTTGCCCGTCAAGTTGAGGTTTATATGCAAAAATTGGGAATACAAAAGGAATTTTTAAATCGTTCATTCAATGATGGATTTTCTGGTGGAGAAAAAAAGAAAATGGAAATTTTAAGTATGTATCTATTGCAACCAACGATTGCTATTTTGGACGAAATTGATGCAGGACTGGATATAGATAGCTTAAAAACAATAGGGGAACATATTTGTTCCTATAAAGAGCAACAGCAAGCAGGACTTCTCTTTATAACCCATTATAAGCGACTTTTGGACTATATTAGGCCTAATTTTGTTCATGTATTGGTGGATGGCGAAATAAAAAAAACAGGGGATGCTACCCTTGTAGAATTTATTGAAAAAAATGGATATGAAAAATTTAAGAAAGCGTGATTTATGATGCAGCAGAAAAAAGATTTTTCGAATATAATAATGGTAAGTAAGGACTCGATTGTATTAAAAAAAGAAGATGGAGCTTTAGAAATAGCATTGTCCGATAAGTTGGATTTTTATGATATTGTGAAGATGAATATTGAGGTTTTAAAGGATACGTCCTTACTTATATGTTATAGTAAATCAAAAGAGATAAAAATAGACATTCGTGTAACTGTAAATCCTCATGTTTCTTTTTCTTTGTTTGAAGAAAAAAAAGCGAAAAACACAAAAATTCAAACAAAGTTCTTTCTCTATGAAAATACCAACACACATGTTTCTAAATTTTATGATGGAGGCTGGACGCGCGAATTAACCCTTTTTTATTTAAATGGAGAAGGAGCACAGATCCATTCTTCTGTAAAAGGAATTTTCAAAAATACCAGTACACTAGATCTACTTGTTTATCATCATTTTCCAAAAACAAAAAGTCAAATTGAAAATAAGCTTGTAACGATAGAGAAAGGAATGGTAAAGTTACATGTTACAACCATGATTTATAATAAAATAAAAGGTTGTGTTGCGAAACAAAATAGTACAATTATAAAACAAAATGAGAAAGAATCTATTATTAAACCCATCCTTTTAATCGAGGAAAATGATGTAGAGGCCAGTCATAGTGCTATCATGGGAACGGTGGACTCGCAAATGCTTTACTATATGAAGACACGAGGATTCACAGAAGCACAAGCGAAAAAACTTTATATGAAAGGTTTTTTAAAAGGAGATTTTTATAACATAGATGCATATATTAAAAAGTATTGGAGGTGAGTTATGAATCGGGAAGATTTTGCTCTTTTAAAAGACAATGTCATTTATTTCGATAATGGTGCAACAGCTTTAAAACCCAATGTTTTAAAGGAAGCTTTAAGTGATTATTATGATCACTACAGCTGTAATGCGCATAGGGGTGACTATGATTTAAGTTTAAAGGTTGATGCGATGTATGAAGGAGCAAGAGAAAAAGTGCAAAATTTTATCAATGCCAAAAGACGAGAGGAGATTATTTTTACAAGTGGTGCAACAGATTCTTTAAATAAAATCATTTTTGGTTATTTTAAATGGAATTTAAAAAAGGATGATGAGGTTTTGATCACAGTAGCAGAGCATGCATCGAATGTACTTCCTTGGTTTGAACTACAAGATGAAATTGGTATTCAAGTTGCTTATATTCCTCTAGAAAACCATCAAGTGACTTTAGAAAATGTGAAAAAAAGTATTACAGAAAAAACAAAAGTAATTTCTCTTGCCCATATTACCAATGTCATTGGAGACGTTCGACCTTTAAAAGAAATTTGTCAGTATGCACATGAAAGAGGCATTCTTGTGGTGGCGGATGGAGCGCAAAGTGTCGCCCATGAAAAAGTAGATGTTCAAGATTTGGATGTGGATTTTTTTGCTTTTTCAGCCCATAAACTTTATGGTCCAACGGGTGTAGGTGTCTTGTATGGGAAAATGGAGCATTTAACCCAAATTCGACCAATTATTTTTGGTGGGGGTATGAATACATCTTTTTCAAAGGATGGGGTTCGAGTTTACCATGACCTACCAAGTATGTTAGAAGCAGGAACGCCTAATATTGCAGGTGTGATTGCTTTTGGAAGCGTACTAGATTATATGACGTCTATTGGTTTTGACGAGATAAAAAAACACGAGCGGGAATTGAAACAATATGCTGTGCAAAGATTGCAAGAGATAGATACAATTACCATTTATAATAAAGAAGCCGAAAGTGCCATTATTGCCTTTAATATGGATGGGGTTTTTGCACAAGACTTGGCGATTTATTTAAATAACTATCGTATTTGTGTCAGAGCGGGAAACCATTGTGCTAAGATTTTAAAAGAAGAAATAGGAGTTAAAAATACCGTTCGTATTTCCTTTGGACTCTATAATACAAAAGAAGAAATTGATTGCTTACTAGAAGCCCTTAAAAATCCGAATTTAAAGGCAGAGATGATATAAAAGGCCTTGAAATTTCGACTATTTTTTTATATAATAGTATAAGATAGGTGGAGGATGTATGGATTTAATCGTATTTTTAATTTTAATTGTTGCTGTTGCCTTTTTCTTTAAAGATTTTAAAAATGTTGTCTACTTTGTTTGTATTGTTGAAATATTTTTTCATATTGTTCATTTTATAGCCAATCATATAGGTATGAAAGCCATCGCCACGTTTGTGAACACCTATATTCCCTCTTCCTTACTTTCTATCATTGCAAAATATGCAACAGGTCTTTTATATGACATTTTCGTGTGGGCGCTTGTCTTCTTATTTTGCTGTTTGCTTTTCTATTTAACCAAATATTTTATCAAAAGGAATTAGAATTCCTTTTTTTCGACAGAAAAATTTTACTATTTTTTTTATAATAAAATGGGTGAGTTTATGTATACATACCATTTATTTGTAGTTCAAGATGCCATATTTAAAACTTATAGTAAAAATCCGAAAACTTTATATGTTTTTTTGGAAAAATTATATCATTTGAATTGTAGGAATTTTAATTACGGATTATCCGTATATCAACAACTTTGTATCCCAATTCATGTAAAACTTTTATCAAATTACATTATTGAAAAAGTTCCAGCTATAAAGGTTAAAAAAAATACATTTAAGATGTTATCTTTCTATGAGAATACAACATTAGAACTTCATTATGCCAATATAGTTATTAAAACGGATGCGACTCTACCTGCCATTTATCACATCTTACAAATATATAGTGAACATATTCTTGTTTGTGCCTTTGTTGAAAATAAATGTTTTTGGCTTTCTCAAGAATTAAAAAAATTGGAAACCATAGGTAAAAAACACATATAATGAAATAGGTGGTAGAATGATTGCAGACTTTAAAAATTTTGTAAGTAAAAATCCAGGCCTTTTAAAATATGTTAAAGAAGGCAGTATGACTTGGCAAAAATTTTATGAAATATATGATTTGTATGGGGAAAAAGAGGAGGTATGGAAGGAGTATATTCAAAAGCCTAAGGAAGAGGCGGTGCAGCAAACCGCAACCCAAGCTTTAGGATTTACAGATATTTTAACGTGGTTAAAAACAGCTGATTTGAGTAAGGTAGAAGAGGGAATTAATAGTGTTCAAAGGGTGATTGGGGTTTTACAAGATTTGGGGGGAACGCCGACGAGTGAGGCCAAAACAACTTCCTATAAACCAAGACCGCTTTATAAACATTTTGAGGATTAATGACTTTAGAAACACAATACAAAATAAAAAGTAATCCCAATTATGTAAAGTATTTAAGACAAAATTCCCAGTGGTATAAATACTTAAATCGTAATCCTAGTTATTTTAAAAATTTTGAAAATACAGTCAAGGAAGCGTATTCTCTTCGTTTAACGGATCGTATCTCTTCTGCTATGAAAACATTAGAACTTTTAGAAAATGTGATGTCATCTTTAAGATAATGTGGTAAAATAAAGAAGAGGCGATACTTTTGCGAGTCATTGGTGGAAAATATAAAGGTAGAAAGTTAGACGGATTTACGATGGAGGGGACAAGACCTACGATGGATCGCGTCAAAGAGAGTATATTTGCAATGCTGCAGCAAAATATT
Organism: uncultured Bacillota bacterium; assembly: GCA_947246355.1. GTDB lineage: Bacteria > Bacillota_I > Bacilli_A > RF39 > UBA660 > CATOJL01. Next base: position 3,713 of record CAMXQX010000029.1, on the reverse strand, counting down.
TTAGATAAAAATGTTTTGGATTTGTTTGGGGGAAGTGGTTCTCTTGGAATTGAGGCTCTATCTTTAGGGGCAGCTTCTTGTATATTTGTGGATAATAATAAAATAGCGTGTAAAACCATTTATGAAAATGCAAGAGATATGAAAGGGGTAACAATCCGTGAGATGGATTTTTTAACCTTTTTAAAAAGTACAGATAAGGCATTTGACCTTATTCTACTCGATCCCCCTTATCAAAAAAATCTGCTTGCTCCTTCTATAGAAGTCATCGAAAAAAGAGGCTTATTAAAAAAACAAGGAATTCTTGTTTGTGAATATGAAACAGAAGAATTTACTTCTTCTTACTCTTTATGGAAAGAAAGAAAATATGGAACGAAAATGGTTCGTATTTATAAAAATAACTGAAATGTTATTTTTTTTCATTTTTAAAAGGAATTTTTATATTGTTTTTCTATGTTAAAGGTGAGGAGGTGAGAATATGCAATTGAAAGCAGTGAGACAAACAAGTATAGAGGACTGTGGACCAACATGTCTTTATATGCTTTTAAAGTATTATGGAGGTTATGAGAAATTAGAGACAATTAAAAAACTTTGTAAGACAAATAAAGAAGGAACGACTCTTTTCAATTTGAAAGAAGCAGCCAGTCGTCTTGGTTTTGACGCAAATGCTTATCATGTGGAAATCTCTCTTTTAAAAGAAAGTTTTCCATCTCCCTTTATAGCACATGTTTTAGTCGAAGAAAAATATTACCATTATATTGTTGTTTATAAAATGAAAAAGAATGTTGTCTTTATCGCTGATCCAAAGGATGGAAAAAATAAAAAAATAACGATGGAGCTTTTTCAAAAAATGTATTTGCAGTCTATTTTGGTTTTATATCCCATACAAATGGAAAAGCGAAAGCAAGAACGTATTTGGGTATGGCTTTTTAAAACATTACAGTCTTGGAAAAGGGATGTATTCAAAATAGGCCTTTATTCTTTCGTAATGTTTATATTGGAAATGCTTTGTCTTTCTTCGCTTTATTTTTTACTTACACTTTTTAAAAAACAAAACATACATCTTCTACAAAATTTTACTGTCTTTTTTCTACTTCTATTTTTTTTAAAGGGTATATGGGATTATATTGGTAAGAAAAAGTTGCTGGTTTGTAATGAGAAAATTTATATTTGTTTGAAACAAAAGTTTTATGATTGGCTATTTTCTCTTCCTTACCATGAGGTGAAAATGAAAAACAGTACCGAGCTTTTTTTGAAACTGGAAAATTTAGAAAATATTTTAAATTATCTCTTTCAACTATTGTTTTTTCTACTTTTAGAAGTTCTACCTTTTTTAGGACTGAGCATTTTTTTCTTAGCATATCAAAAAGATTCTTCTTTTTATTTCCTGTTTGTTTTATTTGAACTTTTTATTCTAATTTTGATTGGCAAGAAGAAAAGAATGCTTTTTTTAGAGTTAAAAGAGGAGATGAGTCTTTATAAAAGAGAAGAGAAGGAAGTGATAGAAAGCGTACCCTCGATTTGTGAAATGCAACTTTTAGATACCATGTTAAAACGACAGGAAAAACAGGAAATGCTATATTCTAATAAAAGAAGAAAAACACAGACATTGTATCTTAGATATAGCACTCTAGAAGAAATGGCCATTCATATAGGGCAGCTACTACTTTTTCGTTATTTTTTATCTACTCTATCTTCTAGTCCTATTGCTTTAGAAAATATTTTGTTTTTTCTCTACTTTTTTGAAAAAATGAAAACTTTTCTTCAAGGATTTTCAACATTATATATTGAAAAGGAAGAGATAAAATGGGGTATAGAAAATATGGTAGAACAGGTAGAAAGAGAGGCTATGATATCAGCGAGGGAAATTGTTTTAAAAAATGAAAAACATCCTTATTTTGGAAATATTAAAAATGTTTCTTTGCAAATAAACAACCAGCATCCTGTTTTACTTCTTGGAAAAAGTGGAATAGGAAAAAGTACACTAGCTCATATGATTATAGGAGATTATAAAGCAAAAAATCGTTTTATTGAAGAATGTCCAAATTCTTTGAAGGTAAAAGGTTGTTACGTATCGGCGGAGGCAACCATTTATACCACATCTATTTTGGAAAATATTTTACTAAAGCGAGACATAGAGCCTTCTCGGTTAGAAGAAATTTTATCTCTTACTCATGTGGATGCAATTATGGAGGAGCATAAGTATTTTTCATTACTAGAGGGAGGAGAAAATTTATCATCGGGTGAGAAGCAGAAGATTATTTTAGCGCGTGCTTTGGTAGGAAATTTTGATTTACTCGTTTTAGATGAAGCTTTAAATCGATTAGATCAAGTGGAGGAAAAAGAAATAATGATGAATATTTTAAGGAAGTATAGGGATAAAATGATTTTTGTTATTTCTCATCGCTATAATTTAGTTGATTTATTTCCGATTGTTTATACATTTACATCGCATGGACAATTAAAAAAATGGAAAGGAAGAAAAAAGTTATGTTTAAGAGAATATTGAGAAAAATTATTAAACTTGTCATCATGTCAATTTTTTAGGAGGTAGAATATGAGAACACTAAATGATAATGAATTAAAAGAGATAAGAGGCGGTTTTAGTGCCAAGGCACTATGGATTGGTATTGCTTCTTTCATTACTTTTGTGATTGGCGCTGTGGACGGCTATATGAGGCCACTTTCATGCAACAAATAACAGTAGAGGAACAAAAACAAATCCGTGGTGGAGCGACAAGTTCGCTTTCATCCATTATTAATGCTGTTGTAAAAGCGGCAGCATTCCTACTTGATTTAGGAAGAAATGTAGGTTCATCCATTCGCCAAGCAAGAACCAAAAATTGGTGTTAAAAGATAGTGAAAGCTATCTTTTTTGTATTTTTCATTTTAGTATAATAAATTTTAGGCGGAAAGATTCAATGCATGGCCTGCTAAAAAAATATATATGATAAAATGAATATAAATAAGTGAATAGGTGATAAAATATGGATATTTTACAAATGCATAATACTTTAAATGGCATATATGACAGGGCTGAAAAATTGAATAAAAAAATGAATGATTTGGGCTATGAGACAACTTTTAAATCATACAATAATCATTTCATAAACCGAAATGGTAACTATTATAAACAAAAATACTATATGCCAGTAATATCCGTCGAAAATAAAGGAGACATATGCTTTAACATTGGTTCAATCGAATTTGAATTTTATGTGACAAAAGACCAAATAGTAGATATTGATTTAGAAAATATAATAAGCAATTATAAAAAAGAATTAAATATATATGAATATGAAAATTGTACTGTTGATATATATTTAATTGGCGACAATAAACAGGATGTTTTAAATAAAGTGAATAATAGTTTTGATAATAAGTTTGGAATAGCAATCAATTGTATTTCTGCATCCGATGTGGAAATTATTCATCAATTTAATAGGATAGATGTCTTGTTGCGTAAAGATGAGAAAGATTTTAAAAATTTATTAAAAGGTAGTGAAAAAAACAATATGTATCAATAAAAAATAGATAGGAAGGGTAACCCAACCAGTAGAAAAGATTTTACTCGTTTATTTTCTTTATAATTATTCAAATAAAGAATAGACTTCAAAAAGAGAAAAACTGTTAAAAACAGATACAAATTTGGAATAATTTGCTGTCAAATTTTCGAGAAAATGTCAGTAGTTAGATAACAACAAAGGAAAACCTTT
>CAMXQX010000028.1 GCA_947246355.1 uncultured Bacillota bacterium | reverse complement strand
ATTTACCAACACACAATATGTTTTAGAACTATGTTATCTTAAATGGTATTAAAACTATGCATGACAATTTACCAACACACAATATGTTTTAGAACTATGTTATCTTAAATGGTATTAAAACGTATCCAAGAGAAAATACGGAAACGGAAATGTTTTAGAACTATGTTATCTTAAATGGTATTAAAACTGGTAACACAAGTAGTACTATAAATGATATGTTTTAGAACTATGTTATCTTCGATGGTATTAAGGATTATTTGGAGGTTCATATACAAAAGAAGTGTTTTAGAACTATGTTTTTTTAAATGGACTTATCTATTTTCATCATGGAAAGGGGAGATTCTTTCTTTTTTGCAAAAACGTTATAACATGATAATATTGCAGTAAGAATCTATCTTTTCAATTAGAGAAATGGTTGCGTTTATTAATTGGCTTTTATATTTAAAGCATTTAAAAACTAGGAATTTTCCTAGTTTTAATGGATTTCTACACATACTCCAGCATCAGGCTCATAAAAACAATGACTTTTGTATCTTCCTGTTAAGCGTTGATCCCACCAAGTTGCCTTACAAGTATCACTTCCTGGAGGTGCATAAAACCATAAAGCGTGTGTAGCAGGATGATAGTATTCTCCTCTTAAAATTCGGTCTGCTAGTTCCTTTTCCTTTGTAGTTGGATTGGAAAAGAATAAAGAACTATTGACCCCAGCAAATCCGCCTGGATTTTGATAAATGGCCTCTGATAGAGTACGGATATTTTTAAAAGTAAGACAAGTGGCCAAAGCACGATTTAATGTTACATTTCCAACCATCAACATGCCTAAATCCCCTTCACCAACTGCTTCTGCTCGCATAAGTCGTGCTAGCAAATCCCTTTCCTTGGAAGTATGTTTAATAATTCCCATAGCATCACCTAATTCATTATATTCTAAATATGTTCTTCGTTGACAGTCAGTTTCGTTTATAGTATAATTTGGATAGTAAAATAGGAGGAACGAAATATGAATAAAAAAGGGTATACGCTGGTTGAACTTCTAGCTGTTTTAGCACTCATGGCTGCGATTTTGCTTGTGGCTGTTCCTTCTATCGCCAAGCAATTCGCAGGAATCGAAGAAAATAATTATACACAATTTAAACAAAATATATTTTTAGCTGCAGAGTCGTATATTAATTCTAATCCCAATGCAGCCGATGTTGTCACTTTAAAAGAAAATGGGAAAACTATTTGTATTGCAACAGAAAATTTAATTCGAGGTGGTTGGATAAAAAGTACACTTACTAACCCTAAAACTGATAAAAAACTAGCAGAGCAAATGAGTTCTATTCAAGTAAAAAATGAAAATGGGGAATACAAATATACCTATTTTCCTACAACGAGTAATTGTACAAAGTAAAGGCACAGAGGTGCTTTTTTTGTTTTCTAAAAAGGAGAAGTGTAGTATAATGAAATAGGTGATAAACATGGACAAAAAAGTAGTTGTTTTAGGTGGAGGGACAGGTATGTCCACTCTCCTTAGAGGTCTTAAAAAATTTCCTGTTTCGATTACGGCCGTCGTTTCCGTATGTGATGATGGAAGAAGTACAGGGCGTCTTAGGGAAGAATTTCAAATTCCAGCAGTAGGAGATATCAGGCAAGTCATCATTGCTCTATCAGAAACGGAACCACTCTTCGAACAACTATTGGATTATCGTTTTGAAGGAACCAGTGATTTAAAAGGACATGCAGTTGGAAATTTGTTACTTACTGCCCTTTGCAATATCAGTAAAAACATGTCAGATGGGATAGAACAGATTGGAACGGTTTTAAAATTAAAAGGAAAAGTTCTTCCTCTTACTGAAGAGAATGTAACCCTAATGGCAGAAATGACAGACCATTCAATTATTGAGGGTGAGCATCATATTACAGAATCCTCGAAAGTTATTGAAAGAGTCTACTACAAACAAGAACCAAAAATCAATGAAAAAGTACTTACAAGTATCAAAGAAGCTGACTTAATTCTTCTAAGCATGGGAAGTTTATATACAAGCATTATTCCCAACCTAATTCCTAAAGAAATAAGGGACACAATAGACAAAAGTTCTGCTAAAATCATGTATGTATGCAATATGATGACCCAACCAGGTGAAACTGATGGTTTTAAAGTAAGTCATCATGTCCAAAAATTAAATGAATACTTAGGAAAAAGGAAAATAGATGTTGTCCTTGCCAACAAAGGAAAAATAAAAAAAGAGATTTTAACTCGTTATGAAACAAAAGAACAAAAAGATATTGTGGCACTAGATAGAAAAAATATGCAAAAAGTAAAGATAATTGCCTCCGATTATGTTAAAATAGAAAACAATGTCATTCGTCATGATGTGGACCGCGTTTCTTTAGATATATTTAGTTATTTACTATAAGGGAGGGAGGGATAGTATGTCATTTACAAGTGAAGTCAAAAATGAAGTCAGCAAATTAGAAACATTAGATATTGAAAATGTGACCGAGCTATCTGCTCTTCTTCGCAATAGTAGTACACTAGAAGAAGATAATATGAAAATTACGACAGAAAATGCGAGTGTTGCTCGAAGAATATTTCATCTTTTGAAAAAAAACTATAAAGTGACTTGTAAAATTACAGTACGACGGGGTTATAATTTTAATAAAAATTATCTTTATATTTTGGAAACTAAGAAAAATACATCTTCGATTGTAAATGACTTATGCCTAAAAGATACCCTTCCTAAATCTTATTTATACGATGATGAATCTTTAAAAAGAGCTTATATTAGAGGTGTATTTCTATCTTGTGGAAGCATCAATGACCCTAAAAAATCAAGGTACCATTTGGAATTTCTCGTTGATACCAAAGAATATGCCTCCTTTTTGCAAAGGTTGTTTAATGATTTTGACTTAAACAGTAAAGTTTTAATGCGAGATTCGAAATACATGCTTTATTTAAAAGAAGCCGAAAAAATTGGCGATTTTTTAAGAATGATTGGAGCCACCTCTTCGTTATTTTATTACGAAGATATTCGTATTTACAGGGACCATAAAAATATGACCAATCGTTTAAACAATTGCGAGCAAGCCAATGTAGATAAAATGATTGAAACCGCCACTAAACAAGTGATGGATATTGAATTTTTAGAAGAAATGGATGCTTTCCCTCTCATGGATGATAAACTCAAAGAAGCAGCAATTTACCGAAAAAAATATCCAGAAGCTTCCTTACTTGAACTGAGTGAAATCATCAGTGTGGAAACAGGGACCCTTCTTACCAAATCAGGATTATACCATAGAATGAATAAAATAAAACAGCTGGCCAATAAATATAGAGAAAAGAAAAACCAATAGAAAGTAGGGAGAATATGAAAGTTATTTTTGTAAAAGATGTCAAAGGACAGGGAAAAAAGAATGAAGTCAAAGAAGTAAAAGATGGGTATGCGATGAACTTTTTAATTAAAAATGGATATGCCATTGCCGCCAACCCAAGCAATTTAAAAAATTTTGAAAAACAAAGACAAACCGAACAATTGGAAGAATCTTTGCTCATTAAAGATATGGAGTCCTTAAAACAAAAACTAGAAAAAGAAACACTCCAATTTGTTGTGAAAACGGGAGGGCAGGACAAAATGTTTGGAACCATTTCCGTGAAACAAGTGAGAGAGGAATTAAATCGTTTGGGATATGCGATTGACAAAACGAAAATCAAAGTAAATGTACCGATTACAACACTTGGATTTCATAACATTCAAATTGAGCTTCATAAGGAAGTAATCGCAACCGTCAAAGTACAAGTACAAGGGAAGTGAAACTATGAACAAAGAAATGCCTCATGATATTGCAGCCGAACAATCTGTCATTGGTGCGATGTTTATGTCCAAAAAGGCCTGTGAAAAAGTGGTAGAGCGATTAAATGCGGACGTTTTTTATTTGGACAAGCATGCTAAAATTTTTAGAACCATCGTGGCCTTAAAAGAAGAAGGTGTTCCGATTGATGTAACGATTGTAACCAGTGAGCTTGAAAACAAAAAAGAATTAGCAAGCATTGGCGGTGTAGAATATTTAAGTGATATTATTACGTCCGTTCCCAGTGCCGCGAATGTAGAAGAATACATTAAAATTGTAGAAGAAAAGTTTGTGAGAAGACGCCTCATTGAAGCTGCTTTATCCATTGAAACAGATAGTTACAATTGGAATGATACTCTTGATGAACTGATTGACAAATCAGAAAAAAATTTAATGAATATCAGCAAAGCTAGAAGTGGTTCTGAATTTCAAAACATTGCCGATGTACTTTACAAAGCCCAAATGAATTTGGAGAAATTATCACAAACAAAGGGAGAAATCACAGGAGTACCGACAGGATTTTATGATTTGGATAAAATTACATCTGGTTTACATGAAAATGAACTTATCATTATCGCCGCTCGTCCTTCGATGGGAAAAACCGCCCTCGCTTTAAACATTGCCACCAATGTAGCCATCAATACGGATAAAACTGTGGCTCTATTCAACTTAGAAATGGGTGCCGAACAGCTTGCTTTTCGTATGCTTTCTAGTATTGGGCAAATTGAAGGCTCTAAATTATCTTCGGGAAGGTTAGAACACAATGATTGGAAAAGAATTAACGAAGCGATATCTCGTCTTGCCGATACCAAAATCTTTATTGATGATACCCCGGGAATTACGATAGGAGAAATTCGTGCAAAGTGTAGACGCCTTGCTAGTGAAGAAAATTTAGGCATTATTATCATCGACTATTTGCAACTCATTAGTGGCTCTAATAAAACGCAAGGAAATCGACAACTGGAAATTTCAGAAATCTCTCGTTCTTTAAAAACGCTTGCCATGGAACTTAAAATCCCTATTATTGCTTTAGCCCAATTATCTCGTAGTGTAGAGTCACGTGACGATAAACGACCTATTCTAAGTGATTTAAGAGAGTCGGGTTCGATTGAACAGGATGCCGATATCGTAGCTTTCTTATATAGAGATGACTATTATAACAAAGATGCAGCGATTGATGAGGCCACAAGCAAAAGTGAATTTATTATTCGAAAACACCGTAATGGACCGACGACCACGATTGATTTAATTTTTAAGAGAAATACTTCGACCTTCTTAAATTTCATTAACAAGGAGGAACCTTAGTGGAAGTCTGTGTTCTTGCTAGTGGATCGAAAGGCAATGTCACCTTTATCAAAACAGAGAAAATCAATCTTTTGATTGATTTAGGACCAACATGTACGTATGTGGAAGAACGATTAAAGGAATTAGAAGTGGAACCTTCTAGTATTGAGGCTATTTTGATAACACATACCCATTCAGACCATATTAAGGGACTTAAGGTATTCTTAAAGAAATACCATCCAACTTTATATCTAACAGAAAAAATGTTAGTGGATTTAAAAGAAGAACTTCCCTCTTTTGATTATGTGATTATTGATGGAGATTTTACTTTACAAGGAGTGACTATTCATGTTCTTAAAACTTCTCATGATGCAAGTGATTCCAATGCTTATATTGTGGAAGAAGGAAAAAATTCAGTCGTCTATATGACAGATACAGGATTTATCAACCAGAAATACTTTGAAACTTTAAAGAATAGAAGTGTCTATATTATGGAAAGCAATCATGATGTTGAAATGCTTCTAAAGGGAAGATACCCTTATCAACTAAGACGAAGGGTATTAAGTGATCGAGGCCATTTATCCAATATGGATTCTTCTAACTATTTGGCTAATTTTATTGGAGAGGATACGAAGAAAATTATTTTGGCTCATTTAAGTGAAGAAAACAATACAGCCTCTCTTGCCCTTTCTACCTTATATGGTATTTTAGAAGAACATAACATTTCTTTTAAAGAAGTGATTGTCTCTAGCCAGTATGAAAAAACGGAGTGTATTTCCTTATGATAAAAGTTCTTTGTGTTGGAAAAATAAAAGAAAAATTTATAAGAGATGCCTTATTGGAATACGAAAAGAGATTATCTAAATATACAAAGTTAGAAATAATAGAGGTGGCAGATTTTGCTATTTGCTCCAATATAAACAAACAAAAAGAAGGAGAACTTCTCTTAAAACACATCAAAGAAAAAGACTATGTCATTACTCTAGAAATTGAAGGAGAAATGCTAACTTCTGTTGAACTTTCTAAAGTAGTTGAGCAAAACAAAATGAAATTTAGTTGTATTACTTTTGTGATTGGTGGGTCCGATGGATTAAGTGAAGAAGTTATCCAACGGAGTAATTTCCATCTTTCTTTCTCTAAGATGACGTTTCCTCACCAGTTATTTCGCGTTTTACTCCTAGAACAAATCTATCGTTCGTTTAAAATAGAAAACAATGAATCATATCATAAATAAAAGAGCTTAGGTGACCCTTAAGCTTTTATGTTTCTAAAGAAGAAATGGCTTCTTTGATACAATCAATCGAATGTTGCAATTTCTGTGTTTCCTCTTCATTTAAATGGACAAATATTTTTTGTGTTGCCCCCTCTTTATTTAAAATGGTAGGAAGACCGACAAAAATATTATTTTCCTTGTCGTAAGAAGACACGGTAAGAATGGAGTTTTCATCATTGAAAATGGCATTGGTAATACGAAGTAAACACATGCCAATTCCATAATATGTTGCTCCTTTTTTATTAATGATTTCATAAGCTGCATTACGAACATCCTCTTCGATTTTTAAGCAATCCTCTTGCTTTAAAAACGCATAAATATTTTGTAAGCCAATATTGACATTGCTCCATGGAACCAGTTCAGAATCCCCATGCTCGCCAATGACATAAGCATGAATATTTTTGGGATGAATATTTAGTTTGTCTCCAATTAAGAAGCGAAGTCGAGCTGTATCCAAACTTGTTCCCGTTCCAATAATCTTTTTGGGATTTAAACCAGAATACTTCCATGTTAGATACGCCATTACATCAAGCGGATTGGTAGCGATAAGAAAAATACCATCAAATCCAGACGCCATGACACTACCCACAATTTCTTTAAAAATAGCGCTATTTTTATGGATTAAATCCATTCGCGTCTCTCCTGGCTTTTGATTGGCCCCTGCTGCAATACAAACCAAAGTCGCCTCTTTGCAATCGCTATAATCTCCCGCTTTAATTTTCATCTTATTGGGCCCCACGGCCAAGCAATGGTTTAAATCCATGGCTTCCCCTATCGTTCTTTCTTTATTAATGTCGATGAGAACAAGTTCATTAACACTATTTTTTTGATTCAGTAAAGCATAGGCATAACTCATTCCTACATTACCACACCCTACAATTACAACTTTATTCATTCTATCACCCTAGTTTTATTATAACGATAAATCAAAAAAAAATGAAGAGAAAAAACATGCCCTTTACAAACAACATTGTTTTATATAGTTTGAATAGATGGAAATAGTATAAAATACAAAACCTCAAAAAAATTGTATAAAATTTTTAAATCGTCTCACTATGAAATAGGAGATGAAATTTTATGAAAAATATAATGGTACTTACTGCACTTACGTTTCTTTTTCTTGGAGGGATCTACCGTGTACAATCTGAGAATTTAAAAATACCAGAAGAGGCCATTCGTTTAAGAGTGGTTGCCAATTCCAATTCCAATATAGATCAACAAATGAAATTCAAGGTAACAGAAAGTTTACAGGATAAGATTTATGAACTTTTAAAAAATACAAAGGGAATTGAAGAAGCAAGAGAAATTCTAAAAGATAATTTAGCTTTACTTGATAATGATGTAAAGCAGGTATTATCTAAAGAAAAGTACCCTTTATCTTATGAATTAAAATATGGTTTTAATTATTTTCCTGAAAAAAAATACAAAGGCGTTGTCTATGAAGAAGGAGAATATGAATCTGTTTTAGTAACATTGGGAGAAGGAAAGGGAAAAAATTGGTGGTGTTGTTTATTTCCTCCCCTTTGTTTGATGGAAGTGGATGAAAACGATACAGACGAGGTGGAATATAAATTTTTTATACAAGAATGGATTGAAAAATACTTCTAAATTTCATATAATGGCATATGGTGATAATATGTTGAAAAGTGATATATATTTAAATCGTTCTACCTCTAGGACAGAAAAAGATACATTAGAGGATGTTGTTCAAAGAGCTGAAAAATTAGGAATAAGTATTTTAACCTTTCTAGATTCTATTGAAAGGGAAAATGGAATTTTAAGAACAACTTATCTACATGGGGGAGCAGCAAGAAAACAAGAACTCTCTCATTTAAAAAATTTACGAGAGAAAGTGCATGTATTAAATGGATTCGAAGTAGCAGAACCTTATTTAAGAGAAGAGGAGTTGCAACTTTATAATACATTCCCTTTAGATGTAATTATAGGGAGTGTAGAAAAGTTCGCCACCACTTTAACGGAAGAAGAGCAAATAAAAAAAGCATATGATAATTACTATTATCGAAATCTTAAATCAGTTATAATGGGAAACATTGATGTTTTAGCGCATTTAGGTTCGATTCAAAAATATTATGATTACTCTTATAATAATACAGGAGTAATCGATTCTTTTTTGAAAATGTTAATTCAAAAAGAAATTGTCTTAGAAATAGAACCAAATTTGGAAAGAAAAGATACACTTTACACATACCCATCGTTTGCTTTACTAAAACGATATAGAGAATTGGGTGGGGAAAAAGTAATAATCGCAAGTCATGCTCAATCAGTAGATTTACTTGCATTTCATTTAGAAGAATGCTACAAAATGGCAAAAGATTTGAATTTAGTACCAGGTTATTTTGAAAAAAGAAAGTTTAAAAAGTTAATATAACTTGTCCTCCTGTCATATATTAAAACGGGAGGCTTTTTTATGAATATAATTGCCGTAATCTTAATCGCTATAAGTCTAAGCATGGATGCTTTTAGTCTATCTTTAGCTTATGGTACGCTTGGACTTTCTAAGAGAGATATTTATTTATTATCTGCGATTGTAGGTATTTATCATTTCCTCATGCCTTTACTTGGTATGTATATTGGATATTGGATTCTTAAAATTATACCTATATCCCCCGATTTGATTATTTTAATTGTCCTTAGTATTATTGGCGTTCAAATGATTTTTACTTCCTTTAAAGAAGATAGAGAAATGAAGATTATGAATCTTATTGAGCTTTTATTTTTTGGACTTGCCGTAAGTTTAGATAGTTTTTCTGTTGGTCTTGGACTTAGAACTGTTTATGAAATTCCTATGGTCTGTGCTATCATTTTTATGGTATCCTCTTTTTGCTTTACCTATTTAGGGTTAAAGCTTGGAAAGAAAATCAATAATAAACTAGGGAGTATATCTACTCTTTTTGGGGGATTGATGCTTATTTTGATTGGCTTATTTTGTCTATTTTGATGAAAATTCTACCGTTTTTGAAGGAATATGTTATAATTAGGTAAGATAGGAGTTGAGAGAATGCTTATAAATAGTAAAAAAATGTTAGAGGATGCTAAAGAGAACCATTATGCTGTTCCACATTTTAATATAAATAACTTAGAATGGACAAGATTTATTTTGGAAGAATGTGAAAAAGAAAAAAGCCCCGTTATATTAGGTGTATCTGAGGGAGCTAGCCAGTATATGGGAGGATTACAGGTTGTGAGTGCTATGGTAAAAAGCTTACACGATGCTCTTTCTATTACTGTTCCTGTTTGTCTTCATTTGGATCATGGAAGTTGTGTTGCAACCTGTAAGGAGGCTATAGATAGTGGATTTACATCTGTAATGATCGATGCTTCTAAATATACATTGGATGAAAACATAGCAATAACAAGGGAAGTAGTGGATTATGCGCATGGAAAAGGTGTAACTGTAGAGGCAGAAATTGGACATATTGGAGGAGAAGAGGATGGCATAGCCGATGAACTTGCATATGCTAAAGTAGAAGATGCTTGTATGCTGGCAAATGAAACGGGAATTGATACTCTTGCTCCCGCTTTAGGAAGTGTGCATGGACCTTATAAAGGGGAACCTAAACTGGATTTTGAAAAAATGGAAGAAATTAGCGAAAAAACCAATTTGCCTCTTGTTTTACATGGTGGTTCAGGAATTGATGATGAAAAAATTAAAAAAGCGATTCATGCAGGAATCTGTAAATTAAATATCAATACAGAATTACAAATGGAATGGGCAAAAGCAGTAAGGACATTTTTAAAAGAAGAAGAGAATGTTTACGATCCAAGAAAGATAATAAAAGCAGGAGAGGAACAAATGAAAAAGGCAATTAGCGAAAAAATACATCTTTTGGCTAGCAATCAAAAAGCATAACGGGAGGTTTTATGAAACAGATGGTTTTGGAGGGAAGCACTAAATTAACAGGAATAGTTGAAATTAGTGGTTCTAAAAATAGTGCTGTGGCATTGATTCCAGCGACGCTTCTTTCAGATGGAATTGTAGAACTGGATAATGTTCCTATGATTTCAGATATAGAAGCCCTTATAGAGATATTGACGTTTTTAGGTGCAGAAATCAAAAGAGATAAACAAAAAATGACTATTGATTGTGCCAAGGTAAGCAACAAAGAAATACCAGAACAGATATCAAAAAAACTTAGGGCTTCGTATTATTTTATGGGTGCTCTTCTTGGAAAATATAAACATGTGGAAATGTATTTTCCAGGAGGATGTTCTATTGGAAAAAGACCCATTGATTTACATTTAAGTGGTTTTGAAAAATTAGGAGCGAAAGTAGAAGTTGCTGAAAATAAATATATGGTTGATGCGAAAGAATTGATAGGAACGGATATAGAGCTTCCTATTGCTAGTGTTGGTGCAACCATTAATCTTATGTTTGCCGCAGTATATGCGAAAGGAAAAACGAGAATTTACAACGCAGCGAAAGAACCCCATATTGTAAATGTTGCCGAGTTACTGCAACAAATGGGAGCGAAAGTTTCAGGGGCAGGGACACATACGATTGAAATTGAAGGAGTAGAGGTATTAAAAGGTGCACAGCATAGAGTTGTTCCTGATTATATAGAGGCGGGAACTTATGTCATTGCAGGTGCATTATGTGGAGAAAACTTAGAAGTTAAAAATATCGTTCCAGAACATATTGCTTCCCTAATCAATCAATTGAAACAAATGGGTTGTTCTCTTACTGTTTTGAAAGATAGTGTACGTATTAGTAAAATAGAGAATTATAAAAGTGTTGCTGTGAAAACAGAAGTTTATCCAGGATTCCCAACTGATTTACAACAACCTTTTATGACTTTATTATCTTTGGCGGAGGGGACATCCAAAGTAGAGGAAACCATCTTTGAAAATCGATTTATGCATGTTCCCTATTTAAATCAAATGGGAGCGAATATTACGATTGAGGGACAAATAGCAACAATAAAAGGCGTAAAAGCTTTTCATGGAAGTGATGTTGTTGCAACGGATTTGCGTGCAGGAGCAGCTCTTATTCTCGCTGGACTTGTAGCAGAGGGGCAAACGGTCATTGATGGAATAGAACATGTTTTAAGAGGGTATGAAAATATAGAAGAAAAACTCTCAAATGTTGGTGCTAAACTAAGAGTAAGAGAAATAGAATTAAGTAGAGTGTAGTCTACTTTTTTTGTGAGGTGTTATAGTGAAGAAGAGGAGTATAGTTGTATTCGTTTTGGTTGCTATCATTATTTTTATGATTTATGGGAAATTAAAAGATAAAACCATTTACTATTTAAATATCCAAGATATGTACGAAGGCATGGAATATTCTTATTTTATTAAAGATGAATTAAAAAACCAAGAGAAATTAGAAAAATTTGTAGAATTTAAATATAATGATTTACGAGTTACAGATTTAATGAATATGATTGAAAATAACGATTATATTTATATGGATAATAAAAAGCAAACCATACAGAATGCTTTAATTAAAGCAGATATGATTACTTTATTTATAGGAATGAATGAGATACAAACGGGATTTGCAAAGGCCACCAAAGAAGAAGTTTACCAACATTTAGATAGTTTATTGATGGACATAGAGATTTTATTAAAAGAAGTGAGAAAGTATAGTAAAGAAGAAATTTTTTTCATTGGTTATTATACAGAGTTAGAAAAGGAGGAGGAGTATATTGCCTATTTAAATCAAAAATTGCAAAAACTATGTAAGAAAGAAGATATTTCTTATATAAAAACAGATGTATCTCTTAAAAAAAATAAGAATCTAACAAATATACACCAAGATATTCTGAGAGAATTTACTTTTTCTTAAAAAGATGATATAATATAAAAAGAGGTGAGAAAGTGTCATTATCAAATTATTTATCTAAAGTTTTTCTATGGATGTTTATAGGATTAATGGTTACGTTTGCAACAAGCGTAGTTGTATCGAACAATGTAAGTGCATTAGAATTCATTTTTTCAGGTAATGGATACCTATTTTTGATCATTGCAGAATTAGTAACTGTTATTGTTTTGTCAGCAAGAATACATAAAATGTCGCCAACAGGAGCAAAATTTGGATTTATTTTATATTCGTTTTTAACAGGTTTAACGTTTTCCTCTGTTTTTGTTGTTTACAATACAACTTCTATCATTGCTGTATTTCTAATTACGTCGCTTATTATGTTTCTATTTTCTGTCATTGGTGCGAAAACAAACATGGATTTAAGCAAATTTGGAACCTATTTGTTTATGCTTTTAATTGGTATTGTTATCGCATCCATTATCAGCATCTTTGTGCAAAACGAAGCATTTAACTTAGTAGTTTGTATTATTGGTCTCGTTGTATTTATTTGTTATATTGCCTATGACATTCAGAAAATAAAACAGTTCTATGAACAAAATCCAAATGATGAAAATTTAGCCATTTATGGAGCACTTGAATTGTATTTAGACTTTATAAATATTTTCCTAAAATTGCTAAGATTACTTGGTCAAGCAAATAGAGACTAACACTTATAAAAGTGTTTTTCTTTTGATTGGTATTGAAAAATTTACCCTCTATTATTCAAAGAGGAAAATTTTATTAGATGACAGTTATAAGGTTTAAAAATAGAAAATAAGAAAGATGTAGGTGGTTAAGATGAATTTTAGTGTAGAAGAATTATTAAGAATATTCAATGAAAATAAGAATAAAAGAATATGTGTGGTAGGCACTACTTGTACGGGGAAATCTACTTTAATTAACAAATTAAGTATTGGAGAAGATATGGATGAATTAATATTTCCTTTACTGACACAAGAAGAAATTGACTACGTTTGCCAATCTCCATGGACAGAGGAAATTGGTAAAAAGATGGATGAACTCGTTAGAACTAAATTAGTAATTCAACCAGGAACTCCGTTATTTGGAACTGTGCTACTACCATGCGATTTAATTGTTTATTTATATATTGATGATGAATTACTTTTAGAAAGAACCATATTAAGAGATGCTGATTTTGAAAATGCTAAAAATATGCAAAGGAAAATAGAACAAGAAATACAGGCATCAAATATAGAAACAATCGTATTGAAAATAGAACAAAAAGAGAAAACACTAAAATGAGAGTGGTAACACAAATTTGCAATATATAAGATAGTTGTAGTAATAGGTTATTTTAACGTTCATTTCAAATTTAATACAGGAATTAGAGTGACTATTTGTAATTCTTTGTTTTTTTGAAAAACTGTGGTTTATGAATTTTTAACAACATACCTACTTCTTTATAATTGCAGGAAAAAGGATTGAAAATAAGACCTGTCCATTTTTTATTTTGAAAAATGTTAAAATGAGCAAATGATAAAAAATCAGTTTATATGTGGGAGAAAGATCCCTATATTTTGTACGTAAAAATATTGCAATTTTAAAAAAAGACTGCTATACTAGGTAAGTAATTAAATTTCTATGACAAAAGTTTGTCATGGCGGAAGGAGATTAGAGAATGAAAAAAGGTATTCATCCAGAATATAAAGATATGCAAGTAACCTGTTCTTGTGGAAATACGTTTACAGTAAAATCAACCAAAGAAGAACTACATGTAGAAACATGCAATAAATGTCATCCTTTTTATACAGGAAAGCAAACTTCTACAACACAAAGAGGACGTATTGAAAAATTTAACCAAAAGTATGGATTTGCAAACAAAGAAAAGTAAGAAGTTTATATATCTTACTTTTTTTGTCTTTTATTTTGAAAAATTTTTTTCTTGTGGTAAAATAAAAGTAGGTGAGGATATGAAAATAGTTATAGCAAATGACCATAGGGGAGTAGAGTTAAAAAATAAGATTGTTGACGATTTGGTGAAAAAAGGTTATACCATTGATAATGTAGGAACGGATACAGAAAAACCAGTAGATTATCCTGTGTATGCGAAGAGACTTTCCAAACATTTAGAGGAAGAAGACTTTGGAATTTTAATTTGCGGAACAGGGATTGGAATGTCGATTGCTGCAAATAAAATCAAAGGAATTCGCTGTGCGAAAGCATCAAATATATATGAGGCTAAAATGACACGTATGGATAATGATGCCAATGTTTTAGCAGTTTCTTCTGCAATGGATTTTAATGATGTAGAAGCAATTATTATGGCCTTTTTAACGACTGAAGTATCCAATGAAGAAAGACATATTCATCGAAGAAAAATGATTGAGGAATTAGAAAATGAACGTTAAAACCATTTTATATATTTTCACAGTACCTTTAGCGATTTGGGCACTTGATGCTTTAAATTTAGAGGGAAAATTTAAAAAAAATAGATATTACCAAGCACGTCTTCTTTATGTGATGCTTGCCCTAGCCATTTCGTATTTGGTGGTCAATTTCTTCTTTGATTTTTATATGTATTCTAAATTTGTGTAGGAGAAAATATGTTTCAAGAATTTAAAACGTTTATTGCACGTGGAAATGTAGTCGATATGGCGGTTGGTGTTATTATTGGTTCCGCTTTTGGAAAAATTGTATCTTCATTAGTCGATAATATTTTAATGCCTCTTATTGGTGTTTTAATCGGAGGCATTGATTTTTCTAACCTTACTTTTAAAGTAAACGATGCTGTAGTTTCTTATGGGGTATTTATTCAGTCTGTTTTGGATTTTTTTATCATAGCAGCTAGTATTTTTATTATGATGAAAATATTTTCTAAACTAAGTCATAAAAAAAAGCAGGAAGAAAAGAAGGAAACTTCTAAAAAGACAGAAGAAGTTCTACTTTTAGAAGAAATTTGTACATTGTTAAGGAAAACAACAAAAAAAGACAAGTAATTTGTCTTTTTTATTTTATGCTAATGTAAGGTGATGCTTTTGAAAAAATTACTTTTTTTCTTTACTCTTGCTATCGTAGTGCCGACAATGATAATTTTGTTGTCTCCAAAAGAAAAAGAGATAAAAAAAAATGGGTCCATTATCAATAATACCGTAACATTAGAGGATAAAATTGTTCGTGTCAAGCGTGTTAGCAAAGATAAAATAGAAGAAGTACCACTTGAAGATTATGTTCTCGGTGTTGTTTCTGGGGAAATGCCTGTTTCTTTTTCAAATGAAGCTTTAAAAGCACAAGCCGTATGTGCAAGAACGTATGTGATTCGAAAAATAGAAAACAATAAAGATAAGGAGTATGATGTAGTCGATACGATTGATAATCAAGTATACCAAGATGTAGAACAACTTCAAAATAAATGGAAAGAGAAATATGAGGAAAATATACAAAAATTAAAAAAAATTGTTAAAGAAACAGAAAGAGAGTATTTAACCTATGATGGGAAAGTGATTGAAGTCTTCTTCTTTTCTACAAGCAATGGGCATACAGAAAATAGCGAAGAAGTTTTTACGAAAGCCCTTCCTTATTTAAAAAGTGTTGATTCTAGCTTTGACGCTGAAGTTTCTCCTGTTTTTAAAAAAGAAGTAGAAATGAGTCTTAGTGATTTTTATACGAAGTTGTCTCTTTCATACAATAAAAAATTGGATGCACAAGTATTAGAGAGAACAGAAGCAGGAAGTGTAAAAAAAATAAAAATAAATGGAAAAGAGTTTAAAGGTACAGAAGTAAGAAAACTTCTAGGCATCCGTTCTACTTATTTTGAATTCGAGGTCGTAGCCTCCAATATAAAGATTAAAACCACGGGATATGGTCATGGTGTAGGAATGAGTCAGTATGGAGCACTTGCCCTTTCTAATAAAGGTTATACTTATGATAAAATTTTAAAATATTATTATAAAGGTGTTGAAATAGAAAAATTAAGTTAAAAACAGTATAAAAATTTTTTTCCTGTCCACACTTAAAATAGAGGTGAAAAAATGGAAGGAAGAAGATTAAAAAGACCAGTTGTATATGCGATGTATGCCATTGCTTTTGTACTTGTTTTATCTGCTCTTTATGTAATGAGTGTAAGTTCAAATAAAACGTTTAAGGAAGAGGAGTTACCATTTACTTATGTATCAAAGGTCATCTTTGATGATACGTTGAGTGTAATTCG
>CAMXQX010000027.1 GCA_947246355.1 uncultured Bacillota bacterium | reverse complement strand
CAAAAAAGGAGAGGAATTTATGAAAGTGAGGGAAATTTTTATTTGTTCACTTTGCGTTTTTCTTGTAAATTTCTTTTTAAAAATGGGCAATGCCTTTGCATTAAGTTTGGATACGAAACATTCAGGCTATTATTTTGAAAGAAGTGATCAAGATAGCAATAACTATTCATCGTGGTATTTAGACTATTATACCATTGATAATCAAGTTGCATATTGTATTGAGCCAGGAATTTATGAGGGGGAAGGGCTTACAGAAGGTAAGTGGAGTGATACAAATTTGCCAGAAAGAATTAGAAGAACGGTATTGCTTATCGCTTACTATGGTTATACGTATCCTGGTCATAATACAGAAAAGTATAGAGCGGCAACCCAAGCATTGATTTGGGAAGCGATTCTAGAAAATGGAACAAAAGTTACATTTTCTAGTGAAAGGTATGGTAAAGGAACAATTTATGACGTAGAGAAGGAAAAACAAGAAATTCAGCGAATGGTAAATCATCATTATGATAAACCTAGCTTTCAAAACCAAAAGCTTACCATCCAAGTTGGAAAAAAGATAAGCTTAGTAGATAACAATCAAGTTTTATCCAACTATACTATAGCATCAAATGATCATATTTTAGTAGAGAATAATGATAACACGTTAAATCTGACACCTTTACTCCTAACAGATACAGTTTTAAAGTTTACAAAAAAGAATAAGTATTCTACAAATTATAAAGTTTTTTATAGTAGCAAGGTTCAAAATATGCTGGTACCAGGGAACATAGAGCAGGTAACTTTTGACATGCCTTTGACGTCTATTTATGGTACAGTTTCGTTGAAAAAATATGACAGTGAAACAACGATAGCACAGGGAAGCGCTACCTTAGAGGGAGCACAGTACGGAGTCTATAGAAAAGCGGATAATGAACTTGTTACTGTCATTATCACTGATAAAAATGGAAATGCTAAAACAGAAAGAAATCTCCCTTATGATCAGTATTATATAAAAGAATTAAAAAGTAGTATAGGCTATCAACTGGATGATAATATCTATTCTGTTGAATTTGATGAAAATGGTGATATTCATGTTGACGTTGCTGAAAATGTTATTAAAGGAACTATTAGGATTACAAAGGTGGACAAAGAAACCCAATCGTGCAATAGTATAGGGGAGGCTATCCTTGAGGGAGCTACTTATGGAATTTATAACTCTAAAGAAGAACTTGTAGAAACAGTAATTGATACTTATACAGTAAAAGAATTATATTCATCAACAGGCTATCAACTAGATGCAACTACCTATGATGTATTTATAGAAGGAGTGCGGGAATACACGGTTCTTTCTAAGGAGCCAATCATCAAAAATGAAATCATTATTTTGAAGCAAGCTGAATATATAGATGGCAATTCTGGATTTTTAAGCGCTGAAGAGGATATTATTTTTGCCATTTATGGAAAAGATGGAAATCTATATAAAACAGTAAGTACTGATAAAAATGGGTATGCTTTTTTTGAATTACCTTATGGAGAGTGGAGAGTTCATCAAGTAAATGTAAAAGAAGGATATGAAAAAATAAACGATTTCTTTATTACAGTTGATGCAAACAGTTTAGAAAAACGGCACTATAACATTCTAAACAATAAAATGGCTGCGTATTTGCAAATTTACAAAGTGGATGCAGAAACGAAAAAGCCAATTGCTCTTGCCAATACGAGTTTTAAAATAATGAACATGGATACCAATACCTATGTTTCTCAGTATATTGGAGGAAAAGAATGTGACACATTTAAGACCGATGCAACAGGCCGTGCCATGACTTATTTAAAATTAGAAGCAGGGAACTATAGGTTGGTGGAAATAAAAGCCCCAAAAGGGTATTTGTTAAATAGGGAAGGGCTTACTTTCACGATAGGAGAAGACACTGATTATGTTTATACTAAGGAAGGAATGATCGCAACTGTTTATTTTACAAATTTTCCTATAAAAGGGCAACTCGAAATTTTAAAAACAGGGGAAGTTTTAGAGGTGAAAGATGGAAAATATTATTTTTCCATGCTTCCTTTAGAAGGAATAGAGTATGGTGTTTATGCAGAGGAAGTGATTCAATCTAGTGATGGAAATCACATTTATTACCATAAAGGAGAACTTGTAGATGTTTTGGTGACTGCAAACGATGGCTATGCGAGAAGTAAGCTACTTCCTTTAGGAAAATACTATTTAAAGGAGATAAAAACAAGGGAAAACTATATTTTAAGTGAAAAAATATATCGCTTTAGTCTAACACAAGAAAAGGATACTCTACCTATAGTAAAAACTTTTTTTTCACTGAATAATACTTTAAAAAAAGGAAGTATAGAGCTAACGAAAGTTGATTTAAAAAATGGTTCTTTCATTCCTGGAACAAAGATAAGTCTTTTTACAATCGATGATGAATTGTTATCTGTAAAAACAACAGATGCAAAGGGAAGAATTAAATTCGAAAATTTACCACGTGGAGAGTACTATATTCAAGAGACAGAAGCCTCTTTAGGCTATATTTTACAAAACGAGAAAAAGTATTTTGAAATCAAAGAAAATAATGATACCATTTTTATAACTCTAACTAACGAAAAAGTAAAGGCTACAGTCATTATTCATAAAATAGATAACAATCAGAAAAGTTTACAAGATGTAGAGATAGGGATTTATAATGAAAAAGGAGACTTAATCTTTTCTGATTTTACAGATGAAAATGGAGATATAACCGCCGATTTAGAATATGGAAGATATTACTATCAAGAAATAGGAGCATTAGATTCTTATCTTTTAGATACAAATAAATATTATTTTGATGTTATAGGAGACAATCCACTTTTGTTTACTCTTATTAATGAGAAAGAGGTAGTGGAGATTCCAAATACTTATAAAAATAGGACATACCTACTAGAAGCAATCTCAATCTTCTTGACTATATTCTACTTGAGGAGAAAATATGTTCAAAGGTAAATTTCTTGTTTTAGGTTTGGAATTTTGTGTTTTCCTATGTGCTTTAAAAGGAATTTTTTATCATCAAATGGAGATAAAAAAAGAAAAACAGCTACGTGTTTTTTTTCAAGAAAAAAAAGAATATGGATTTACTGGTGCTGTTCAAGATGAGAAAGGGGAAAAATATCTAGGGGTTATTGTAATCCCAAAAATTGATTTAAAGGCAGGTTTTTATGACAAAGATAGTAAATATAATTCTGTAGAATATGGAATACAGTGCATTGCAAATAGTAAAATGCCAAATGAAAATGGAAATTTAATTCTTGCATCCCATTCTGGATCAAGCGCCATTTCTTATTTTAAAAATATCCATTTTCTTAAAAAAAATGACTTCATATATATATATTACAAAGGCGTACGATATATTTATACTGTGCAGTTTATATATGAAGAAGAAAAAAATGGTTCTATTACACTTCCTCTTGTTCAAAATCAATCTATTTTGACATTAACTACCTGTCAGCAAGATAAGCAATTAATCCTTATCTGCGAACAAATGAATACCAGTATATAGGGTAATAAATTAAAGTTTATGAAAAAGGTGAAATCAAGTATTTCACCTTTTTCTATACTAAAATTTTTGCTCCTTAAGTAGGAGTAAAATTTCATAGATACAGAATTGTTTGCTAAAACAATGTAAAATCTAGGTATTGCCTAGATTTTCAGAGATTAATTTTACACTATTAAATATCCAAATTGATATCAAAGTCATTAAATTCTGTTGATGAAACATCGCGTACAACATCATTTTGAAGGGATGGAGAGGTTCTTAGAGATGGTTTATTTTCTAAAGTTTTAGAAGCAACATTCATTTTGTTTTCATGATTCATATTTGTATAATTAATAGATTGCGTTAGCCCAATTCGATCCTCTTTCTTAGTATCATCATTTTCTAATTCAATTAATTTGAGAACTTCTTCAATGGTTGTTTCTCCTGCAAGAACCTTATTAATTCCATCTTGAAGTAGGGTGGTTACATCAGAGGTATATACGAGTTTTCTTAAGTCTTCTTTTCGCATATTATTACTGATAGCATCTTTAATTTCTTGATTAACGAGTAATACCTCATGTAAAGCGATACGTCCTTTATAGCCATTGTTGCATTCTGGGCAGCCGACATTGGTATAGGTCTCATTGACTTGTTGGTGAGTCACATCATAAATTAGTTTTTTTTCATAGGCATTGGTAGGCCTTAATTTACAGCATTTCTTACATAATCTACGAGCAAGCTTTTGAGAAATAACACCTGTTAACGCAGAAGATAATAGATAACGTTCCACATCCATATCGAGTAAACGTTCAATCGTATTCAAAGAAGAATTGGTATGAATCGTAGACAAAACAAGGTGACCTGTAATTGAGGCACGAACGGCAATTTGTGCTGTTTCTGAGTCACGAATTTCTCCTATCATAATGACATTAGGGTCTTGACGTAAAATAGAACGTAGAGCAGAAGCAAAGGTAAGGCCAATTTCACTATTGGTTTGGACTTGGTTGACCCCTTCAATATTCATTTCAATTGGGTCTTCCACTGTAATGATATTGGTTTCTTCACGATTTAATCTTTGTAAAATAGAGTACACTGTTGTTGACTTTCCACTACCTGTAGCTCCTGTTACAAGAATGATTCCGTTAGGATTGGCCACCATTCTTAAAACTTTTTCATAATTACTTTTGGAGAATCCTAGTGCTTCTAGTCCCGCTTTACTCATCGAATAATCCAAAATACGAACAACGATTTTTTCTCCTAAATTGGTAGGAAGATCGGATACACGAAGATCCAAATCTATTCCCCCTAGTGTTGTTTTAATGGCACCATCTTGAGGAAGCCTTGATTCTGTAATATTCATTCCAGAAATAATTTTAATACGTGTAATCAAATTTTTCTTAATATCATTTGGAATTTCGGCATAATCCATCAAATCTCCATCGATTCGAATACGGACCTTCATATTTTTTTCTTGTGGATCAAAATGAATATCCGAAGCACCTCTTTTGGCGGCATCCACTAACATATCATTTACAGCTTCTACGACTGGTAATTTTTCAAAATCTATAATTTTTAACACAACCTGTCAACTCCTTTTTTTCTTCTTTTTCTATTTAGGACTAGTATTTATCCTAGAAGTATTATATAATAGAAAAGAGTAAAATACAATAAAAAGGAGTTAAGTTTATGAAAAAAAAGAATAGGGGTTTTACACTTGTTGAAACACTAGTTGTATCGTCCTTTATCATCGGTGTTTTGGTCTTCCTGTTTGCTGAATTTACAAAAATGAAAAAGAGCTATGATGTATCTTTTGAATTTAATACAATTCCTGCATTGTATAAGGCAAAAAACATTGATCGATACCTCTCCTCTACTGGGCAGGATATCCTTGTAAATGCATTAGAAAATACGAAGGAAGGCTTTTTGGATATCACAACATGTCCGAGTGAATATTTAACCAAAACCGATTATTGCAAGACGTTATTTAATGATTTAAATGTGATTTCTGTCATCGCTGTAAAAGAATCGGCATTGAAAAACCAATTGGAAGAGGAACTAAAAAATAATACCAATGGGGTATACCATGAAAAATTATATCAATTTGTAAAGAGTATGAGCATCAACAATGAGAACTATGATGGATATCGGTTAATTGCTGAATTTGAAAAAGAACAGTTTGCGACCGTAAAATTGAGTGATTAGGAGGCATTTATGAAAAAGAACAAAAAGGGATTTACATTAATAGAAGTTATTGTTACATTTTGCTTGATTTCGACGATCTCGTTTTTATTGTTTCAAATTATTTTAAGTTTAAAAAATCTTTACACTTCTTCCGATTATAAAACGGTTCTGCTGATTGATCAAGGAAATTTGACACGGAGAATCAATGATGATTTGTTCGATTTAAGTTTACAAAAAATTGATACTTGTCCAAATGCTACAGCTTCTCATAAATTATGCTTGAATTTTACCTTATTGGACTATCGATTTAAGGATGAACAGGATAAACCTACTACTGTAACAAAGAGATTGGAGGTAATCGACTCTACTAACGATACAGATCGAAAAATCATTTATGATGGCTATGCTATGTCGTTTGCCAAGGGAAGCAAATTAGGGGAAGCAACCGCTACTCTTTCTTATATTTTGGATGATACAGTGAAATACAATACATTTTTAACAATCGATGTACCTGTCACCAATAAGCTTTCTAATGGGGATTTTGGATTACATATTACATCTCAATTTTACACGGAAATGGATGAAAATGGACAAATACCCGCAGCAACATTGGCACATTATACGAATATTACGAAAGCAGGAGGCCTCACTTCTGTAAAACCAATTACGCTTACCACTTTTACTGTTCATGATTTTATAAGAAGGGTCCTTTCCACAGAAGAAGGAAAATATACTAAGGATGGCCTTTATGATGTTTCCCTTGCTTCTTGGCATTCTTTAGATAAAGATTTTCCTAAATATATCTATAAAGGAGAAAATCCCAATAATTTTGTAGCAATCGATAATCAATGCTTTCGCATTTTACAAATCACAAATGAAAATGGATTAAAACTTATTTATGATGGGACATATACCAATAATCGTTGTACACCTAGTACTACTAGTACGCTTAAAGCTACTTATGGAACAAACAACAATTGGCTTGCTTCCTCTCTTCGTAATACAACTTTAAATGAATTTATTTTAAATAAAAATATCAGTTCCAATAGTAATTTCTTCTATGGTTCTCTTACAGTTCCCTTAACAACAACTGAAGATACCTACCAAAGAATGATTACAATGCATATGAATGATAAAGGAAATACAGCAATGGAAACACTTCCAAGTAGCTACTATGCTGATCACAGCAAAACCATTGCTCTTCCCACCGTTGTAGACTATATTTTGGCATCCAGGGAGAGCGCTTGTACAGGAATGAATGCAGCAATAAGTGGCACATGTAATCAATTGAATTATTTAGCAAAATCTTTTGATTATTGGACAATGACAGCAGATGGGGTAGATACAAGCCATATATGGGCGATTGTTGGTGGAAAATTGACATCAAGTGTTTCTACTACTTCTATGGGAGTAAGGCCTGTTATCTATTTAAAAGCAAGCACAACCTTTACTTTTTCTCCTGGAAATACCAATCCAAAAGGAGCCTCTTCCAATCCCTACATTGTAAATTCGTAAAAAAGTAAAAACAAGCAACCAGCGAAAGCGGCATGTAGGATTCTTGCAATCAAAAAAGGAAGTGTATTCAGATCAGTATCCGCCAAGATACTGATTATTTGTATATAAATACTAAGCCCTCCAAACGATAGGAGCATGACGGATAACATGCCTTTATGAAAAGGGGGAATACTTAAAATGGATACGGCCTGTAAACCTTGTGTCATTTCTAAAATCCCCTTACTTGTTTCATTTAAGTAACCATTTGTTGGCAAAAAATCATGGAGAAGGGCTGTTATAATAAAGATAAAAGTTACACTCCCAAGAATAAGTAACATAACATCTAAAGCTTCTTTGATACTTTTTACGATGACGACGGCTATACTTTTTTCTTTTTGAATTTGATACATATGGTAGAAAGCTTGCTTCAAATGGATTTTTTTATCTGTATATTCCTCATTGGAATACTTTCGGAAAAGAAGGGCAATGAAAAAATTAGAAAGATAATGGCAAGTGAGAATAAGCAAGCCGAGTTTGAAGTGATTTAAGTAAGTAAGAGCTAGTGTTCCCAATATAAAAAGGGGGCTGGAAAAGTAAGTAAAGGTTAATACTTTTTCTGCTTCCCTTTTGGATAAAAGGCCTTTTTTATATAGTTCCTTAGTATATTTTGCATTGGAAGGGCTTCCAGATAAAATACTCATCGCTAAAACAAAGGAAGCATTCGGATTGACTTTAAATAAGGAGGTGAGCGGTTTTAAAATTTCTTTAAAAACTTCAATAAATCCATATTCGATCATAATATGTGATAAAATGAAAAAAGGAAAAAGAGAAGGAACGATATTATTTTTCCAAAGATGAATACTTTTGATAACCGATTCTAAAACAAGATTTGTATTTTTAAACAAAAGAAAAATGGATACAAGCAAGGTACAACTAATACAAAAAGAAGTTACTTTCTTCACTTTTGAATCACCTGTTAAAGTATATGAAATAACAAAGATAATTTTGAATAGAATAGAGTGGTGAAATATGAAATTGATAAAATTAATAAAAAAAAATGCTTTTCTTTTACTTGGAATGGCTATAACCCTTTTCTTGTTTTTCTTTCCTCTTCCCTTTACTATTGAAGGTCCAGGGGGACTTATATCCGTTGGAAATCGATTTCAAATTGATGAAGAGACAACAGAACAAAATTATTATTTAGCCTATGTTTCTGAATACAAAGCAACGCCTATGATGTATTTATACGCTAAATTGCATAAAAATTTTTTAATAGTAGAAAAAAGAGAACAAAATGGAACAGACAAAGAAGCTTCTTATCGTAATCATCTTATGTTGGAAGAGGCGAACCAGGATGCCCTTTTGTACGCTTATTTAAAAGCTGGAAAAAAAGTTTCCTTATTGGAGGAAGAAATCTATGTTACTTACATTGATCAACAGGCCAAGACGGATTTAAAAGTAGGGGATAAAATTATTTCGATTGATGAGGAAAAGATTCGAGATAAGAACCATTTGTTTGAAGTAATACAGACGAAAGAAGTAGGGGAGAAATTGGGAATTGTAGTTGAAAATAAAAAGAAAACAATGCAGAAATATGCAGAGATTATAGAAGTAGAGGGCAAAAAGAAAATTGGTTTTTTACCTACATTAAAAAGAAAATTTGAAGTGGAACCTCAAATTACATTTCTTTTTGATAAAAGCGAATCAGGGGCCTCAGGAGGCTTTATGATGACACTTGCTATTTATGATGCTTTGATAAATGCTAATTTTTCAAAAAACCTAAAAATAGCAGGAACAGGAACCATTGATAGTGAGGGAAATATTGGTGAAATTGGAGGTATTCAATATAAAATATTAGGTGCCATAAAAGAAAAGGCAGATATCTTTTTTGTACCAAAAGAAAATTATGAAGAAGCTTTAAAGACTCTCAAAGAAAAGAAAGGAAATTTAGAACTTATACGGGTGAGTCATTTTGATGAGGCACTTGCTTATTTAGAAGATAGAGAACAAATGGCAAAATAGGTTCACTTCCTTTTCGGTTGACGAACAGAAAGTTTTGTGGTAAGATGTATATAGATGAAAGAAATTTCATACAATAAAAAAGAGATACACTTGATATTTGCTTGTTAGGTGCAATCTCTGTTTAAGACATGTGAAAGCACCGTTTCAAAAGCTGATTCGGTGTTTTCGTTTAAGTTAGTCCTTATTTTTAAGAACTAAGATTGTATAAAACACAATA
This sequence comes from uncultured Bacillota bacterium, assembly GCA_947246355.1. GTDB lineage: Bacteria > Bacillota_I > Bacilli_A > RF39 > UBA660 > CATOJL01. The sequence goes on along the minus strand of CAMXQX010000027.1, from coordinate 7,262 downwards.
GTTATAAAAATAACTACTAATTCCAAAAGAATTAATCCTTTCTATAATTAAAGAAATCATAGAAATCACCTCTATTCTATCATCAAAAGATGAAAAAACAGAGTAAAACACCTAACTATCAAATATATCTCTATATTAATAGTATAACATTTACGAAGAATAAGCAATAGAAAATTGAATATTTTACGAATAAGTGTTTGCATTAAAAAAATGATAAGGGTACATAAAGATAATTAAGCTAAATGATAATGAATTTGTTAATTTAACAAATTAGTAAATCATAGTATAATAATATTCATACCTTAAAAAGAAGGGGGAAATATTGATGAAAATTTCAAATCGAATGAAAGCTTTAGCTCTTGCTATGTGAGTTACGGTAACAAGTATAGGTTGTGGTTTTCAAACAAAAGAAGAAAACACTTCCAATAAGAAGTACATCTTAGAAGGAACACTCTTAGAAAATACCGTAATAGCGCAGGTAAATGGGGATATTGCCATTGTTTCAGTAGAATCTTCAGGAGAAATGGATGAAAAAAGTAACCATATCCATTATCTTGATATTATCAGTGGAGAGAAAATGACAGATGTCTCTAATGCAGTATGTGATTGGCCCACGATTATTAAAAATCAAAGTATAGAAGAAATTGGAAGAATCGATTCTTATTTGACACAAGAGGAATTATTGAAAGCTTATTATGATAACCTTACGAATGAAGATATCGTTTCTATTTTATATAGAATAAAAGAGGAATTTCAAGAAGAACAATTATGTGTGGATTGTCAAAAAACTTATAAAAATTAAATCAATATTTATTTGAAAGTATAAAAATAAGGTATCACCTAAGTACCTTATTTTATTTTGTTTCTAAATAAATATTTTCATTAAATGTATGTTGTGTTTGATCTAGATTTTTTAAAGTGGTTGTATTGATTAAGAAAAACTTATGGGTTAAAATACTTTCTCCAGTGGAGGTAATAGGGTCATCCCATGTTAAATCTAAATGTTTCCATTCCCCATTGATATACACTAAATTCCATATATGATTTTCAGAAGAAATACGATAGTTGGGAATATTCATTTTTTCTAAAAATAACGCCATAGCATCCGTATATCCTCCGCATAAAGCGTTTCCTGTAAACAAGGGACCATATGCTGTATTACTTTTGTATTTGTATTGTCGTGGATCGGTAGGATCCTTTTCTTTCGCTTGATCATAAACAGTATTAGAAATAATATAATCATGTACTTTTTTAATTTTATCATAATCACTCATAGAATCTTGAATAATTTGTTCATAAATCTCGTTCACTTTTTTATCAATTTCTATAATTCCATTTTCCGTATATTGATGTGTAACATGAATTGTTACCTTATTAAAATTATTGATACTAATTGATATCGTTTCATAAGTATTGTATGGATGAACAAAATTATTAATATTTGATAAAAGTTCTGCATCTTTAGCAATCGTATTTACATCAGAACTACAATCATAATCTTCACTGCAATAAAAGGAAAAAGAATCCCATCCTGCATTCAAAATGGTATAAATAATATTTAAAATATCACTTTTCGTTTTAGGATAAAAATCATTTGTGTCCTGTACATAGGCAAAGGCATAATCCTTATGATAAGAAATGACCTCTGGGACTATGACTTCTTTTTTAAAAATAAAATTTTTATATAAATAGGTTGCAATGGGCTTTCTATAGTAAAGAATCCCTATACATATGCATAAAACAATTAAATTCTTGAGCAACCTCTTCATAGTATCACCAAGACTATTATATCAAATATAATAAAAAAAAGAAGCCATTTTTACTTCATTTCGTTTACTTTTTTTGTAAGTCTTGCTTTTTGACGTGCTACAAAGTTACTTGTTACGACTCCTTTTGTTACAGCCTTATCTAATCTATTGTAAACAATATTTAAATTTTCTTTGGCTTTTTCTGTATCTTTTAAAGCGATTGTTTTTTCTAAATTTTTCATGGCTGTTTTTAGACTTGCTTTATAAATATTATTTGCTTTTCTCTTCTTTTCTTGTACAATTACAGCTTTTTTGGCGTTTTTAATATTTGGCATATTCTCACCTCCATGTCGTTTGCTTTTACTATTTTAACAAATTTAAAAAAAAAAAGCAAATAAAAGTGCGTGTTTTGGTAAAAAATAGTAATGGTGATGCATTTTGAGACAAATCGACTTAAAAAATTTTAAAATAAGAACAGATTTAATTGCAGAAGCAGTGACAATACAGGAACGAAAAGAAGTAGAACCTGGTATTTTTGTTAGTGAGTTCCTGCTGGATGAAACAAATGCAAAAAAGGTTTTTAAAAAGCCAGGAAATTATACAACTATTGAATTTGAAGATGTATCGGATACAGATAATTATAGTAAAGTGAAAAAAATTTTGAAAATATACTTACAGAAATTTTTAAAAGGAAAAAAAACCTTATTGGTTGGACTTGGAAATCAAAAATCGACTCCTGATATTTTAGGACCTAAAACCGTAGAAGAAATTGTTGTTACCAGTTATTTGGAAGAATTTGGACCCCTAGAAGAAGGATTTTCTTCTACTGCTATTTTTAAACCAGGGGTGACAGGGGAGACAGGACTGGAAACAAGCAGTGTCTTAAAAAATATTATTGCTAGCTTTCAACCAGAGCAAGTCATTGTGATTGATGCTTTGGCAAGTAAGTCTTTAGAACGGGTTTGTAAAACCATTCAAATTGCCGATAGTGGGATTGAACCAGGAAGTGGAGTAGGAAACAAGCGGACTGAAATTAGTTTTGAAACAGTAGGTGTTCCAGTATTGGCGATTGGAATTCCAACCGTTGTCGATGCTGTGAGTGTGGTTGCTGATACGATCGGTTATCTTATGAAACAATATTCTTTTCAAAAAAAATTTTTACATACCAAAAAAAGTAGATTGGTGCGAGCAAGCCAAATTAACTATTTAAAAGAAGATGTAGAAGTGGAAAAAGAAGATAAAGAAAGGGTTCTTGGCATGCTAGGGTCTTTAGAGGAAGAAGAAATCAAAGCCCTTTTTTCTGAAGTGTTAACTCCAATTGGTTACAATTTAATGGTAACGCCCAAAGAAATCGATTTCACTATACAAAAATTGGCTCATTTACTAGCAAGCACTCTCAATGAGCTCTTACATCCTAAGCTTGGGGAAACGAAGGAATGAATTTCTATATAGAAATAGGTTATAAAGTAGAAAACTTACATTTGTTTCTATTCTTTAAAAGAGTGTAAAAAAGTGTAAAAACAAAGGGAAAGTATTTAAAAAAGAAAAAAAATACGGTACATTTATATTAGGAAATAGGAACTTCTTTTTATTTTAATATATGCAGTAAAAAATCCTATTTATATGAGGTGGAGGGTATCTATGGAATTGAATGAGTTACATACTGGAAAAAAATTGATAAATCATTATAAAAGTTTATTAGAAAAATATCGTTTTCAAATTTATAATGCTCCTACGGTAGAAGAGCAAAAAAAGATTCTGCAAGAGGTTTATAAATTTATGAAGGAAGTTGCTGTAAAGACGTATAATTCAGAAACTGGATTTAATAAAATATATCGATCTGTTGTTGGTTTAGTGCCTAGCTTAGAGGAGAATATAAAAAAAGAGTATATTTTAGATGTGAAACCCAATTTTGATTATAAAAAAGCAGAAGAAAAATGGCAAACATTATCAAAAGAGAAAAAGGAAGACATTCTTCAATTCATGGTGGATACCATTCGCATCACTCTTTATCGCAAATTAAATAAAAAGGAAGGATCTTCTGCCAAACCATTAGAATCTTTTGATTTACAAGGCTATTGTTTTCCAACCGCAGATATGGTAAAACAGATTGGAGATACACTTTCTCTTAAAACAACCAAAATTACAATCGAACCAGGATTTATACATAAATCGCCATTATTTAATAATCGGAAAAAACATTGTTGTAGTTTTGTACAAATTCAAGATGAGTTGTATTTAATTGATTGTACTTATTTACAATTCTTTTTGCTGAAGGATTGTATTTTAGAAAGATTAGGTATACCTATGCTTTCTGGATGTGCCCCAGGCGCTTTCATGATTATGGACGATACAAGACGGAAGGTAGCTGAAAAAATTTTGAAAGATGGATGGATAAAAGTAACGCCAGAAGTTTTAAAGGCTTACATGGATGGATTTGCTTTATCTTTTCGCAATGGACTTTATTATGAAAATACCAATGATTTTTCTTTTTCTACCAATTATACTGCAGAAGATTACATTCGGTTTCTATTTGGAAATGATAGTCAACTACATTATGAGGGGGAAGAATCCTTGGGGTTTCAGAAAAAGCCTTTAAGTAATGCAGAAATGCGATTTACTTCAAACCATTTTAATATTGCAAAATAAAAAAGACATATTAAGTCTTTTTTAAATCATAAAAAATGTAGCTGCGTAGTACACAATGATGACAATTAATAATAAAATTGCACAGATTTGTTGGGGATTTATTTTAAATTTTTTATTCTTCTTTTTGGCCACTTACCTCACCTCGATATTTCTATTATAAACTATTTTTGATAAATAGGGAATATTTAAAAAAAAGAGGCATACATTTTACTAGAGGTGGCATATGAAAGAAATAAAACGAATTCTAAAATTAAAAAGCAAACGCAATAAGAAGCTACTTTCTTTTCTTTTTGGACTAGCCCTTATTGGTATCGTTGCAGGAAGTATTTTTCTGACATTTATTCATAAAACAGATCAAGAACTAGTAAAGGAGTATATCTCTTCCTTTATGACAAGTATCAAAGAAGGGAAACTAAACTATATGGAAGCTTTCAAGAATACTTGTATATCGAATGTCTTCTATATTTTAGCTCTTTTTATTCTCAGCTTATCCATTGTTGGGGCTCCCCTTGTTTTATTTTTGTATTTTGTTAAAAGTTTTATGATTGGCTTTTCCATTTCTTCTTTTGTCTTTACTTATGGATTTAAAGGGGTTCTGTTTAGTATTTTTTATAGTATCCCTCATTTGATTAATTTTATTTTTTATTCGATTTTCCTAATTTATGCAATGAAAATATCCTATTTATTGATAGTAACCCTTTTTGGGAAAAAAGAGGTTTCTTTAAAAAAACCAATTAGTAATTATATTACTTATACTTGTCTTTTGTTTGTGGTTATTATAGTCACATCCGTGGTAGAAAGTGTTTGTGTTCCTTTTTTTCTAAAACAGTTTCTATTTATTTTGAAATAAATAGAAAAATAACGTTTTTTTTCTTATTTTTTGCTATAATGGAAATAGGAAGTGAAACGTATGAAAACAGTAGTTGTAGGAATATCAGGGGGAGTGGATAGTAGTGTAGCTGCTTATCTACTCAAAAAGGAAGGATATCATGTCATTGGATTATTTATGCGCAATTGGGATGCTAACCTTAACAACGATATGCAAGGTAATCCTACTTTAAATGCACCTATTTGTCCACAGGAGCAAGATTACAACGATGCTTTAGCAGTCTGTGAAAAATTAGAAATCCCCCTAAAAAGAATTGATTTTATTAAAGAATACTGGGATGATGTTTTTACTTATTTTTTAGACGAATTAAAAAAAGGAAGAACACCTAATCCAGACATCATGTGCAATAAATACATCAAATTTGATATGTTTTTAAAAAAAGCAAAAGAACTAGGAGCAGATTTTATTGCAACAGGGCATTTTGCACGTTTAGAAAATGGAAATCTTCTTAGAGGTATAGATGAAAATAAGGATCAAACTTACTTCTTATCTCAAGTATCCAAGGAGCAGTTGAAAGACGTTCTCTTTCCTATTGGACATCTCACAAAGAGTGAAATTCGTGAAATTGCATCTTCTTTAGGACTAGTGACAGCAAAAAAGAAGGATTCAACAGGAATTTGTTTTATTGGAGAACGAAAATTCACCCCATTTTTAAAAAATTATCTTCCCCATATTCCAGGAGACATAATTGAAATAGAGAACAAGAAGAAAATAGGGGAACATATTGGTTTAATGTATTATACAATAGGGCAAAGAAAAGGACTAGCCATAGGAGGAGATACAGATAAAATCTTTGTGGTTGGCAAAGACGTAGTGAAAAATATTTTGTATGTAGCTTATGGAGAAGATAACAAATATCTCTTTTCTGATGCATGCCTTATCGAGGAGATGAATTGGATAGCAGAAGAAAAAAGGAATTGTACTGCCAAATTTAGATACCGTCAAAAAGATATTCCTGTGAAAGTAGAGAAGAGAGAAGATAATTATTTGGTACAGTATGAAAAAGCCAAAAGCGTAACCCCTGGACAAGCTTGTGTTTTCTATGATGGAGAAATTTGTCTTGGAGGCGGAATTATCAAAGAAGTATATAAAAATGGGCAAAAACTGTGGTACTTATAAAATGTACTTTACCATTTCTTTACACTTGCTAAATGAAAAGGGGAGTGGTACAATGATAATAGGAGGTTACAACATATGGAAAGACTAAATGAAATTTTACGTGAGCTTGGAATTTCAAAAGTTAAATTAGCAAAATATTTAGGCGTGTCTAGACAAATGATATACAATTATTTGGAAATGGACGATATCAATAAATGGCCAAAAGAGAAAAAGGTTTTAATATTAAATTTATTGAATATTAAAACGGTAGAGGAGATAGAAAATATTAAAGTTGATACAGATTACATCATGCAAGTAGAAGCCAATATCAATGCTCTGTTCAATGAAGAAGTGACACCCGTTGTCAACGCAGATGTATATCAAGGACTTTCTCCAAGAAATAGAGAATTGCTCGCTAGTATTATTGACTTAATCAAAGAGGATTTAGAAGATGATACAGATGAGGAAGCGTATTATAAATACTTATATTTATCCCACTTTGTACAAGCCATGATTACATCAAGAGAATTAAAGTATATTTTAGGCTATGTTGCTAAAGCTGCTGGATTTGTAAAACCACTTGATTTTGCTTTTCATGAAGAAGAACAGTATCGTTTTGAAAGCATTTTGTTCTCGGCGATGATACTTTATAATGGTAGGGGAGTCTCTCCTTCTAAAATTGCCGAATCACATAAACGTTTTGAAGAACAAATTGAACATAAAATGGAAGAAAAATTAAGCCGTACTATGGAATTAAATTCTATGAAAGCACAGGCTTTAAAGGAGCTTGGATATACTTCTATTACAGAAGAAAATGCTGCTGAAGTTTTAGCAAAAATAACAGAAATTGAAGTAAGAACGGTTGCTTAAGATTTAGA
>CAMXQX010000026.1 GCA_947246355.1 uncultured Bacillota bacterium | reverse complement strand
TGATAAAATCCAATGTGATCAAAATTAACGCCTTTATTTCGAACATGTTTATTTTTAAAATACCAATACTGATATTCTGTTCCATCTAATATTTCAAGAATTTCGCATCCCTCTAGCATTGTTCCATATTTGAGTACTCGTATAAATCTATTAGGACGTAATTTAGTTAGGTTATAAACCGCTTTATCAATCACAGAGATATTTTCATTTTCGATAAAAGGAACCCACTTTATTTCATTTAAAATTTCTACTGCATACATTTTTTCTTTCCCCCTATAGAAAAAATTTTTACTTTAAAAATCTAGTCAATATTCGATTTAATTCCTCTGTATTAATTGGTTTGGATAAATAATCATCAAATCCAGCTTTTAAATAAAGCTCTTTTTTCCCTACCATAGCATCCGCAGTAAGCATGATGGTTGGAATGAGGTAACCTTCTTCTTTTAATTGATGTAGGGTCTCTGTCCCACTCATCTTAGGCATCATCTGATCAAGTAAAATTAAATCAAAATGCACATCTTTCTTTAATAAATCCAAGCATTCTTTCCCACTTTGAACACTCTCTACTTTTACAGCATATGGTTTCAAAAGTCTTGTTGCTACTTTCAAATTTAATTTATCATCATCAACAAGTAAAATTCTTTTCCCCTCTGCACGGAATACATTTACATTTTTCTTTTGGGTTTGATGCGAGTAAATATCGCCAATTGCTTTATCATTGACTACTTTTTGGGTAAGCGTTACTGTAAATGTGCTTCCTTTTTCAACTTCACTTTCCGCCTCCAACTTTCCATTCAATAAATCAATATATTTTTTAGCAATATAAAGTCCCATTCCTGATACATATCCTTTTTTACTTTCCTCTGATTTAACCACATCTGTAAGAAGTCCTTTTAACTTTTCTTTTGTAATGCCTCTTCCTGTATCGGATACAGCCATACTTAGTTTTCCAAATTCCTTCGTCCCAGACCATTTTACTCTAATCGTGATACTTCCTTCATCAGTATATTGAACAGCATTATTGAGTATATTCAAAAGAATTTGTCGCAATTTGGAACTGTCCCCATAAAGAGAAGTTGGCATGGATGGATCAACAGCCACCTCCAATTGTATCGCTTTATTTCCAATCTTCTCTTTCGTAATCGTTTCTATATCTTTAATAAATTTAGCAACATCGTATTCTTTTTCAGAAAGGTCTATAATTCCTGCCTCGAGTTTAGAGATGTCTAAAATCCCGTCGATGATATCTAAAAGATTACTGCTGGCTGTATTGATATTTTCAATATCTTCCATTGTTTCTTTGGGCAAAGTGTCCCCGTTTTCTAAAACAGATTCAGAAAGACCAATAATAACATTCATTGGAGTTCGGATTTCATGGGACATAATACTTAAAAACTCAGATTTTGCATTGTTTGCTTCTTCTGCTTCTGTTAACGCTTTTTGAAGTAGAGCATTTTGTTTTTTCATATATTCTGCATTTTCTGTAATGTCTTTTGTTAAGATGGTAATAAAAATTCCATTTTTGCCTTTCGTATAAAATAGGGTACTCTCAAGCCATATTTCTTCTTGCTTTTTTAAACGATATTTAATACTCGTGGGTTCGAGTTCTCCTTTTTCTTCAATTTGCTCACGGATATTTTTGTTTCTCTCCCATTCCTGTAGTATTGCCTCTTGGTCTTCTTCTAAAACATACATTTCAATAATATTCTTAAGTTCTATTCCTGTATTGCCTGTTCGATCTTTTCCAAAATAGTTATTTTCTTCTTTCAAATTTTTAAGTTTAAATACACCTGTTCCTATTTCCAAAGTCATTTCCACATCATAAGAGGAAGCTGTAATTTGATTTAATTTTTGTTCACGTACTTTTCTATCTGCAGCTTGTGACACAAGCAAGTGTTGTCTTTCATGTTCTTTGGTTACATCGGAAATTAAGATTACTTGCAAAACCATATTTTTCTCTTTATAAGGATAAATTTTGACCTTAATCCAGCGGGTATGATTATAAATAGCGTTATGGTAAGCTACCATCCCGCTTATAAACTCAGATTTCTGATTCCAAGTTCTGAGCTCATCGGCAATAATGGGAATGTTTAGAATTTCTTTTACAATTTGAGGAACATTTCTTTCATAGTCTATGTCTTTTAGACCTAAAACATCCTCTACATTTTTAGTAATATAAATAATGTCTTCCTTTAAGGGTTCATACATTAGATAAATCGTATCTGAATTTTTAACCAAGGAATGAAACAACTTATCGCGGTATTTGAGTTCACTTGTATTTTTCAAATTGCGAAGTAGGCTGATTGTATAGACAACCAATGCGATAAAAAGCATGGTGCCAATGACCAAAAGTGATTCTTTACTCACATCATTTTGTAATAAAGTCATACTCGCTAAAGCGGATAAAATAAGTATAACCGCTAATAATACATTTGTCTTTGCTTTCATATTTTTCCCTCTATTTTCTAAAAATATTATAACATACCTTTTTCGTCTTCTGCAACTAAACTTTTAAAAACAAATGAAAAAAGACTTTTAGCCTTTTTTACTGGTTGCCTCGTTCATCCATAATTCTTTTTCAAGAAACATTAGAAATTCAAGTAACATATGACTAGTATAAGGGTCGTTTTCTTTGGCAAAATAACCAATTAAATCTTTGGTATAATCCCTTAAATAAGCAAAATCATTATTCAAAACATCAAAGACTTGTTCCTCTGTATAATTTCTAGATTGCATAGATTTAATTTGTGAAATCTCTTCTATTTTTACTAAATTCGTTAAGGGGTACCCTTTCAACATCTTGATGCGCTCTGCTACTTGGTCATACATTTGTCCAAATTCTTTATAATATTTTTCTAAAAGAAGATGGATTTCTCGGAACATGGAACCAGTAACATTGAAGTGTAGATTATATAAATTATTCACCTCCACTTTTAAATTCGCCATATATTCATTTAAAATATCTGTTGCTTTATTCATAAGAAACCTCCCCTACATTGTATGAGAAAGTTTGTTAAAGCATTCTCTCTTGTTACAAAAAAAGATAGCTTTCTCGTGAACTATCTTTTGTATTTCATTCCTCATTTAATATCGATTCAAATTCTTTCTTGATAGCAAGCATTCTCTCTTCACTTCTTGCTTCAAAGCGAAGAGTTAAGTCAGGACCTGTATTGGATGCACGAACAAGGGCAAATCCATCTAAAAATTCCACACGGACGCCATCGATGGTAACAATATTGTACCCCTTCTCTATGCAGTATTGTTTTACTTTTTCCACTAATTTCTGTTTTTCTTCTTCCTTTACAGGCATTTTAATTTCCTTGGTCGATATAAATGTTTCTAATCCTCCTAACAACATACTCACAGATTTATCGGTATTGGTTAAAATTTCGATTAAACGAAGTCCTGCATAAATTCCATCATCAAAAGCAGGAAAGCGATCATTAAACCAAATGTGTCCCGAATATTCTCCTCCAAACATGTAATTGTCCCCTATAATTTTTGCATTCATATAGGAATTGCCAGTTCGGTACATCAAAGTATCGTATCCCATTTTTTTTAAATCCAAAATAAGGGCACTGGAGCATTTTACATCACATATCGCTTTTTTAGGATTCATTTTATTACTGAGATCACGATAGAAAATATCCATAATTAAATCAGCTGGTATCACTCGACCATTTTCATCAACGAGTCCAATTCGGTCTGCATCTCCATCAAAAGCTATACCAAGATGGGCCCCTTCTTCTTTTACTTTCTTTGCTAAATCCATTAAATTTTCTGGAACACTTGGATCTGGATGATGATGAGGGAAAGTAGGATCACTCTCACAATAAAGAGGAACATAGTTGATTTTCATACGATCCAATATGTCTTTAATCACGATAGAAGCCGTTCCATTGCCAGCATCAACAACCACCTTTATCTTTCGAAAACCTAAATGGGTAGCATAACACATTAAATTAATATAATCTTCTTTTATATTCAATGTATAATAATTTCCGATTCCTTTTTTGAAATTCCCTGCTAACAGATATTTTTTAAATTCTTGAATTTTTTCACCATAGGCATTCCCAATTAAATCAAAAGAAATTTTAAATCCATTATATTCCTTTGGATTATGACTGGCAGTAATCATGATACCACACATATAACTATGTTCCTTTTTTGCAAAATAGTACATAGGAGTGGTGACAAGTCCAATGCCAATCACATCGGCTCCCGTTGCTAGAATTCCATTGCGCACTTTTTCGTACAAAATGGGGGAAGAAGCACGATTGTCATATCCCACTAGTACTTGTTTTTCCCCCATTTCTTGTATGAAACTACCAAAAGCTTGCCCAAAAAGAAAAGCAAAGTCCTCTGTTAAATCAGTACCATAAATTCCCCTAATATCGTATTCACGAAATATTTTTTCATTGATTTCCATTTTTTTCCTCCTAATTTCCATGTGGATGTGTTTTTTTATAGTCTTCTTTTCTTTGTTCGTTAGCAACATGGGTATAAATTTGGGTTGTTGCTAAACTCGCATGTCCAAGTAGTTCTTGAATGCTTCTTAAATCGGCTCCATATTTCAGCAAGTGGGTAGCAAAGGAGTGCCTTAGTGTGTGGGGAGAAAAATCCGTTTTCATCCCTTTTTCTATTGCTAATTGCTTTACTATTTTAAAGAAAGCTTGCCTTGACATTCTTTTTCCTCTACAATTTAAAAATAAAAAATCGTTTTTCTCTTTCTTAAGAAGAGATGGTCGATAATCATACATATAAATGGTGAGAGCAGCCACAGCATAATCGCCTAAAGGAACGATTCTTTCCTTAGATCCTTTTCCCATGACTTTAATTGTACATGCTTCTAAATTTACATCATAAACCATTGTATCCAATAATTCACTAATACGAAGTCCAGATGAATAAAGAACTTCCAACATGGCTTTGTTACGATAATCATAGGGACTGCGTAGTGGTATATCCAATAATTTTGTTATTTCTTCTTCCGATAAAACATGTGGTAAGCTTTTTTTTAGTTTTGGCTGTTCTAAATAAATACTAGGATTTTCTTTATTTATTCCTTCTCGCTCTAAATATTTATAAAATTCTTTTAAAACAGTGATATAGTGGGCAAGAGTTCTAGAACTTTTTCCCTCTTTATGTAGAGTCTCTATAAATTGTAAAATTTCTTTCTTCGAAACAAAGATTTCTCCTTTTACAAAATTATAATAATGTTCTAAATTGGATTGATAAGAGAGAATCGTATTCTGACTATATTTTTTATCAATTTTTAAATAATCCAAGTAATCATTGAATATATTTCTATTTTTCATAACTTTCCCTATTGTATTGTATCATACTTTTCTTTCTTTGTCTTCCTTCTCTTCTTGTAAAGAAGAATAAAGGTGTTGGGCTACATTTTTTGGTAAAATGGCTTCGAATTCTTCTAAAGATAATTGCTTTAACTTTGAAATGGTTTTGTACTTTTTTAAAAGAATCTCTTTTCTTTTTTCTCCAATTCCCTCTATAGAGTCTAGAATGCTTTCCAAAGAGCCTTTACTCCTTATCTGTTTATGGTATTGTATCGTAAAATTATGAACCTCGTCCTGCATTCTTTCTAAGTAGTAAAATAAATTGCTTTTCTTATCAATAGGAATTTCTAGAATAGGGTCAAATGCGAGCAAAGCGTCGGTAGCGTGGTGTTCATTCTTTTTAAGACCTACAACCATAATAGGTAAGCAGAGGCTTTCAACGACTTCTCTTACTACATGCATCTGTCCTACTCCTCCATCAACAATAATTAGATCAGGACGTTTTAAGTTATCTTTGAGTACACGAAAGTATCTCCGATAAGCGACCTCGTGCATCGTTCCATAATCATCGTTTACATCATTTGTAATTTTAAATTTACGATACTCATTTTTGTTTGGAACCCCATTTTCAAAAACAACCATTCCAGATACATTAAAGCTTCCGAAAAGATTCGAGTTATCAAAAAGTTCAATGCGATCCAATTTTGAAAGATTTAAAATTTTTCTTAATTCTTCGTTGGCATGGACAGTTCTTTCTTCATTTCTTTGGATTGCTTCAAAATTATTTTGAAGGGCTATTTTCGCATTTTCATTTGCCATTTCAATTAAAGATAATTTCATTCCTTTTTGAGGGGAAAGGACATGTACCTTATAAAAATCTTCTAATAAAGAGGCATTTACAATATTAGGAACTAAAATTTCCTTAGGAAGAAGAAAGTTTTTTTGGTAAAAGTGGGCAATATAAGATTCCAAATCTTCTTTTACTTCTTCCACAATAGGAAAGATTTTTCCATGACGTTCTAAAATTTTTCCCCCTCTTATAAAGAAAACTTGAATGGATAAAAAACCTTTATAAGTAGAATAGCCAAATACGTCACGATCCATGGCATCTTTCATTTCTACTTTCTGTTTGATCAGTGTAACATCTATATAGTCGAGGAGCTCTTTTAACTCCTTTGCTTTTTCAAAATTTAATTTTTCCGCCTCTTTTTGCATCTCTTCTTGGATACGTTTGGTTAAAATAGTGGGATTTCCTCTTAAAAATTCTTTAATCTCCTCTTTCATTTGTTCCACTTCCTGCTTCGCAATTTGATTGGCACAATAGCCTAAGCATTCATGAATATGAAAGTAAAGACAAGGTTTTTTATTCATGGTTTTGCATTTTCGTAAAGGGTACATTCGGTTGAGTAAATTAACAGTATTGCGAGCGGCTGTTACGTTAGGAAATGGTCCATACAAATTGGTTTTGTTTTTCTTTTTATTAAGGTTACGGACTATGGAAAGTCTAGGAATCTCATCATTCGTAAGTTCAATATAAGGATAGCTTTTATCATCTCTTAGCAAGATATTGTATTTAGGATCATATTTCTTGATTAAATTGATTTCTAAAATAAGAGATTCCGTCTCGCTTCCTACAACGACATATTCAAAGTCCACAATTTCACTCACTAATTTTTTGGTTTTTCCTGTTTTTTCTCCACGAAAATAAGAGGTAACGCGGTTCTTTAAATTTTTCGCTTTACCAACATAGATGATCACATTATCCTTATTTTTCATTAAATAGCATCCTGGTTTGTCTGGCAATAACTTTAATTTTTCCCTTAGCATATCTCTCCCTCTTTTATAATAAAAAACGATTTCGTTACTTCATTTCTTCTTCGAACTAAATTTCATAAGAACAATTGCTTTATAAAGTAGAGATTAAGTCCTCTTTTATTCAATTTAAAAAAGCAGCAGAAAAAGAAGTTCCTTTTTCTATTCAATAGCAAAATAAAGGATAAGAATCTTTATTCATCCTTGGCTTTTTAGTAAAAGTAAAGGTCTCGATTCCACCTGTTCTCTTTGGTCTAGTTTTCAAAAATTTGGTTAAATCTTCTTTATAAATATACATTTCTTGTGTTTGTTCTTTTCTTTTTTCAATGTTTGCCACTTTCATACCGCATCCCCTATTCCTACTAATACTAGTATAAAACCTATTTTACAAAAAGTAAAGATTTTGGTATGATGAATTTGGTGAATCTTATGCAGACAATAAAAGAGGAAACACGTTCCCTTTTCGAAGTAAAAAAATCAAAATTTATATCGATTTTAAAAAGGGTGGATTCTCTAGAAGAAATAGAAGTTTCTCTAAAAGAGATAAAGAAAGAATACCCTCTAGCCAAACATTATGTGTATGCTTATATTTTAGAAGGAAAGAAAAGGTGTTCTGATGATGCAGAACCAAGTAAAACAGCTGGTCCCCCTATTTTACATGTTCTTGAAAAAAAAGAAATGGATCATATTCTGTGTGTGGTTGTTCGTTATTTTGGTGGAATCCTGCTTGGTGCTGGTGGACTAGTTCGTGCTTATAGCAAAAGTGCAACAGATGTTTTAAACCAAGCAACCATTGTCCCTATTGTCCTTTATCGTAAGTATAGAGCAATATTCTCTTATACGCAACAAAAAAAAATGGAGTATCTTTTAAAGGATACAACCATTTTGGAAAGACACTTTGCAAAGGAGATTACCTATGTTTTGCTTTTAGAAGAGAACTATCCCCTGCAAGAAATAAAGCAGTACGCTTTTTTGGAGGAAATCTGAGGCATTATACATTTAAAATAAAAAGTTCTAAGGAAATCTCTTTTTCTATTTCCCCCTTTTTAATTGCTACATCCAAGGACGCCAATTGATAAATATATTCCAAAAGTTGTTCTTCTTTGTATTCCTGCATTCTACCAAGTGTCTTGCGAACAGGATACCAATGTACCTTCAATTTAGAAGAAATATCTTTTTCACTATACCCCATTTGGTATAGTTTTTTAACTTGGTAAATCATACGAAATTGATTAGCCAGTAAAACCAAAATCATAATAGGCTCTTCCCCTAATTTCAGCATTTCATGATAGCAGGTGATCGCTTCTTGTTTTCTTTTTAAGATAATTGCATCAATGAGATTAAAAATATCGGTATTTAGATTTTGACTTGTTAAATTGCTGATGTCTTCCTTCGTAATTTCTTTTTCTTCAGCTTTATATAATTTTATTTTTTTTATTTCTTGCTCTAACAGAGATAAATCCTTACCTACACGATGAAGAAAAAAAGAAAGCGTTTCTTTATCCATCGTGTAGTCATCTAACATTTGCAAAACAATCTTATCAAGAGCATCAACTTGATTGTATTCTTTTAAATATCCCTTTTCCTTAGCCAGCTTTACAATTTTTTTTCTTTCATCTAACTTTTCTTTATTTATTCGAAAAACCAATGTGGTATTGGGGTTAGGATTCTTAAAATAGGACTCTAATCCATCTAAATCTTGTTTTCCTTCTTTTTTATTTGCTGCCGAAAAAATAAATGCATTATCTACTACAATAAGCTGGTGCTTGGAAAATAGATTTATCTCATCTGCATGAAACAAAATGTCTGTTAAATTACTCTCTTCTAAATCGTATTTTTCATAACCAAAATCATTTCGATTTTCTTTTAGTTTTTCTATCTCCCTGTCGATTAAAAATGTATTTAGTCCATAAAAAACATAAACCATATATTTCCCCCTACTTCCCAAACTCCTTTTTATCTTTCACAATATGCCTTGATTGTTTGCAAAACAGATTGGAATTCTTTTCCCTTCTGAATGCGATTTTTTATCTCTTGTTTGTCTATTTTCGATAAATCTTTATAAGGAATACGCATTGTATCATTATGAAGAGATAGGGAATTTTGTGTTTTGGCGCTATAGGTAAGGAACATACGCAAATTAGCTATTTCTTGCTCTTCCTTATTTCTATGTGAAACAGTCAAATCTATATTTCCTTGTTTCGATAACGCTTTTTCTGTATCGTTCCATGTAAGTGTTCCTATATAAGAATCATTTGAATTTATCACCGAATACGTATATGTATTGGGGGTAGTTTTTACCATTTTGACCTTTTTTTCAAATATCGTTCCAAAGAATCGGTCGTCTTCTTTTGTAAAATCAAATAAAACATCTTGTCCTTTTTCTAATCTATAGGTTTTCTTTTTTACTCCCATTTTCGAAAATTGGTATATTTCCTTGTCTCCAAATTGTATTTGGTAACCAACAATTTTATTTGTGATTCCCTTTGCATACAATTTTATATTGAAAGAAGAAAGTTTTCTCCTTTTCATCTGCTCAATATATTTTTTTAATTGTTCTTCTGTAATTTGAAAATAAAAAGCAAGTTTTTCTTTAAATATCTTATTTGTTTCTAGTTGATGAAAGAGTGTTGTTCGCATTTCCTCTAATTTTTCTTTCGAAAGAACAAGTGTAATTGCTCGAACATTCTCTTCCTTTCCATCCACTTTTAAGGAGACTTTCTCTTCTTGCAAATCCGCTTCTTCTATATAAGAAAGAACAAAATTCACCATATATTTTCGAATGGTCTCTAAGTCTTTGGCCTGTTGCTTTGTATTTTCTTGTAATAAAAAGCGAAAATGATTGGGAAGGGTAATATATTTTCCTGTAACTTCGCGAATGAATATACTGATCTCGTCTTCGGTTCCATTTCCATAAAAGCTAAATAAATTTTGATTCGCATGGGTTGATTTTAAGGAATAAGTAAGCTTCTTTTCTTTTAAATCCATTCCAAGAGAAAAAGATGAATTTATATTTTTGAAAGTGTCCAATAGGTTTTTCTCTTTTCTAGACACCAAATCATTGGCATATTCCGATTCAAAATCAACAATTACCGAAGTCATAAAAGGCGTATTTTTACTTAACTTAAAAAATTTATGATCGATGAGTTCACTACCTTTGGTTGTTACATATTTTGTTTCTTGGTTCAACCATGTACGATAAACATTCTTCTTATTCTTTATATAAACAATACCAGCAACAAAAAACATAGACAAAAATAAAAAAAGAATGATAGTATAAAATAATTTTTTAAAATTAAATGGTTTTTTCGCAAAGGTAAGTTCTACATCTTTATAAGAGACATATTCTGGAACAATCTCTTTCTTCTTTTTCTTTGTCGTATTTTCTAAAGGTGTATCAAGTCCCTTTGGTATTTCTTCTTTATGCAATTGTTCTTTGTCCTCAAACATAATCTCACCCTTCTATTCTTTTATTATCATACCAAATTCCCTTTTCTTTTTCAATAAAATAAAGTAGGTTTTTTCTCGTTTTATAAAAACCGTCTATATCTCTTCTTTTTCATACAATTTTTTATAAAAAGGACAACTCTGTATCAATTCTTTATGGTTTCCTTTCGCTAATACTTTTCCCTTTTGCAGCACATAAATACAATCTGCATCCTTAATGGTGGATAAACGATGGGCAACAATAAGGATCGTATGGTTTTTGGAAAGAGAATCAATCGTTTTCTTTATGTATTCCTGTGATTCATTATCCAAAGCGGAAGTGGCCTCATCAAATAAGATTACTTTTGCATTCTTAAATAAGGCTCGAGCGATTGATAATCTTTGTTTTTGGCCTCCTGATAGATTAATTCCCCCTTCTCCTAAAAGCGTATTGTATTGTTCTGGCAAATCCATAATATAAGCATCCATCAAGGCCATTTTGCAATATTTCCTTACTTCATCTAAAGTAACATTGGGTTGCACCAATTGAAAATTTTCGAAGATTGTTCGATGAAATAAAAAAGGCTCTTGTCGAATGATAGCAATGTTTTCTCTAAGAGAATCTTCTGTAAGTTCTCTAATATCTATACCATCCAAGGTAATGCTTCCCTCTATAGGATCAAATATTCTTGTCAGCAAATGGAACAAAGTCGTTTTCCCCTCTCCAGAAGAACCAACAATGGCAATTTTTTGATTCGGTTCAAAGGAAGCAGAAAAACCTTTTAATACTTCTTTTTTCTCTTTGTAATGAAAATCTACTTCTTTGAATACAATTTTTCCTTTTGGATTTTGAAGAGTAACGTTTCCATAAGAAACATCTTTATAAAGTTCATTATTTAAAATCTGATTTATTCTCTCTAACGAAACAGAGAGGCGTTCATAGGCTTTTGTAAAGCTGGTTATATTTTCTATTAGCCAAGTATATCGATAAATATAATATGTCATTGCTACAAAGAAAGTAATGGTAATTTGTCCCTGGTAAACAGAAATAGCACAAGTCATAAAGCACCCAACCTCTAGCATACTTTTAAGAATTTCCGAAATACAATCAAATAACGTCTCTTTTCGATTACACTTATTAGAAAGCATATAAAGTTCTTTAATTATATGGGCAACATGATCTTGTAAATTATGAATTATTCCAAGCGTTTTAATCTCTCGAATTCCCTTTATCGACTCATTCGCAATCGCAGTATATTCATCATTTTTCTTTTTAAACTGCTTATCATCCTTTTTCAGTGAAACTGTAAAGTGTCTCACTATACATCCATAAAGGAGAAGAAATGTAACAATTTCTAAACCAATCACCCAACTATGAAAGAAAATATACACCAAAATCAGAAGAGAAGAAATTACATTCGATAAAATGTTAATTAATTGATGAATGGAACCAGCAATGGTCTCTGTATCATTGGTGATTCGATTGATAATTTCCCCACTGGATAAATCTTCAAAAGCAGCCGCTGGCAATTGCAATGCTTTTTGGTAAGTGTGATATCCTATAGTTCTTGTGATTTTAATTTGAATTTTAGCTAAAAAATAATAAGTTATTCTTCTTAGAAATTCACCAAAAATTTGTATCAAACAATAAACGGAAAGAAAAAAAAGTGCTTTTTTTATATCAAGTTTGACAACAGATTCTATAGCTGCTCCATTGAGATAGCCTGTAAATATATAACTAAAATTCCCTAAAAAAAGAAAAAGAAAAATCAATGACAATGGTATTTTATACTCTTTCATATAGAATAAAAGATCTTTTTGTTTTTTTCTCTCCATTTTACCACGTCCTTCTTTCAATGAGTTCTACTCGCCTTTGGTATAGGCAAGCAACTTAGAAAATTGATATAAAATCATATTATTTTTATTGATGGCATAGCTTTTCCCTAGTGCTTTCCCTCCAATGGTCAAAGAGGCAATCACCGCAGTTGAAAGCAAAGTGGTTACCAAAGGAGAAATGGAGAAAGAGGTCGACAAATTCACTGATATAATCGCCCCTGCCGAACCAGAGATAACACCACAAATATCTCCAATCACATCATTACAAAAAGAAGAAACTTTCTCTGCGTTTTGGATAAGTTTTACAGCTGTTTTGGCTCCTTTTACTTTTCTAGAGCTCATCGAATTAAAAGGCTCCAAGTCAGCACTGGTTACGGCTACTCCTACCATATCGAATAAAACGCCAATGAAGATAAAGAGAAGAATTAAAAGGACTTCAATAAAAATTTCTACTTTGGGAAGGGTGATCTCACAGACAAAAGAAAAAACAATCGATAGAAAAAAGGTAAGAGTAGTAATTTTTAAAATCCACTTTATATCTACAATTTTTTTGTTCTTTTTTTCTTTTCGCTCTGTCAATACTTTTAAATTTTTGAGTTCTTCTTTTAACCGTATTTTATCCGTTTTTTTCATCACACATTCTACTTCCCTTTCTATAAAACCCTTTCAACAAAAAAAGGGTTATTCCCTAATAAAATAAAAGTGTGTCTGGCTATAAAATAGTAAACTTTGTATCTTAGGTCAAGTAGAATTTCTCTAGCATCTACAAATGCGTTACCACATTTGCGGTTCCCCTTTAAAGATCCTAATATATCGTCTCCGTATATATAACTTGATCGCCACTTAGTATACACTGCAATCCCATTTTATTTACACTCTAGGAGATTTCCTCCAACACTCCATTTATTAGTAATTCTTTTTTGCAAATGTGATTTCAAATTGCAATAGGTGAGAATGAGTGGCCGCTCATTTCCACTTAGATCAATTATCCCAAGACATTCACGCAAGACAAGCTACACTACTCGTAGCGCTAACCACATAGTAGGTTTAATCCCAAGTCGTCACTGGTCCGTCAATGAAAGCCATGTATAGGCCAATAACAAGTATGGGTCTCCACGAACATTGGGTTCCCTTGTATGCCATTACAAGTTTCCCAATATTCTTACCTTCCAGCACCCACCCTACACTGGGCGTATAAAGCAAGCACCAAAAGTTTCACAGATATGCTCTTTAACAGATTTTTAGGCCTGTCTTCCTAATAAACTTTGTGACTAGAATAATGCGCCAATCACTATTTAAATCATACCAAATTTGTACACCTTTGTCAAATAAAGTATCTATCTAAAATTATGTATTTTCCTTACTTTTATTCTTTGATTTGTAGGACTTATTTTTATAGATGTATTGTTTATAAAAAGCGTTTTTATCTTCTTCATTTGTGAAAATGGATTCTGCAAGTTGTATTGCATTTTCCTCATCGATTGCTTCTATCGCTTCTATCGTCAAAGAAAAATTTGTTTGTTCAAATAAGTAATCTATTTTCTCTTTATCGTAGCTTCTACTTTTTATATAAGTTAAAAAGGCAGAAAAAAATGTAATATAGTTTATCCATAAGTCATAATTGTAGGTTCCATTGGGTGTTCTAAATTCAACAACCTTGATGGGATCTTTTTTCTCTTTTGTTTTTGTTTTTAAAGAAAGAGCAAAGAATTTATTATTAATTATCTCTTCATAGTTTATTTCCGTTTTTGAAATTTTCAGATATTCATTATAAAGTAAATACCTAATAGGCTTTATATATTCAAAAGCATTTTTTCTTAAATGTTCATCTTCTCCCATCGAAAAACGATAAATAATATCCTCATAAACAGAAAACATTTTAAGTAAATTGACAAAATCTTCTTTCTTGAAAGTATATGCATCTAAGTTGACTTGAAAACTAGCGTGCTCAAAAGTTGGTTGTAAAAATTCTAATGTTTTAGCTATTTTTCTTAATTGATGAAATGTTCCTATTTCATTGGATAAAACAGGAGAGACAAGTTCTATTCCACCATCCATTAAACTTCTATCGGTTTTGATCTGCCAGCTTTCATTTACTTTATGTTGAAGCACTCGTTTTCCTTCATCAAACGAAGTTCCTTCCATTTCAATTTCTATTCCAAAAGGTATAAAAATTTCTTTAGTAATTTGCTTTCTTATATCTTTCATTTTCTCACCTGTTTTGGTATTATAAATTCAAATTTACCTTTTGTCAAACGAACGTTATCACAATTTAAAAAAACATGATACAATAGAGATAAGGAAGTGAGACGTATGCAGGAACCACTCGCAGTAAAATTAAGACCCACTTGTATAGAGGAGATTATTGGACAAAAACATTTGGTCGGAAAAGATAAAATTCTTTATAATTTAGTGAAAAATAAAAAACTCTTCTCCATGATTTTATACGGAAAACCAGGAATTGGAAAAACAACAATTGCTCTTGCTATTGTAAACGAATTGGGTCTCAAATATAGAATGCTCAATGCCGTTATTCATTCCAAAAAAGATTTTGATATTGTTGTTGAAGAAGCCAAAATGCATCATGGAATGGTAGTGGTGATGGATGAAATTCACCGTTTAAATAAAGACAAGCAAGATTTACTTCTTCCCTATTTAGAAAATGGTCTTATTACTTTAATTGGAATGACAACATCCAATCCCTACCATAAGATCAATCCCGCGATTCGTAGTCGGTGCCAAATTTTCGAACTGCATGAACTATCGAGTGAAGATATCGGTGAGGCCTTAGAAAAAGCCATCAATTCAAATATTTTAAAAGATATAAAAGTAGAAGATGATGCCAAAGAAATGATTTGTACCCTCTCTAGTGGAGATGTTCGCAGTAGCTATAACTTACTAGAAGTGGCCTATTATGCAACGAGTGATTTTCATATCACCAAAGAAGTCATTAAAAATATCAATTCCAAACCTGTTTTTTTTCATGATAAAAATGAAGACGGCCATTACGATGTTTTATCTGCCTTTCAGAAATCCATTCGTGGAAGTGATGTCAATGCTGCCCTTCATTATTTAGCACGACTCATTGAAGCAGAAGATTTGGATAGTATTTATCGCCGAATGAGTGTCATTGCTTATGAGGACATTGGCCTTGCTAATCCTTCTATTGGCCCAAAAGTAGATGCCTGTATCCATGCTTGTGAACGACTAGGACTACCTGAGGCTCGAATTCCTCTTGGAACCATGGTGGTGGAAATGGCTCTTTCTCCTAAATCCAATAGTGCCCATATTGCCCTTGATTTAGCCCTTGCCGATATTCGAAAAGGAAATACAGGAAATGTTCCCAACCACATCAAAACCACTTCTCCTAATTATTTATATCCACATAACTATCCAAATGGTTTTGTAAAGCAACAATATTTACCAGATAATTTAAAAAATAGAAAATACTATAAACCAAAAACCACTTCCAAATATGAAGAAAGTTTAAAAAATATATATGATAAAATAGAACAGTTACAAAAAGAATAAATACAATATTTCTCAATGAAAAATATTGTATTTTTTACATATTCTTTTAAAGAGGGCTCTATAACTCTGAAGCATTTCTACCTTATCTTTAGTAAAAGCAGATGCATTATCCCTCATTGGTTATTTTAAACGTATTTCCCTCTACAGCAATCCCTTTGCTATAAGAAATAGGAAGTTTTTGATCTAAGGTGAATCCTAAAGTCTCACCATCTTGAAATTGCACCTTTTGTACAAGAACATAAGTGACAATATCCAACATCATAGAACGCATGGCATTGAACGCATTGAGATCATCATTTTTTATTGGGCAAACATATTCCATTTCCTCAAAACCTAGCTTCCGCATCCCATAAGTATAAACAATTCTTGCAATTGGCGTTTGATGAATTCCAAGCCATACCCAATTGAGTATTGGTAGGTCTCCCTCTTTCATCATAGCTGCACTATCATGATACATTTGCGGTGAAAACACAACCCCATCTGTATACAGTGCAAGTGCAATATCTTGTTGCAAAAGTGCATCGGCAGCTTGAACAAACAATTTACCACACGCATAAACATCCTCCCCCATTGTCATGAGAATTAGATGTGCAGTATGCCCATGAACTACCTTCTCTGCATCATGCCACGTATAATTTCCCTTCGCATAAAACTCTGCCTCTCCATTAGGAACAGGTACGTTTAATGATGTGACAGCAACCGTTATTCCTTCATCATTCCTTGCCATAAACGTAGAATTGCCCTCTTTGTCATCACACTCCTCCTCATGAAGTATCAGATTCCAATTCTCTTTAAGGTTATTCAAAAAAGATGTTTTACTCCAAACATCACTTGTCGTTAGTACAAAACCGACAAATGTCCCTCTTTTTTTCTTTTCTATTTTGAAAGATTCCTTTTTCATGCAATATCACTCCCTATCCATTAAATTTTCCCTTGCTTTATTTGATCAAAGTCTTTCCCATACTCCCTATGCGATGACTATCTCTACTATATAGTATACACGATTGTATCATTTTTCTCAAGAAAAAAGAATATATTTTATGGTAACACCATAATTAGTTAGTGTAAAGAGATTTGGGGATTTTTAGTAAAAAAGCTAGAAATCCTTTTTT
>CAMXQX010000025.1 GCA_947246355.1 uncultured Bacillota bacterium | reverse complement strand
CATCTGTTTTTTCAACTAATTCTGTTATTTTTCCTTCTTGCTTATTGACCTTGATAATAGTTTTTAATAGAGTCTTATCGGTTTCACTAGCAGATAAGTAATCTGTTACAGTTATTTTTGGCTCCTTACAATCACTAATTTCCCATAAATCTTGAGTAATTTTAATGTCATCATTTAACATTATTGCAGGATAGTATATTTCATCTTTCCCTTTTATTTCAAACATATCCATTAAATCTAAATAACAAATTCCAAAGGATTCTAATTCATATGTATAGTAAATTAATCCATTTAATTTATAAAAGATTCCATCTATAAAATCTTCTCTATGAGAATCCATTATTTGATTATTTTCAATTTTTATTTCATATAAATCGTTTTCTAAAATAGAATTTTCATCTTTTTTATAGATATTATCTTCTTGTGGAGTTCTCGAAATTACAATGCTATTGATTGGTCCTACTCTTTTTCCAATTGTTAATTTGGATGTATTTCCTTCTTTATCACCTTTAATTTTAATACCTGTATTGTTGGGATACATTACTTGTATTTGACCATCATCATTAATAGCAATAGTTCCTGCTGATGCTTGAGCTATCTCATCTAAAACATCCCTAAATGTATATCCTAAACCTTGATACTTTTCTTCTTCTATTTCAACATTACTATTTGTGAAATTTTTAGAATACAATGTTAATCCTAATCTTTGACATATTTTCTCTAAATAATCACCTATAGTGATTGGATATTCAACTTCTAAATCATAATCTATCATCGAATAAATCATCTTATCATAACAAATAAGTTTCATAGTTTGATTGTCTTCTGATATCTCAATATCATTTATAATCCATTTATTCCATGAAATAAATTCATAAACTTGTGCCTCACCTTTTACACCAAAATTAATTTGGCTTACCAAATCTCCTTTTTGAAAATCATAAATTCCATCTAGTTCTATATCACATTGCCTCATAACAGATTTTAAAATATCACCTTCAAAATAACGATTGATGCTATTTATTTGGTTCTTATTTAGTTCCTCATTGCCAATGTATATCTTTGAAGTGATTTGCTTTCCATAATACTCTAAATCACTTTTAAATGAATTTGATACTGTTTTCACAAAATCACTCCCTTGCGTCATTAGCAATAACGTTAATTTCAATTGCTTTGTGTGACATATCCCGTTTTCGGTTTAGTTCATCCATTGCATCACCAAAATAAAAAGACATTGTTATTTGTCTTTTATATTCTGTATCATAGTATGTTACATTAGCACTTGCCTTATTAACTATTGATAAAAATTCACTCATTTCATCCTCTGTCATTTTACCAACTTTAATAAATAATTTGGGAAATATTCCAATCAATGTTCCTCTATTACTGCCAGCCATATTTCGCCCAGTATTAGAAGCCCATAATTTCATATATCCTATTTTATACTGGATAATTTTATTAATCTTTTTATTATTTATTAATAACAAGTCACCATCATAAACTTTAGAAAATATAACTGTTTCACTATATGTTTTCATTTCTATCACCCATTCGTAGCAAATTGCTTTCTTTGGTTGTAATCATTGACAATTTTAGCAAGTACTTTTCCATCAACAACTAATTCAATAACTTGGGAACTATTTTGGGCAATAATACGAGCTAATTCATACATCCACTCAGTATTATTTTCAAGCGGTAATACTGCTTCCTTTCCTGCCTCACCAATAATTGCCTGTGTTGGTTGTGCAATAATACCACCTTTAGCTAACATTGGAATTTTAGGAACAGGTAGCGGATTTTGAGACCATAATCCTTTAAAAGGGGATATGCCCAAGAAAGATTTATTTCTTATAGAATTCAGTACGGAGTTTATTTTGTTAAATGGAATAGCTATTACCTTATTAATTCCTGTTATTAATGCATTAACTATTGTTTTAAATGTGTTAGCTATTCCATCTGTTATACCAGAAAATATTTTTCCACCTTTTGAAAAGAGATTTAACACTTGATTCCATACATTTCTTGCAACGTTTAAAATATTATTGAAAGCAGAAACAAAAGCATCTTTTATTTTTGAAGGTAAAGAAATAATAAAATTAACTGCAGATGAAATAATTTGCTTAATTCCATTAAATTTTTCACTTGTCCAATCTTTGATTATAGAACATCCGTTTTTCCAATTTTCTACAAATGACGAAATAAAATTTTTAATGGGTAATATTACTTGCTCATTAAACCAATTTCCTATTCCACCAAACAACGAAACAATGGCGTTCAACAAATCTAGAAGTATCCCTTTAATTGCACCAAGTAACGTTAAAACTATTCCTACTAATATTTCACACAACCCAATGGTTAATTCTTTGATACCTTGACATAATTTATTCCAGCCATCTTCTATCTTTTGTATATTTCCTGTAAAAAGACCAATAAATATATCAATTAAACCACTACAACTATCCCATACACCCTTAAAAATTTGATAAAAACCTTCTAAAGTAAGAAGCAATCCTTGAATGAAAGAACCCCAATTACCTGTTGCTGAATCCATATATTGTTTCCAATCATCTTCCCAAAAATTTGATATTTCATTAAACTTTTCCTTTGCATTTTGGACGAATTTATCCATGTCATCATTAGATTTACCAAAATCAAAATTTGGGGTAATCAAATTATCTCCATTAGAAGAAGAACTGTTTGAGTCTTGTAATACATTTTGTTCGTCGAAATTTGCTTGCTGAAGGTTTTTTTTAATTTGTTCAGAACTTTTTTGCATTTTTTTATAATCTTCAACACTAGCAGAACTGAATAAATCTATTCCCAAGAATGATTTTGTAATAGAGTTTACTAATGATAAAATTTGATATAAAATATTTACAATTCCTTGTAATACGTTTTTAAAGGCGCTTCCCACCGCATATTTCATATAATCGATATTTGCTTTCAATTGTCTAGCGGTTGTATCATTACTATTTAACCATTCGTTTGCACAGTTTGATAATAGTGAGCAAATAGAACGAATACTCATTAGAGCAGCTCCATATTTTAGTATTTTTGAAATACCATTTGTCCAATTTGTAGTAGATTTTTTACCTTGATTCTCTTCTTGTTTCTGCAAGTTTTCTAACTGCTGAGTTAATTTTTCTATTTCAACTTGTGTAGACAATATTTCACTTTTACTGAGAGGTGAACCTATATTATTTCCATTTAAAGTAGATTTTAAATCATTTATTTTTACTTTTAATAATTCTATTTTAGCGCCCTCTCCATCAATATCACCTAAAATGTTTTTAGCTATATTTTGACTACCTGTACTCTGAAAAATATCCTTTATGTTATTTTTAAAATTCGATAATTTATTCTTTAATGTATTTAATGATTATCTATTTTTGTTTCTATTTTTATACTACCATCCGTTAAATCTCCTCCTATTCAAATAAACTGTTAAATTCATCTATTTCATCCTGCTCTTCTCTTGTAATTTGTTTTTTTAATGATAATTTTTCCTTTGCAATCATCATTTTTTCTTTTTCTCCTTGATTTGTTATTTTTGAAAGATCAAAGTTTCTAATATCTCTTACTTTATTTAAAATACATTTGTTATCCAACCCATTTAACAAAGAAAAAAAGTAATGCCAACTTATATCATTACTTTCTTCTAAATTAATGTGATAACAATACTCAAATGATGCTACTATATAATCATAATCTTCTTCATAGTCCATATCTATTTTGGAATCATCTACATCTACTTGCTTTCCACAAGATAAATATATTTTGGCTTTTTCTAGAGCTTGGTCTATATATTTGTTAGGTATGTTAGTACCAAATAATAATCCTACAACAGCATAGGCTCTTTGAATATCATCAATTTCATCATCATTAATTGCTCTAAAACAAGCTAATGCTGTTCTAAAATCAGTATTTATCCTATATTTTTTATTTCCAATAACAGCATATTTAGGAGTCATTAAATTGTTTCATTTCCTTTACTCTTATACTTGGATACTAATCCTTTTTGCATATTTTTTACACTAATGTTCATTTTTCTAAAATGAGGTTTCAATTCTTTAAATAAATCGTTCCACATATCTGGATAATTAGTTTCACCAAATATTTTTTGACAGGCTCCTTCTCCCAAAAAATCATCCATTATCTTCCTACTTTCATTATATTTATTATTTAAGTACTCCATAGCTAATAATTCCCTTTTATTTATTCCATGAACTTTTTGATTTGGTTTCTTTTTTAGTTCTTCGACTTCCATGTCAATTTTACTTTCTAAAGCTTCAATTTGATTAAAAGCTTTCATTATTTTACTAGCAAGACTTAGGTCGTTAGGGTCAAATGAAATTGTTTCACCTTTATCATTGACTGTAATAACATATTTTGTTTTGCTTTTTACATTAATTGTATTCATAAAAATTTCCTTTCTTAAAATAAAAAAACACTATAAGATTAGTGTCCGTATATCTTTAATTATTGCCAAGTATGTCCACAATTTTGACATACATAATATTTCTTTGATTTTGAATTTGTTCCTCGTAATAGAGGTATTAACAATACTATTCCAAACGTACAAATAGCCAACATGATCCAAAAAAATACAGAAAGACAACTTCTAGATTTTTTTTCATTCACAATTTGAATATTGATATTGCTAGAATTACATTTTTTGCATACTAGTTTTATCTCCGAAACTTTATTTTTTTGTTCTACATCATCTTCTTTTATTTTTGATAAATATTGTAAAACACTCATTTTGTTTTTTCTAGACTGAACAATTAAAATAATTACTTCTATAAATATTGCAACTATTAATCCTACAAAAACATCATTTGCTGAAGTTTCAGTATTTACACCTACAATATTATTTTTTAATAAAATAAAGGATAAAACAAGAAGAAAATCAAAAATTAAAAAAAGACGATATACAGTATATTTTTTCATAATAGACTCCTTACCACATTATATTCAAAACCTCTATACTAGCAAGTTCTAAAAGTATTTTATCATATTTTATAATTTGTGTATATAAAAATAAAGGTAGCACAGATAAATGCTACCTCCTTTTTATATTGTTTCCGTAAATGTGATTTTTTTATTAACAATTGTTGCAGTACCATCAACAGGAGTACCATTTAGACTAACTTTATACTTAATTTTTTCTCCATCATATGAAGAAATAGAAATAGAACAAGCAAATTTTTGAGCTGTATAGCTATTATCTTCTTTTTTATCTAATACATCGATATTAATAACTTCGCTTATGGCTTCACTCCCTACCGCTAATTTTTTTCTTTTTTCATTTAAGTATTCATAAATAGGTTCTCCCTTATAACACGTTTGTTCATTATCAAAGCTTGGAGCATATTCGTCTACTGTTGTAGTAGCTACATCTTCATCAATATACTTTTCGCTTGATTCTGATGCATTGTATGATAATTCCATGGTTGAAATACCTTTGCCCATACGATGAAAAGTGCCATCAGCAATTTTTAATCCATGGGCCCACATACTACGTTTTCTTTTTGTTTCTACTGTGTCAGAAAACATTTGAATATCTAAATTCATATATTCCTCCTTCTAATAAAAATGAGCCAGTAACGACCCATTAAAATTCTTTAAAATAAGTAATCTTCATTTGAATAGCATATTGAGCAGTATTGGTGGTTGCATTTAATATTGCCCCATTATTTAAACATTCGATAGATTGAATACCATCTATTTGTGGAAGTATTTTTTTATTGTTCAAATCCTCAATTGTGTTATATAAATGTTCATAGTAACTACTATTAGCTATGTTTTGCATAACGTCTGCACTATAATCATTACGACTTATCAATTGAAATTGGTATTGTCTTTCGCCACTTCCATCTATATACTGTCCATCTTGTATTTTAGGATTAATTGGCATAGGTAGTATCGAAAATTCTGTAGGAGTTTCTCCTAAGAAATCTACATTAATTCTACAGTTCTCATCGATGATATTATTATCAATGAAATATTGTCGTATTTTCTCAATCATTTTTACGCCTCTTATCTACAAAATCTTGCACTTCTTTTACAACTTGGTCACCTTTAGAAGTTATCATTCTCTTATCCCAATAACTGCCTGTTCCTGGTGTATGATATTCCAAAGGAATATTAGTAGGTATCTTCGTTATACCTGGTCTAGACCAAAAGCCATAATCAGAACTAAAAAAAGCGCCTTTTCCATACTTTGGGTCTACATAACGTTTACCAATATGTTGATAATGCGAACTTGGGCTCAAATAAGTAATACTATCTGTTTCTATAAATACATTTTGATTTATATGACTATTTACCCCTCCTGGAACAAATGGTCCCATATATTTATAACAAGTATTAGTAAAAAACTTATGCACTGGTCCATTTTCTTGAATACCAAGATTTGCAATAATAGTGCTAGTCGGCTTCATTTCGATTTTTACTTCCATTACTTTGCACCTAAATAGATATGTTGCATATCAAAACTTCCATAATTGTTCGGAATGTGTGTAATTATATTATAATTTTTGACTTTTAAATCTGCTTGTTTCGTAATATTATCTTCAATAATACCCTTAACAATTATATCTCCTATAGCGAAAGGAATAGATTCCAAATTCTCGTTTTGGTCATAAGGTATCCAAATGTAAATATCATTGGCTTTTTCATAGCCTTTATTAATACTTGCACCCTCTCCACCTTGCCACATAACATTTTTAACTGGATATTTATCCCACTCATCCATTCTAGTTTTAGGATTATACCTTTTATGATACAGTGTCATACTAGCAGTTGTTTCCATTAACAATCAGTTCCTCTATATAAAACATAGATATCATCAACCTTTATTTCCGAAAGATATTGATTGATAACATCTTCTTTTTCTTTTTCTATATTTTGTTTTGATTGCCTTGTCTTGCTATAATTTCCAACTGTTTCACTTACAACACTAGAATTACCTTCGCTATAAAAAATACTTATTAAGTCATACACACACATTTTTAGCTCTTGTGGATATTTTTCTTTCGATAGTTTTCGAAACCTATTAGACGATAATTCATCTATCTTTTTTTCTGCTCTATATTCTAATAAATTAAAGGGCTTTTCTATAAGTTTCCCTCCTAATTCTTGGTACTCTTTATGAGTTAGATATTGGTTCTCAAATTTCATAGAATTGCCCTCCTTAATTACTCATTTTCTTTATTTTCTTCTTTTTTTGCTTTTGAAGTTTTCTTTTCTAAATCTGCTTTTAGTTTTTCATTCTCTGCAGTTAATTCCTCAATTTTATTTTGCATACTTTCGGCAGATTTCTTAACTGTTTCTAGCTCAGTTGTAGTATTAGCTAATGTCTCTTTTGTAGCATCCAATTCTACCTTAACTGTTTCTAGCTCAGTATTATCAATCAAGGATTGAGTCTCACTTACATCACATGGGACATATCCTTGATTTTTATATATAGCATTATAGCTTTTCTCAGTAGCAAAAATAATTGAATTTCCTTTTTTATATTTATTCATACTTTAATCCTCCTTTATTCTGTAGTTTCTGCTTTAGGTACAATTGCACAGAAAGCCTCGTCCTTAACTGGTAAATATCCAAGTCTCATAGTTGTTTTAATTGCAATCATATCTTGTTCTGCTAATGATAGTGGTTTTCCATCATCATCCAATGTATCTTGAAGTGTTGCCTCTGTTAAGATTTCATAAGAAATTCCATCTCTAATGCCAATAAGTGAATATTTTTTAAAATCTCCACCAATGATTTCTGCCTTAGTTTTATCCCATGCACCTTTCTGAGCAAATTCAATAGGTTCATTATAAAATTCTTCACCATTTACACCATCGACATATAGCTGGTTACCATTAGCATCTCTTAATTTTCTTAAAGAATTTTTAACACCTTTTCTAGCTACAAATGAAGTAACATCAAAGTCTTCATCTTCAACTAATGCCATAGCATCAGACACATCCAAATCGATTTTTCCATCTCCATTAGTTCCAAGAACAACAACATTTCCTGCTGAAGTCGCAACTCCTAACACATTTTTTTCAAATGGTGAATCAGTGCCAAATATACCTGCAAGGTCAATTGTCTTATAAAAAGCCTCTGAAATACCCTCCTTTAGTTCATTGAATACTTCAATTGTTGAATCTTCCAACTTTTCTTTAGTAACTGGGATAATAACTGCTAGTTTTTTAGCTACCATTTTTGGGTGAATCCAAGTAGCCTTTGAGGTATGAATTCTTTTACCTTCTCCAACCCAA
Organism: uncultured Bacillota bacterium; assembly: GCA_947246355.1. Taxonomy (GTDB): domain Bacteria; phylum Bacillota_I; class Bacilli_A; order RF39; family UBA660; genus CATOJL01. The sequence goes on along the minus strand of CAMXQX010000025.1, from coordinate 8,762 downwards.
TATGCCCCAGGTCCATCAGTTAACACATTGAATATTTTTTTATCACTCTTCATAGGTTCTACATGTGATAATTTCATTAATACAGAACCCTGTGCCACTCCTTTAATAATTTCTTTTGCTTGTTCTGTAGGAACAAATCCTTTTAATTCATCTTTAAGATAAGCCATTTCCATCACTCTCCTTTTAATTTTGGCTATTTTCTTTGATTTTCTTTAATAATTGAAACAAATCCATCTGCACCATTATCTAGGTGTTGTCCACTCTCTCCCATTGGTGGAATTTCTGCTGGTTGATTTGGATTTTCAAAAATTCCGCTTTTGTCTTTTGTAAGACTTTCGAATATTTCACTTATACCTTTACCTTTGTTTTCTGCTTTAGATAGTCCTGTTTTAATATCACGAATAAGGCCTTCCTTTACATAATCACTTGTGAACTTCTTATCTCCAAATGCAGAAATAATGTTATTGGTTAAAGTTTCATCTTCCTGTTTTGCTTTTTCATCAGCAATTCTTTTCGTTTCTGCTTCCTTCATAGATGCAATTTCATTTTGAAGTTTAGTAACATCATCAGAACTAGGCATATCTTTAATTTGGTTTTCCAAATTTGTGATAGTTGTTTTATAAGTATTGATTTCATTTTCCAATCCTGTCTTTACTTTTTCTGTTTCTGTTGTTACTGTTTTTCCATGTTCAGTTAGAATAGATTTAACTTCCTCCTTACTTAATTTAACTTTGTTCTCTCCGATTTCTAATCCTTCTAAAAATTCTTTCATTTCACATTCTCCTTCCAATTTTTTCAAGAGGTTTTGTCCTCCTAGATTTTTAGAAACTATCTTTTCTTTCAAGTCTTTAAGATAGACCAAAAAAAGCCGATGATTAATCGACTCAATAGTGCTATTTATAAGCACTGTGTTAATGATATAAACTAGTATTCGATTTAATATCGACTATTAATTAAATAGTCTAGGCTATATATCATCAACACACTACCTATAAGTAGTGTAAAAAATAAAAGCACTTATTCAATGCTCAAATATCTTCATATTCTATTATTTCTTCTTCCATTTTTTCTAAAGCTTCTATAGTTGTATCAAGTATGTTTTCTACATAATACCTATAAATATCTTGGTTCCATTCATTTATTGGAATTTCATCATATTCAGGATAGTTTTTTAATAAATAAGCATTAAACTCTTCCTCCGTTTTTGCTTGTAATAATTCCTCTTTATTTTTCATCTAATCCCTCCATGATTTTTACTATATACTCAAATAACTTAGTATCCTTTTCTTTTAGTAATTTAGGATTCATAAAATAGTATTTTAAACCTTCCGAAAAGTATTCCTTTGCGTTTGAATGATTAACTTTATTAAGAAATGTGAATGCTTTCTTGCCATTAATTTGTTGATATATTGTAGTTTGATATTTACTAACAAATTCAGTGCTATCTTTCAAATGATACAAGATTACACCATTTCTATACTTTGTTTTTTCAAAATCAAGGAATTTATAATTCTTAAACTTACTAGATATAGCATCGACAAAATCTTTATCATTAAATATGTCCAACTTTTTGTCCAAGACGTGCCCTATCTCATGAATAACTGTATATTTATCCGACTTCTCGTTGATATATATTATATCATCTTTTGGAACGTATTTGTTAATTTCGCCTGTTTTAAACTTAGTATTTTTGCATACTTGTCTAATATTATCAGGCAACATATTAATAGCATTTTGAACATTGTTTTTTATATTTGTATTACTAGCATTAGTTAAATCAAAGTATTCTGTTGATTTTTTAACGCTAATTTTGGTATATCCCTCAACTCTTAATCTATCTACTTTAGTAGGCAGCCCGCTAACATCAGATAATTCTTTATACTTCTGCGTAAGTTGTCTTATCTTTTCTTCACAATGATAAACCTCATCAATATCATTAATTGTTTTAGCACCTATTTGTCTATCTTTATACTGCCTTATTTTCGTTTCTATTTGCCTCTGTAACTGCGTTCCCTCATACATAGTATAATGCTTACCCTCAAACTCAAAACCTTCTTCATTGGCTCTTTTATCAGTTTCTAACTCTTCTTTTGAATATAGGGGTTTAGATACACCCAACACAATAGAGTAAATATAATGATAACAATTTAACTCCCCCACATGTCTATCTAAAGAATTATTAACTGTGTCATAGTCTTTGTATGTTATTCCATCTATTGTAACTTCTCCTTTGGTGCTAAATTGTTTCCCATCTATTGTGTCGATATGATCAGGAGCGGCATTTTTATGATGAGATATTTCAACACCATCCGAACCAAATTCTTTTCCAAACTGCATTTGAAGTTCTCGATTAAGTCTTCGAGTTCCATCCATCAAATTCATTCGAACAGAACTATCAGCTCGTCTTGAATATCCACTAGCATAGTCAACAGTTCTTAATCCTTGAGAGGCCAATTCACGCATTGTTCGTTTCATAACTGTATCAAATGATTCTCTACCTTGTGAAAGGCTTAATATGGCTCTATCTGTTACTTTTTGATAGGTTTCAGATAAAGAACTAAATTCTTTGATTCCACTCTCACTATAAAAAGTGTAAGCAAATGTTTTACTCATGTTCAAATATTTATCAGCAGTTGCTTTTGCAATAGTTCTTACTTGTTGTTGTAATATCTTATTCTCATCAAATGGAATAAAATCTGTATTCTTGTACTCATAAAACTGTCTAGCATATTCTTGACTTTGCTTCGCGACTTCCTCAAATATCTCATAAATATCTTTAACATTTTTATTTGTGATATCTGCTAATTGATAGGCAATGTCATCTAAACTATTACCATATTTGATAGATTGAAATACCTCTCTTAATTGACTTGGTGTTAATGTTCCAATATCAACAATTTGCTCTCCTAATTTTTCAATCATATAGAGATTAAGTTCTTCAATGCGATTAACAAGTCGTTCAGACAATCTTTCTAATGCTTCTTCACTTAGCATTATTTATCCTTTGTTTCGTAATTTACAAATATAATACTTATCAAAACTAACCACCAATGATTAAATACAACTGCTAATACAGTAAAACATATCATTATAACTATATTTTCTATTATCCAATCTCTCATGCTACTCTCCTATCAAATCCTTTGTACTAGGACTTTCTTTTTTTATTTCATCTATAACTGCTTGGGCTTCTTCTAAAGTTTCATGTGGCTTCAAATACTGCCTTATTTCAGCCCTTTTGATAACGCCTCTTGATTCGCCTTGTAGTAATTGATTAAATTCTTGTTGGCTATCTTCTAACAATGAGTAAGACCAATCTGTAGATAACTCATAATCACCTTGAGAAGAAAGATTATAATAATTTGCTAATACATCACAAGCGTATAAGAAATCTTTTAATCCTTCTTCTAATCCATCTCGAATATCGTCGCATATGTCAAATGTATCTTTTAAAATCTTTCTTATCTCTGTGGCAGTAGCATTTTGTGTTTCTGCCTTAGTAAGAATTCCCTCGCTTGTTCCAATTTGTTTTTCTAGCATTGAACATTCGTTCATGAGCTTATTAAAAAGAGGGGTATCACGAAAAGCCGGGTCAAATACTTCCCAAAAATCTTTCTCTCCTCCACGTACTTTTTTATATAAACCATTAGTAGGTAAGGCATCATCACCTTTAAACATTCTTGAGTCAGCACCGACAAAGACTTCTTTTAAGTCATACTCTTTATCAATTTGCTTTAAAGTATGCATAATTTTAGAAATCTGTTTTTCACAGCCATATGTGATTGGTACACCATAATCGTCGTTTTCTTGTCGATTATCAACTGGAGATTTTAAAAACATAAAAGGCATTTTTTCAACATTAGTAATTGCTATATCTTTTATTTTAGACCACTCAACAACACTTTCCATTGAAATAGGACTACTTTCCATTGTAGCCCTGTATTTAATATATAAATTTCCATCTTTTAATGTATAGTCTGCCCATCTATAATAGTTTTTCTGGTCTCGCAAAATATGTTCTGCTAATATTGTACAATCAGTAATATCTTCGCCTATTTTTTTATTAATGACTAATCTGTTTTGTGTAATGATATTAAAATATAACTTTGAATTTGCAACATAGGGAACTGCTAAAACTCCACCAGTTCCAATTTCTCTTGAAACTATTTTTTTTAATTTTTTTCTTAGCCGATTTAATACTTTTCTTAAAATTTCACTACGATTGTTATCCCCTGTTATGTCTATATTGCTATCACTAACAACATAATTGGCTAACTTATTAGCAAATATAGCAGTAAAATTAATATCTTTAGTATCCTCATAATTAGTAACAAATCTTTCATTTTCTTCTAATTGTTTATCATTATCCGCCTGTTTTTTTCCAAACAAGGCAAGTATTTTATTCCACATTGTTCTAATCATCTTTATTCTCCTTTCCTTCTCCATATTGGATTCATTGCACATCTAACACTATCAATACAATGATTATCTTTATCTACATATCCGCTAATATAATTTCCATCCTTGTCCTGCTGATATTCATAAGTGCTAAATTCTTCTGCACTTCTAGGACACCTTTTAGGGTCTATTATTATCTTTGCTAAACTTGATAACCATTTCATTGAATAATCCACACTATCAGGACCTTTCTTCGCGCCATAAATCAATGCACCATAATCTTGAAAATCTCCTATCGATTTAGGCTCTGCGCTATCTGCTGTAATTTGGTCATCTTGAGTTACATGTTTATCTTCTTGCAGATGTCTCCAAACATCAGCGTTACTCATTTTGTTAACTACAAACTCATCAAAAATATATAAAACTTTTTTGTTTGGTTGATAACACATTTTTGTCCATGCTAATGGGTCAGGATACCATCCAAAATCTATACCTTGATATAAATAATCAAAATTTTCTATTTCCGTATCTGTAATTTCTCTTAACTCAACATTTTCAAATACATTTCCGCCATCGCCTGTTTCTTCCCCTAAATATTCATTAGCGTATATTGTAGGATTATTTTCTCTTAATAACTCTGCATCATCAAAAAAAGGCTTTCCTAGCCATTCTACTGGAACATCTAAATATGTGCTTCTATGTACCAATCTTTTTGCATTTGGAACTCTTTTTTCTACATTTACAAAATGTCGTTTGGATTTTGGTGTATTATAAATTCTAAAAGTTAAGAACTCATTTCCACCACGCTTAACGGATTGGTCTATTTTACGAACTTCATTCATTCCATTCATTTGGTCAAATTCTTCATAAATAATTAATGCAATGTACATTCCTTTAGGCGGTTTTATTGACTTAATCTTTCCAGGATCATCTGCACCCCTAAAATAAATCATTTGTCCTGTATTTTTATTCTTCATTTCCAAAGGACTTTTAGTTTTCGTCCAATTGTCATTAATAAAAGGATAGGTTTCCGATAATTTATCCATTCCCCATTCTAATTGGCTATAAACACTATCTTTTAGTGTGTTGGCTACTTTACGAATACATATTGCACACCAATTTGGATTATTCTCTAATTCTTCAGGAACTACCTCACTCCAAAATGATGATTTAATGGAACCACGTCCACCTTCTAACCAATAGTCATCATGTTTTCGTTCTTTTATATCTCTGTATAAATCAACGAAGGCTTTTCCCATATCTTTTGCAGGTATAAAAATAAGAGGCTTTTCAGTCTCTTTTTTTAATGATTGCATTTCTGCAAATTTAAACTCTTTGTCTATTAGAACACCATATGCACTTGCTAAATCTTTTACATTCGTAAATTGGTCTACTTTTTCTACTTTATCATCTATCGCATCAACAATTTTTGAAATAACTTTTAATCTTTTTGTATTTGTTTTTGAAATCATGTCTAACATTGTTTGAGTATTTTCTTCTTTTTTTTGTTCACACTTCTTAACACTATCAGTATCTTTTAAAACCCATTTTTTTACTGTTGTAGCAGATATGTGATATTTCTTTGCAACTTTGTTATAACTTTGACAATCTATATATTCAGCAATAATCTTTTTTCTTTCTTCATCTGTTAGTCTAGGCATAACAACCAACTCACTAAACTTTTTTTATTACTAAAATGCATCTGTTGATTTATAGAATCTTCCTTTTTTAATTTATAGTTAACTGTATATCTTTTTGAGATTCTATCTTCTTGTCCTTTGATAACTTCTACAACTGATATATCATATCTTTTAGATAATATCATAAGTTGTATTCTGATATATTTATCTAAATTCATAATATATCACCTCACTTTTATCTTTTGTCTTCTACTACTTCAACAAATGGAATTCGATGTCTATTGTCTCCTAGCAAAATTTTCAATCTGTCTTCTGTTACTTGAAATATTTTTCCTTTTTTAGGAATAACATTTAATTTTTCGTCTTTGATATTTAATCTTTCATAAGTATCTAGTGCTCTTACTTTTATCATAATTTATTCTCCTTTTAATAAATTGGTTGCAGGAGGTGGAATCGAACCACCATTTTTAACTAACGAAATTAACGAGTTTCCTTTACTCTATCCTGCCATAAAAAAAGAAACAGTTCTGTTTCTCTCCCTACATATAATTATTTCATTTTACTATATTATATCATTAAAAATGATATAGTAAACCCACTATAAATTTCCATAAAATTTCCCTATCTTTTACTATAAAATATTAGCTGTTTATATCTTTGATAAATAAATCAGGAAAAAGCATTGTAGATATATCCTCTAGAAGAGAGTCTTTATGCTTAGCAACTGTACCTTCTGACCAATTATAAAATTCAGCTATTTGTTTTTGTGTCTTGCGGTTATCATTTAAATACATTTCCTCTATAATTGGATAATATTCATCTTCTTCAAATTCCTTCAAAACACTGTTTACATAGTCTATATAATTTTGTGTACGTATTTTTAATTGTTTTAATTCATTAATTCTAGATTCTAAAGTTTCATCAGTATAAATATAAGTCATGTTTTTATCCCTTAATGCTACTCTATTAGTTTTTATTTTTAGATTATTTTTCGTATTTTCTTTCTCTAATGCAATTATTTGATTATCAATTTTTACAATTGATTTTTTTAATTTATGAAATTTTTTTAGTAATATTTCTGTATTTTCTTTAGCTGTCGAACCATTACGAATGATATTTTGATTTTTTAGTTCTTTTATTAATTCTTTTATGATTGTTTTTTCTAAAATCATTTCATTTCCACCTCTATTCCTATCTTATTTAAAATACACCATATCTCATATTTTCTTAATGGTCTAGCATGCTTGTATTCACTTTGTAATTTTCTAATTTTTTCTTGTAATGAAAGTATATCCATCACTTTTAATATTTCTTCAATCATGTTTACTCTTAATCTTAACTAACTCTTTCTCTGCTTCTTCTAATTGTGCAATTATTTCTTCTTTTAGTTCTTTTAAAAATGATATTCTCCATTCGAGTTGTTGTAATTTTGTTAGTGGTATTGGTTTATTGTTCATCATTTAATCACTTGCCTTAAAATTATAAATTGGTTTTATTATTTTGATAATATCCACTGTATCTCCAATACAATCAATAATTTCTTGCATAGGTTTATAAACAAATGGTGCCTCATCAAGCGTATCCTCACTGACTGATGTAGTATAAATGTCTTTCATACTATCCTTGAACTCATCTAGATTAAAAGTTTCTTTTGCCTTTGTTCTTGACATTATTCTGCCTGCCCCATGAGGTGCTGATTGGTTCCAGTCGTCATTACCCTTACCAATGCCAATAATACAACCATCTCTCATATTCATAGGTATAAGTACCTTTTCACCCTTTTTAGCAGATATAGCACCCTTACGAACAATATTATCTTCAAAAGATATATAGTTATGAATTGTTTCAAATGAATTCCAATTTCTGCTATCCGTTTCCATACGACTCCACAAATGGCATAATATTGTTTTAGCTATAGACATTCTATTTAAAATTGCAAATTCTTGACATATTTTCATATCATGTAAGTAATCATTTCTATATTGCCCTTCTAAATATGCCAAATCTTTTGGAATTTTATTAGAACTAATTTGATAATCTTTTTTTAATTCTTCAAGTGCTGATTGTATTTCTTTTTTTCTTCCTTGTTCTTTATAGGTATCAATTAATTCTTGCTGTTTTTCTTTATATTCGGCAATATTATAGTTACATAATTGATTAGCAAGTTCTTGATAATATTCAGCAACTTGTTTACCCAAATTTCTCGAACCAGTATGTATTACTAAATATTTATTATCATTATCATCAATATCAACTTCTATAAAGTGATTACCACCGCCAAGAGTACCAATGCTTCTTTCTAATCTTCTAGTATCTTTTAATTCTCTATAACACTTTAATTGTTCTAATTCAATAAATTTATATTTTCTCTCAGCGTGAACATTAAATCCACTTGGAACAAATTCGTGTACTATCTTATCCAACTTTTCTAAGTCTAAATCAATATTACCTAATTCTACACATAACATACCACATCCAATATCAACACCTACTATGTTTGGAATTACTTTTTCTCCTAAATCACCAGTAAATCCTATAACACAGCCTTTACCAGCATGCACATCTGGCATTATACGAATTTTGCTATCTTTAAAAGCCTCTTGATTTAATAATAGGTCGATTTGTTCGATAGCCTCTTGTTCTATATTTGTAGTAAATATTTTTAAATTTTTCATTTATCATCATCTACCTTTTCTAAAAATGTAACATCATAAGCATGTTTTA
>CAMXQX010000024.1 GCA_947246355.1 uncultured Bacillota bacterium | reverse complement strand
CGACTCCTAAATATAAGTCCCCTCCTGTTCTTGTGGCAATACTTTTTATAATTTCAGACTTTTCCATTTCATCCCTACTTTCTACTAAACTATATGAGGTAGAATAGAAAATATCCCAAAAAATAAAAAAGAGCTGAAATACTCTTTCAAATTATAAAATAAATTAAAACATCTTATCAATATTTTTAGGTACTTGGTCATTCATGACAGCACTAATAATTTTATCTTGTTTTTCTTTAGAAACCTCTTTCCCCGTCATTTTACCGAGTTCAGAAATGACCTCTCTTAATGTTTTTTCATCTTTCATATTTCCTTGTTGTAATTTGGTGGCCAAATTTAAAATCGTTTCCTTATTGACATTGGTCTTCTTTTCAATTTTATTGAAAAAGTTGTCTGAAAAATTCATGCGTTTCCCTCCTAACATACTATATGTATGATAACGAGACGTGTTCACCTAAAAAAGGGTAATTCTTCTTTTTTCTCTTTTTATAAATCCCTCTTCTTCTAAATATTTCATTTCTCGCATCATAGCGCTACGATTGATATTTAAATAGGTGGATAGGGAAGTTAAGCTTAGGGGAAGGGTGAATGTTTTGGAAGATTTTTGAAACGAGAGATTGGCAAAATAAGCCAGCAATTTGTCACGAATACTTTTTTTGGTGAGCATTTCGATATGATTGGTTAAAACAATCACACGTTTAAAAATTTGTTCTAAAATTTCCTCTTCTATTTTTTCATGGATTTTACAATTTTTATTACAGCGAGTAAGCAAAAAATCATAAGGAATAAATAAAACAGTACATTCCTCTTTCGCATAGACATTTAGTTGCATATTGCTGGTCATCAAATAAAAAATTTCTCCAAATAAATCGCCCTCATTATAGTATTCCAGTGTAGTGACATCTCCATGAAAATCGGTACGAATGAGTTCTGCTCTTCCTTTTTTTAAGAAACAAATTTGTTTTCTATTTTCAATATAAGAAGTAATCATTTCCCCTTTGATGAAACTTTTTTTTTGGATGGTATTGCAAACCAATGCCTCGTCAAATAAGGTAGGAATTACACAAAATTCTTGCACTTTACACACCTCTTTTATTAAATTTATTATATTTCAATTTTGTTGCAATTGCAACATATATATTTTAAAAAGTTTGGTATAATGAAGGCAAGATAGGTGAGACGTATGAAGGTAATTAAACGAGATGGTAGTGTAGTAGAATATAATGCTTTAAAAATTGTTTCTGCCTTGGAGAAAGCCAATAAAGAGGTGCAGGAAGAAGAACGTATTTTAAAAAAAGATATTCGAAGAATCATACGTTATATTGAAAAGTTAGATAAGAAAAGAATTTTAGTAGAAGATATTCAAGACATCATTGAAATGAAACTCATGGAATTTGGAAAATACACGTTAGCCAAAAAATACATTGTGTATCGTTACAATCGAGCCTTGGTAAGAAAACAAAATACAACCGATGCATCGATTTTATCCTTAATTAAAAACAAAGAGGCCACTGTATCCTTTGAAAACCCAAATAAAAATGCACGACTGGTTTCTAGCCAACGGGATTTAATTGCAGGGGAGGTTTCTAAGGATTTGACGAAACGTATTTTACTTCCTGAAAACATTGTTACCGCGCACGAAAAGGGAATCCTTTATTTTCACAATGCTGACTATTTTTTACAACCCATTTTTAACAGTTCATTTATTGCTATCAAGGATATGTTGGAAAATGGAACGGTGATGAATTATAAGCAAATTAAGTCACCTAAAAGTTTCAGTGTTGCGTGTAATATCATGACACAAATTATTGCCTCCACGGCCTCGAGCCAATATGGCGGACAAACGATTTCCGTAGCGGGCCTTGGCAAATTCTTACACATTAGTAAACAAAGGTTCCAAGAAGAATTAAAGGATAGTGGACTTGAAAAAGTAGAACTAGATAAGATAAGTAAACAGAGAATCGCTGCGGAAGTTGAGGTAGGTGTACAAACGATTGAGTATCAAATCAATACTTTAATGACGGCCAATGGACAGTCACCACCCTTAACCCTTCTTTTGGAAATGGAAGAAGATTCCTACCCTCAAGAAACAGCGCAAATTATCGAAGAGATTTTAAAGAGGCGTTTAAAGGGAATGAAAAACGAAAAAGGAGAGGACATCATTCCAACATTTCCAAAATTGGTTTATGTTTTGACAGAAAGTAATACAGGAAGTGGAAAATATGCAGATGTAACTTCTCTAGCCCTGGCGTGTGCGAAAAAGCAAAGTGGATTTCGCTTTTTATCTAAAAAAGTGGCTTTAGAGGAGTATAAAAAAGATGTTGTTTTAATGGGCAATGACCACTTTTTATTTACTAAGGAAAGAAAGGGTTGTTTGAATGAAGGGGTTGTTACCTTGAATTTACCGCAAATTGCCTTTTTATCAAATAAAAATGAAGAGGAGTTCTTTACGATTTTAAAGGAACGTTTGGAATTATGTGTGGATACCTTGCTTAGAAGACATTATGCGCTTTTAGGAACGAGTTCTATTGTGAGTCCTTTGCATTATGAATATGGAGCGATTGCGAGAATTGGCCATGATACAAAGGTAGATGTTTTATTAAAAGAAGGAACAGCCACTCTATCTTTAGGATACATTGGGCTGAAAGAGACAACAGAATATATGCGGGGAAGTACACTTTATGAAAAGGTAGGTAAGAGTTTTGCTTTAAAATTATTAAAAACGATGCATCATTTTTTAGAAAAGGCGAAAGAGCAACACCATTTGGATTTTGTTCTTTATGCAACAGAGTCAGATAAAGTGGCTTCTTACTTTTATAATCTAGATAAGATGTACCATTTGGGCAATATGGAAAAATATACATTGGGTTTTGGATATGACCAAGCGTATTCCTATATCGAACGACTGAAGGTAGAAAAAGAGTTACAACTGCTTTCGAATGGAGGAAGTGTATCCATAGTTTTGACGGATGAAATAAAAGAGGAAAAAGAATTTATAGAAACAATTTACCATACAAGCTTGTATGTAGAAGTAAGGAATGAAGGAGAAAATGTATGAAAACAGATTTAAAAATTAAAGTCATTAAAAGAAATGGAAACAAACAAGATTTTGATGGAGAGAAAATCAAAATAGCTATCAGAAAAAGTGCGGAACGTGTTATGATTACTTTAACCCCTGAGGCGGAAGATGAGGTAGTAAGTACAGTCATTGAACTTTTAGAGAATCAATCTACAGAACCAGATATTCAACTTATTCATAATTGTGTAGAGGCGGCTTTAGAAAAAGTCAACCCACTTGTGGCAAAAAGTTACCGTGAATATCGTAATTACAAGAAAGATTTTGTCCACATTTTGGATAAAGTATATAAAAAAGCGCAAGCCATTAATTATATCGGTGACAAAGAAAATTCCAATACCGATAGTGCTTTGGTTTCGACACAAAGAAGTTTGGTTTATGGGCAATTAAATAAAGAACTCTATCAAAAATTTTTCTTGACGAGTGCCGAAGTCGAAGCTTGTGAAATTGGTTATATTTATATCCATGACATGAGCGCTAGACGTGACACAATGAACTGTTGCTTGTGTGATGTGGGTGCTGTCATGAAAGATGGTTTCGAAATGGGAAATCTTTGGTACAATGAACCAAAGACTTTGGATACAGCTTTTGATGTCATGGGAGATGTCATCATCAATACAGCTGCCATGCAGTATGGTGGTTTTACTGTACCAGAAGTGGATACCATTTTAGCTCCTTATGCAAAGAAATCGTATGACAAATATGTAGAGGAGTATTTAGCCATTTTAGGTGCGGAGGAAAGCGACGGGGAAGCTTTAGAAAAAGCCAAAGACTGGGCTTATAAGAAAACAGAAAGGGAATGTGAGCAAGGATACCAAGGAATCGAATACAAACTCAATAGTGTAGGTTCTTCAAGAGGAGATTATCCATTTGTTACATTTACGTTTGGAGTGGACTCTTCCTACTTTGGAAAGATGGTTTCGAAAACGATTTTAAGAACCCATGCCAAAGGGCAAGGCAAAAAAGGGCATAAACGTCCAACACTCTTCCCAAAACTAGTTTTCTTATATGATAAAAATGTACATGGAGAAGGAAAAGAAATGCGTGATTGTTTCTTAGAGGCTATCGAATGTAGCAAAAAGACCATGTATCCAGATTATCTATCTCTATCAGGAGAAGGATATGTTGCGGAGATGTATCAAAAATATGGGAAAATTGTGAGTCCTATGGGATGTCGAGCTTTCTTGAGTCCTTATTATGAAAGAGGAGGCTTTGAACCAGCCGACGATAAAGATGTACCTGTGTTTGTTGGACGGTTTAATTTGGGAGCCATTTCACTTAATTTACCTATGATTTTAGCCAAAGCTAGAGATGAAAACAAAGAATTCTATGAAGTGTTAGATTATTACTTAGAAATGATACGTAAAATTCACTTGCGTACTTATGCCTATCTAGCAAAGAAAAAAGCAAGTATTAGTCCTCTTGCCTACTGCGAGGGAGGATTTTATAAAGGGCACTTGAAGCCAAGTGATTGTATTGAACCATTATTAGAATCTGCAACTTTATCTTTTGGAATTACGGCATTAAATGAACTACAGGAATTATACAATGGAAAATCCTTAGTGGAAGACGGCGAATTTGCTTTAGAAACACTAAAATATATCAACAAAAAAACAGAACAGTTTAAGAAAGAAGACCATAAATTGTATGCTATTTATGGAACACCTGCGGAAAATTTATGTGGACTACAGATTGAACAATTTAGAAAAAAATATGGAATTATCAAAGGCGTATCAGATCGTGAATACGTAAGCAACTCTTTCCACTGTGCAGTATGGGAAGACATCAACGGTATACAAAAACAAGATTTAGAAAGAAGATTTTGGGACTATTGCAAAGGAGGACGTATCCAATATGTTCGTTATAATTTAAATTATAATACCGAGGCGATGATTACTTATATTGAAAGAGCCATGGAGTATGGTTTCTATGAGGGTGTTAATTTGTCTCTTGCTTATTGTAACAATTGTGGACATGAAGAATTGGATATGGATATTTGCCCACAATGTGGAAGCAGTGACCTTGTGAAAATTGATAGAATGAATGGCTATTTATCGTATTCAAGAGTGCACGGAGAAACTCGTCTTAATAAAGCAAAAATGGCAGAAATTGCAGAAAGGAAGTCTATGTAATGAAGTACCATAATATAACCCATGCAGATATGTTAAATGGCGAAGGACTTCGAGTGGTTCTTTGGGTAAGTGGGTGTAATCACCACTGCCCAGGATGCCAAAATGCCCTTACTTGGGATGAAAACGAAGGACTTCTTTTGGACGATGATGCTATCAATGAAATTTATGAAGATTTAGAAAAGGATTGGTGTCATGGTCTTACTTTATCGGGAGGAGACCCGCTTTTCACCAAAAATAGAAAAAGTATTCGAAATTTAGTTTTAAATATTAAAAATTTATATCCTACAAAAACGATATGGTGTTATACAGGATATAGTTTCGAGGAACTTTTAGAACAAAAAGAAACCGATTCGGATTTAAGGGATATTTTAGAACATATTGATATATTGTGTGATGGCAAATTTGTTTTAAAACTGGCCGATGAAAAAACAAAATATGTTGGGTCTACGAACCAAAGAATTATCAATGTACCAAAAAGTTTAAAAAATGAAAAAATACATTTATGGAAAGAAGCAGTCAAATGATAGAAGAAAAAAAAGTAAAAATAAAAAAAGTAAAGGAAAGTGCGGTTATCCCAACATATGGCACAAGTGAAGCTGCAGGAGCGGATATATATGCAGCGACTACAGAAAATATTACAATAGAACCAGGAGAAACCAAATTAATTCCAACAGGTTTTTCTCTCGAAGTTCCTATGGGTTATGCAGGACTCATTTATGCAAGAAGTGGACTTGCATCGAAAAGAGGACTTGCTCCAGCAAATAAGGTAGGAGTAGTAGACTCTGATTATCGGGGAGAAGTGATGGTTTCTCTTCACAATCATTCAAATGTAAAACAAGAAATTGAGCCGAAGGAACGAATTGCTCAACTCATTATTACTCCTTATTTAAAAGCAAATTTTGAAGAAGTTGTCTCTTTAGAGGAGGATACAGAGCGTGGAACAGGTGGCTTTGGTTCCACAGGAAGAAAATAGGATGAAGCAAAAATTAAAACAAGTCATGAAATGGCTTCTTTTGCTTTTTTGGCTTGGATTTATTTTTTCTATGTCGAGTGAAAATGGAGATATCTCTAGTCATACAAGCAGTCAAGTATTTAAAATGTTAGAGTCTTATTTACCTGTTATCAATCAAAATATAGATTTTTGGACACTCCTTATTCGAAAGGGTGCTCATATACTAGAATATTTTATTCTAGGAATTCTTATTTTTGAGGTAATCAAGGAATATCGATTATCCAATAAGGAAATACTGTTATTTAGTTTATTACTATCCCTTCTTTGTGCGACCATGGATGAAATTCATCAGCTCTTTGTCGTGGATAGAGCAGGAAGAATTATGGATGTTGCCATCGATAGTATTGGATATGTCCTTTCTATATGCTTATTATTCTTGAAAAAGGATAAAAGTGTGAAAAAACGATTGAATTAAATAAAAAGATACGTTATAATTGGTTTATAATTTGATTAAACGCAAGAAAGAAGTAGTAGAATGGTTTCTTTTCTTTAGAGAAAAAGTGGTTTGGTGCAAACTTTTGAAAAGGGAATTTGAACTTGTCTTTCTAGTTTAAGCGGGAAGTCCGTTATCAGAAGAAGAGCATAATTGTATTATGAATTAAGGTGGTACCGCGGGAATACTCGTCCTTAAATTTATAATACTTTTTTCGTGTAGGCAAGGAGGCTTTATGGAATATATCTATTATGTATTACTATTTATAATTATCTATTTGCTCTATTTTGTTTTTGTAATAGCAAGAAAAAAGACAAGGGAAAAGTTTAAAAAGAGCAATTATGTACTCTATTTAGTCAATATGTATAAAATTGATGTTGCAAAAATAAGTGCGAAGACACTAGCTAGTTCTATTTGTTTTGTGAATGCTCTTATTTTAACGGTTTGTATTTTTATTATCATGAATATGAAGGGAATTATTAGTATTGTCGTTGCATTTATCGCAATGCTCCTTCTTTTATTCTTACTCTACCATATTCTTGGTACCATTTTAAAAAGGAGGGAGAAGAAAGATGTCGTATACGATGAAAGAAGTAAAATTTAATGCTATAGATTTTAAAAAATTATGTAAAAAACTGGATGATTTTCAAAATAATATTTTTAAAGATAGAGTCTCTTTAAAAATAAGTGCATTAGATGGCTTGGAAAATTTAGAGAAGATAATATTAATGTATGATGGAAATCAAGTTATTGCGTGTGGAGCATTAAAACCATGCAATAAATCTACAGCAGAATTAGCTAGAATGTATACCGATGATGCCTATCGTGGACAGGGATTAGCACCTCAAATTATTAAAGAGTTGCTTAAATATGCTAAGGAAAAGGGATACAAAAAAATAGTATTAGATACTTGGAAAGCGAGTACTTCTGCTCGAAAGTTGTATGCTTCACTTGGTTTTAAAGAAAGATCATCTTTTGATGCAAAAACATTTCAAAATTCTTTTTCGACAAATGATGAAAACATTCAAAATAAAATTCAAGAAAAATTGGTATTTATGGAACTAGATATTTCATAAAAAGGAAAGGTGATAAACATGTATAAATTTAATGAAATAGAAAAAAAATGGCAAAAATATTGGGAAGAAAATGAAACATTTAAAACAGATATTTGGGATTTTTCAAAACCTAAATTTTATGCCCTTGATATGTTTCCTTATCCATCAGGTGTAGGACTTCATGCGGGGCATCCAGAGGGATATACAGCAACGGATATTGTTTCTCGTATGAAAAAAATGCAAGGATACAATGTACTTCATCCTATGGGATGGGATGCGTTTGGACTTCCTGCAGAACAATACGCAATCAATACAGGAAACCATCCAGAGGAATTTACATTTGAAAATATCAAAACGTTTAAAGGGCAATTAAAGTCACTTGGATTTTCTTACGATTGGGAAAGGGAGCTTTCAACAACCGACCCCAATTACTATAAATGGACCCAATGGATTTTTAAAAAATTGTATGAAGATGGGTATGCCAAGTTCATTGATATGCCAGTAAACTGGTGTGAAGAGTTAGGAACGGTTTTATCCAACGACGAAGTGATTGATGGTAAAAGTGAACGAGGAGGCTATCCAGTCATTCGTCAAAACAGGAAGCAATGGGTCATGGATATTCCAGCCTATGCAGAGAAGCTACTAGAGAATTTAGAGGATTTGGATTGGCCAGAGTCTACCAAAGAAATGCAGAGAAATTGGATTGGAAAATCGATAGGAGCTTTAGTCACTTTTAAAGTCGCCAATACTTCTTACGATTTTACCGTTTTTACAACTAGGTGTGATACCTTGTTTGGAGCAACCTATTGTGTACTTTCTCCAGAACATAAATTGGTAGGCAAAATCACAACAGAAGAGTATAAAAAAGAAGTGGAAGATTACCAAAAAGTATGCGCTACAAAATCAGAATTAGAAAGAACAGAACTGAATAAAGAAAAAACAGGTGTATTTACAGGAGCCTATGCCATCAATCCTGTGAATAACAAAGAGATTCCTATTTGGATTTCCGATTATGTTTTAGCTACCTATGGAACAGGAGCCATTATGGCCGTTCCTGCTCATGATGAACGTGACTACGAATTTGCGAAAAAATTTAATATTCCCATTATTCAAGTTTTAAAAGAGGAAAATAGTGATATTGACCTAAATGAATGCGCGATGACAGGGGATGGAACACATATCAATTCAGAATTCTTAGATGGATTAAATAAAGAAGATGCCATTGAAAAAATGATTGGTTGGTTAGAAGAACATGGCGTTGGTAAAAAACAAATCAATTATCGCTTGAGAGAGTGGATTTTTGCTCGCCAACGTTATTGGGGTGAACCAATTCCGATTGTTCATATGGAAGATGGAGGCATAACCGTACTAGAAGATAAAGACCTTCCACTCATCTTACCCAAAATGGAAGATTATAAAGGAAGAGGAGGCTTAGCACCTTTAGAAAATGCAGAAGAGTGGAAAAATGTTGAAATAAATGGTCAAAAAGGGGTCAGGGAAACTTCTACAATGCCTGGAAGTGCTGGTTCGAGTTGGTATTTCTTAAGATACATTGACCCAAAGAATGAAAAACAAATAGCAGACCCAGAATTATTAAAACATTGGCTTCCTGTTGATTTATATGTAGGAGGGCCAGAGCATGCAGTGGGACATTTACTTTATGCGAGATTTTGGAATGAATATTTATATGATAAAGGAATTGTTCCTGTAAAAGAGCCATTTAAAAAACTTGTTCATCAAGGAATGATTTTAGGGGAAAATGGCATTAAAATGGGGAAACGTTATCCAAAATATGTTGTGAATCCATCCGATGTTGTAAGAACCCATGGAGCAGATACATTACGCCTATTTGAAATGTTTATGGGACCATTGCAAGCGGATAAACCATGGAGTCAAACAGGACTCGATGGAGCTAAAAAATTCTTAGACAGAGTGTATCGTATTTTTGAAGAGGGAAAAGTAACAAATGAAGCAACAGTAGAACTTGAAAAAATATACAACCAAACGGTAAAGAAAGTAACCGAGGACTATGAAACATTGAATTTTAATACAGCCATTAGTCAAATGATGATTTTTATTAATGCTGTATATAAAAATGAAAAAATAACAAAAGAATATGCGGAAGGATTTATAAAACTATTAAACCCCGTTTGTCCACATATTACTGAAGAGATTTGGCACACCTTTTTAGGACATGGAAGTACGATTGCAAATGAGTCATGGCCTAGTTATGATGATGCGAAAATGGTGGAGGAGACCTTTACCATGGTCGTACAAGTAAACGGTAAATTGAGAGGAAAAATAGAAGTTGAAACAAGTACAACAGAAGAAGAAATGAAAAAACAAGCCAAAGAAATTGAAAATGTGAAGACCTTTATCAACGGAAAAGAGATTGTAAAAGAAATTGTTGTTCCTAAAAAATTAGTCAATATCGTGATTAAATAGAAATGAAAAGTGAATGTATCCTCACTTTTTTGTTTCGTTGATTTAATTGTATGATAAAATAGATGTAGTTAGGGGGAAGAAATATGGCTTACAGAAAAGAAATCAAAGAGGAAATTTTAAATCGACTTCAAAGGGGAGAAAAAGTAAAGGATATTGTTCAAAATTTTGGCATCTCTAATGCAACGATTTATAACTGGAAGAAAGAAATCATTCCATCTATAGGACAAGAGAACAATCGTTTACAGATGGTTTCCATTGAAAAACAGAAACTGGATAGTCTGATAGAGAGTAAGCAGTATCAAGAAGCAGAAGAATTGTACCGAAATAGTCCTTATCAAGAAGAAGAAGAATTTGTGATTTCTTATATTAACTGTTTATGGAAACAAAGAAAATCTATAGAAATTATTGCTCTTTGTGAGGATGTGAAGTATCAAAATTTCATTAAAATACAAGAATGGTGTCTTTATTTTCTGTGGTATTGGGGTGAATACGGTAAAATCTTATCCATTTGTGAACGATTTAAGGGAAATTGGACAGCGAAAATAGCATATTATTATGTGCGATATATTGAAAAGAAAAAAGGGATAGAGAATGCACTGGCAGAAATAGAGAAAAGTGAGTTTAAAAATAGCGATGAACTTATCTCTCTTAAGGCTAAATTTTTGATAAGTTTACATCATTTTGAAGAGGCACTTACACTATGTCAAGAAAATGCTTCTCGAAATAATTTACATATATTTAAACAGGAATTAATGGCTTTAAGCAATTTAAAACGATATAAAGAAGCTTATCAAAAGGCAATAACAAGTATATATAAAGATAGGGTTGATATAAAAGAAAGAATTGTTCATATTTTATGTCACCAATTTATGTTGGAGGGGAAGACGAACCATCAATTATTAGAAGAAGCATTTTCCTATATTGACAGTAGTCCTTATTTTAAAAGTTGCTATCAAATGTGGTTAAAACTCGCAAATGAGGCAGGATTAGATATAGAAACACTAAAAAATAAGAAAGAAACACAGTCTTCTTTAGAAGAACCAACAGATGTTATTTTTGTAGAAAATAGAAAGCAAACTGTTTTAAAAGAAAAAGAAGAAATAGAATACTTAGTGGAATGTTATCGTTTGAAAGAAGCAAAAAGAAAAATCGAAAGAAGTCTTTATTCAGAAGAATATACAGCGCTTTTTTCTAAAATTTTATGGTTAGAGGGAAGGGTAGAAGAAGCCTTAGAAATTTGGAATCATCCAAAGCAAGAAAACGAAATAGAAACACAGATTGTGTTTTTAGAATACATGTATTCTAAGGAAGAATATGCGTCCGTTTTAAAAAGAAGCAAAGAGTTAGAACATTTTAAAAACCCACAAGTATTTTCTTATTATGTAAAAGCAATAGGTAAAATAGAAGGGTTAGATAAAGCGTTAGAGACTTTAGAACTTAGCGAGTTTAGAGAGTCTAAAGATGTATCTATTGTAGCCCTAAAAAGCTATTTACATAGAGCACTAGGAAAAGTGGAAGAAGCACTTGCAATATGTGAAAATAGTAAGTGTAGAGAAGAATTTGAAATGGTAAAAGAAGAGGTCATGGTTTTATCAAGATTGAAAAGATATGGACGTGCCTATCAAAAAGCAGTACATTGTAAGTATAAAGATACAGTTATTATGAAAACGCATGCAATACAGATATTATGTAATTGGTATTGCCTTGATGGAAAAGAAAATATGGAATTACTAGAAAAAGCAAAAAAGCATATTGTTTCTCATGCACTTCAATTGGATAGAAAACATTTTGCTGCATATGCTTTCTTATTACAGCTAACAAAGGGTGAAAAAGCCCAAGAAAAAGTAATTTTAGCCTCTCCATTTAAAGAAGAAGTTATGGAATATCTAAAAAAAGATTCTTATCGAGAAGTAGCAGAGCAAAGCTTGATGGAACCATCTGTTTCTTCTAATAACAGAGAAATAGGAAATCAACTCGCGTTCATTTATCAAGGGAGTTCATCTTTAGAAGAAATAAACGCACTAGAGATAGTGGATTATGAAAAAGATATTTTAACACTTGCTCATCTTCATAAAAATAGAAGAGGGGAAGCGCTTAAAAGAGTAAAAGAAATAAAGAAAAAATATAGTAATTCTAAACAAGAATCTTCTACTTTTAATAAGATTAGTGCACAAATAGAAAACAAGAGGTCTTTATTTGATATTACTTTTTATAGTCAATTGTTAAATATTCCTGTCAATTTTAATGCTTTAGGGAAAAGAGATACAGAACAGGAGAGTAGTCTACCTATTCCGAAAAAAGAGAAAACACTAAATGTAGAAGTAGTAAATACACCAAAGAAACCAAAAAAGATAAGTAAATTTGTTTCTAGTAAAGATTTAGCTGTATCAACTACCGCTATAAAACAGAAAAAAAGTGTACAATCTAAAAATGAAGAGGCGAGGGTAAAAGAGACGGATATTTTAATCAAAGACGTATTTGCAAAAGAAATTCTAGAAGTATCTGCCTATATTTATACACAAATGCAAAGTACAGATGCTAAGAGAAAAAGAGATGCCATCAAGGCATGGAATATTTTTGAAAATCTCATTTATAAACCAGTAAGTGACAAAAATAGTTTAGAGAAAGTAAAAATGATGCTTTATCGTATTTCTTTTAGTAGTCAAGTTTCTTTTGAGCCTCTTTTAAAAAGTATGCCTTTAAAAGGAATTGAAAAAGTGAGGAAATAACTTTCACTTTTTTCTTTATTTTGTTATACTGATGAAAAGAAGGTGTGCTATGAAAATTATAACAGTATGTGGGAGTTTAAAATTTAAAGAGGAAATGATGAAAATAGCAGAAGAGATGGAATTAGAAGGTAATTGTGTACTTACTCCCATTTATCCAACTAATCCTGATAAGGATGCTTATATAGAAGAGGAAGCTAATATGCTTGATAACATGCATAAAGAAAAAATAAAATTAGCGGATGCTATCTTAGTAGTCAATGTGAATGATTATATAGGCAGTTCTACAAAAAGTGAAATAGAGTATGCTATTTCTTTAAACAAAGAAATTCTTTATTATACCGATTTAGTAAAAGCGGATAAATGAATGAATAAGAAAGGGAAAACGCATAGTTTTCTTTTTCTTTTTATAGTATAATTGAAGTGGTGATTCAATTGATGAAAGTTGTTGTAATAGGAGCAGGGGCATCTGGTTTAAGTGCTGCAATTATTCTTAAAAGAAGAGGAATCGATGTAACTCTAATCGAAAAAAATAAGCAAGTAGGGAAAAAAATTTTGGTAACAGGTGCTGGCAAATGCAACTATTTTAATGAAGATTTTAGAAGTTGCTACTTTACTTCTAGTGATAAGATGCGTTTAGAAAATATTATTACAAAGGAACATGTAGAAGCAACAAAAGACTTTTTACGAAGTATAGGCATTGTTCCTAAAATAAAAAATGGATACTATTATCCATCATCTCTAAAAGCCATTAGTATACAAAATAGTTTAATGACAGAGGTAAAAAACTTACAAATTCCTATTTTGTATGATACAACCGTAAAAAGAATAACCAAAGATAAACATTTTTCTATCTACACCAATCAAGAAGTGATAGAAGCAGAAGTTGTCGTTGTAGCAACAGGTTCTAGGGCTTACTATGATACAGAAGAGCCGAGTATGATTTTAAAATCTTTAGAAGATTTAGGACATACAGTTATGCCTATTTATCCAGGTCTTGTACAATTAGAAGCCAAAGGGGATTATTTTAAAGAGTGGGCAGGTATTCGCTTGGATGCTAGGCTTTCTTTTTATAGTAAAGATATCCAAAAAGAAGTAGTAGGTGAATTACAACTCACAGATTATGGAATTAGTGGTATTTGTACACTTATTTTAAGCAATACTCTTGTTCCTTTATTGAAAGAAAAAAACGAAAAGATTACTATCAATTTTTTAGATCCTTTACATATTTATTCGGTGGAAGAAGCAAGAGAGTATTTGGTACAGAGAAACAAGGATTTACCCAACCGTAGCTTAGATGAGCTTTTGGATACTATTTTGGATTATAAACTAACCAATCTTTTGCTCAAACTTGCTAAGATCCCTCTCCATACCAAAATGACAATGATAGAAAAAGAAAAACTAGATGTTTTTCTAAAGAACTTGGTTTCCTTTCCCCTTACGATTACAGGTTTTAAATCCTATAAAAATGCGCAAATCTGTTTAGGGGGTATTGCTATAAAAGAAATCAATACAAATACCATGGAATCTAAAATGGTTGAAAATTTGTATATTGTTGGGGAAGCCTTGGATGTAAGTGGCGAATGTGGGGGATACAATCTAGGATTTGCATGGTTAAGTGGGTTAATTGCAGGAAGAGGTGTTTTTCTTGATTAGAGTAAGACAAGTCGTTGTCAATGTAGAAGCGGCTTATGAAGAGAATATCAAGCAAGCTTTAGCCCACAAATTAAAAATTTCTAAGGAAGAAATTCTTTCTTATCAAATACATAAAGAGTCTATCGATGCAAGAAAAAAGCCAACTATATATTTTATTTATGAGATGGATGTTTGTATAATGAAAGAAGAAGAAGTTTTAAAGAAGAATAAGAACAAAGATATATACAAAACCCCCTTGGAAAAGTACACTTTTAAACCAACTGGCAAAATTCCTATGAAAAATAGGCCTGTAGTGGTTGGAATGGGACCTGCTGGATTATTTGCTTCTTATATGTTAGCGATGGAAGGATACCAACCTATTCTTATTGAAAGAGGCAAATGCGTTGAAGAAAGAAGAGGAGATGTGGAAGCCTTTTGGAAAACAGGTATTCTAAACCCCGGTAGCAATGTTCAATTTGGAGAAGGAGGAGCGGGTACATTTTCTGATGGTAAGCTAAATACGCTCATCAAAGATAGGGAAAATCGTATGAGAAAAGTATTTGAAATTTTTGTGCATCATGGCGCTCCTAAAGAAATTTTATATAAAAATAAACCTCATATTGGAACGGACAATCTTTTTTTCATATTGCAAAGTATACGAGAAGAAATTAAGAAAATGGGAGGAGAGATTTACTACAATACGTGCCTTACAGATTTAGAAATTAAAGAGAATAAACTAGAGAGTATTGTGTTACAAGATGGTAAAACTATAAAGACGAATGTTCTTGTCTTAGCCATTGGACATAGTAGTAGGGATACCTATGAGATGTTGTATCAAAAGGGGATAAAAATGGCAGCCAAGCCCTTTGCCGTGGGAGTACGTATCATGCACTCACAAGAAGAAATCAATAAAAGTCAGTATGGATGTTCTCACCATAGAATTTTAGGGGAAGCAAGTTACAAATTAACCCATCAAGCCCAAAATGGAAGAGGGGTTTATACATTTTGTATGTGTCCAGGAGGATATGTGGTCAATGCTTCCTCAGAGAAGGGCCATCTTGCCATCAATGGTATGAGCAATTATAAAAGACAGAGCGGTACTGCCAATTCCGCTGTGGTGGTAACGGTGACGCCCAAAGATTTTGGAGAAAATCCAATGGATGGAATTAACTACCAAAGAGGACTAGAAAAAAAAGCCTATGCAGTGGGAAAGGGCAAAATTCCTATTCAATTTTTAAAAGATTTTAGAGAAAATAAAGAAAGCAAAGACAAGGAAATCTCTATTCCGTTTAAAGGCAATATCCATTTTACGAATTTAAATGCTATTTTTCCTCCTACTATTTGCGAATCTTTAAAAGAAGGAATCGATGCCTTTGGTAAAAAAATAAAAGGGTTTGCAGATGATGATACTCTTCTTGCTGCTGTTGAATCAAGGACAAGCTCTCCCATTCGCATTGTAAGAGATGAGGAAGGGGTATCCAATATAGAGGGGATTTATCCTAGTGGTGAAGGAGCAGGTTATGCTGGAGGAATTACCTCTGCTGCCATGGATGGGATAAAAACATATGAATGGATTGCGAAGAAGTATAAGAAATTGTAACGAATTTCTTTTTCTTTAGAAATATGTTATAGTGTAGGTAGGAGGTTTTGTTATGGAAGAAAAAGAAATACATACCCTTTGCTGTGAAGAAAAGCTAGTATCGATGTTAGGATACCATATTGTAGGACCAGATGGAAGTAATCGCTACCAAATTTTAGATGAAAAAGAAGTGCAAGTGGGCTTTATTCAATATAAGAAGCTTTTTAAGAAAAATAATAAAAAAGGAACCCCACCTGTTTTTGGTTACCATATGGAAATAGAAAGTGATACGGTATCGTATAAAGGCACCCGCGAGGTGAATAGTAAGCAGAATGAGATAAAGGAATCCCGTTATTTTTACGAATTTGATATGAAAAGAGAAGAAGAAATCGACCATATTGCACTCGATATGAGTGCAGCTCCATACTATCCCTATTTTAATTTATGGAGTAAAACATATGGTTATATGAGCTTTGGAATTGACTATGAAAAGATGCATCTCAATTTCAAAAGCAAAACAGAGCATTTTTATACGGAAGAAACACTTACTGTAAAACTGGCTCGTGAAAGAAGGGAGTATGAATATACCCTTGCGTACTGTAATCGATTAGAAGACTTTGATGAAAGGAAACAAAATGCGATAAGTATTGGCTTTCATGACGACTGCTATCAATAAAATGGAAATATAGAAGTCATTGGTCGCAAGTGGAGAAAAGGAAAATTGCAAAAAGAATGTTCTTCAGTGATTGCTGTATCTTTTGAAGATGCTATTTTAACAGAAAAAGATGGGATCAACGCATTTTCTCATTTTCGTTATCTCATTGGTGAAATACTTCCCTTTAAAAAAGAATTGATAAGTGAAATGTTAGAACTACGAGGTGTTACGGAACCAGAATATTTATTGTTTATGCCCAATTTGAGTTCAGATGAAAAACAAATAGAAAAAAGCATCCAAAAGGTAAAAAAATAAACTTCTAAATTCTTTAGGAAGAACGCAATTGAAAAAAATCTAGGAGAGGGATACCCTCTTTTTTCTTTTTAAAAGACTTGTGGTATAATAGGGATAAGCAAAGAGGAAGGAAGATACTTTCATGCGTTTAAAACATATCAAAGGTGCCGAAGAGACGGTAAAGTCTTGTAAGTATGTGGTACAAGAACCAAAAAACTACAAGGGACAGTTTCACACTTTATTTAAGAATAACAATCCTATCCATATAGAAATAGGAATGGGCAAAGGAAACTTTATTATCCAAATGGCTTTAAAATATCCGCATATTAATTTTATTGGGATTGAAAAATACGATAGTGTTTTAGTCAAAGCAATCACCAAATTAGAGGCATTGCAATTAGAAAATGTACGTTTGCTTCGAATGGACGCCACGTATATTGAAACCATTTTTGAAAAAGAAATCGATGTGATTTACTTAAATTTCTCTGACCCATGGCCGAAAGGGCGTCATGAAAAAAGAAGACTGACTAGTCCAAATTTCTTACAAAAGTACGATTCTATTTTTAAAGAAAAAAAGAACATTATTCTAAAAACCGACAACCGACATCTTTTTGAATATTCCATTATCAGTTTGACGGAGTACGATTACCATATTGAAGAGATTTCTCTTGATTTACACAGTGATACGATAGAAAATATCGAAACAGAATACGAGATTAAATTTACATCTTTAGGATATCCTATTTATAGAATAAAAGTATCCAAGTAGACAATTACTATACAGGCGTATTTAGAAATTTCAAAAAATAGGTGCGAAAGAAGTTTATTTTTGATATAATCATAATTGAGAG
>CAMXQX010000023.1 GCA_947246355.1 uncultured Bacillota bacterium | reverse complement strand
GGAATGCAGCGAGTAGTAATCCACCATCGAATGGAGTAAGTTATAATAAGAATGGTCAGAAGACGGTACAAGATGCATTGGATAACTTATATAGTAATTATAATGATAAGATAAAGTATGGGAATGCAAGTGCGAGTCAGATATTGAGTGGAAAGACAGCGCTTGTGAATGGAAATAAAGTAACAGGGAGTATGCCAACAATGCAAAAAGTAGCAACAGATAAAGTAAGCGGGAGTGGAGTAGGACATGCGAATGCATCGAGAGTTGATTATAGTTCGGATAGCTCGGATAGTAATGATAAGTTCCTTTTTTATAGTATACCGCAAAACACATATACAGGAGATATCGCATGGGTAAGGGCAAGTAATAGCCAAGTAGCAAATGCGATCGGTTTAACAGCGAATAAGATAGTAAAAGGGAATACGATACTAGGAATTACAGGAACAGGTACGACAGGAGTAGATACGAGTGATGCGAATGCGAATGAAAATCAGATATTAAGTGGAAAGACAGCGTATGTAAAGGGATACAAAATAACAGGACGTATGCGAAACGCAAGTGTAAAACAGGGTAGTGAAGCAGGATTAAATAGTAATTATCCAGGCCTTCCTGTTCTATATGGAACAAGTGCACAATTGAATACAGCAACAGATGGGACAAAAATATTTAGTATATCTCCAGCAACAGGATATTATCCAGGAAGTGGTTCCAGTTATGTTAGTATGAAACAATCCGATGTAGCAAGTGCGATAGGCTTAACAGCAGACAAATTAAAGAAGGATGAGAATGTACTTGGGATAACGGGTACTGGTGAAACAGGATACAAGGTGTATAGTTTTAATAGGGTGAAGATTCCTGCTTCTAATATTGCTCTCGCCTCAGATGTATACAATTCACTTACATTAGGGACATGGAAAACTTTAGTACCAAAAAATGAATTTGCAAACTTTTGGATAGATTTAGGATTTACCCCTACAGAAATTGTCTCATGTGATTTAAAATTAAGTGGGAACTATCAAGGATTAGGTTTTAGAATGAAAACTGGTGATACTGAATATAGATATATGGCAAATCTTCCTAATGAGCTAGACATGAACTCAACTACAAATGAAACTAATTATAGCTCGTTTTATACAACTTGTAGAGTTGATCAAAAAGATAAGATTATGATGAGTATGCATAATATAGGTTCTGGCACAGGTGGAGGTATAGCTTTGCAAACTCGTTCGAATGAATTCTATTTAAGTGGTTCTATAACATATAGATAAGTGAAAAAGTATTTTATATATTTTTTAAATTATTGGAAGGGAGAAATAAGACTAGTTTTGGTTTTATTTTTTTCTTTCTTAATACGTTATAAAAAAACTTGCTTTATGGTATAATTTTATATAGAAATTGCAATCAAATATGAAGAAAGAAGTGGTTTGTATGTCGAATATAAAGTTAATGGATGAGCTTTTAGCCAATAAGATAGCAGCCGGAGAGGTTGTTGAACGATGTGCTTCTGTTGTAAAAGAATTAGTAGAAAATAGTATTGATGCTTTATCGACAGAGATAAAGATTGACTTAATAGAAGTAGGAACAAGATCCATTAAAGTAACTGATAATGGAGTGGGAATGGATAAGGAAGATGCTGTTATGGCCTTTCATCGCCATGCAACAAGTAAGTTAAAAAAAGAAGAAGATTTATTTCATATAGAAACATTGGGTTTCCGTGGAGAAGCGCTTGCTTCGATAGCAGCGGTGAGTCAAATTAATTTAAAAACAGGAAATGGAACTGTTGGGACTTTTGTAAAAATCGCTGGGGGAAAACTAGAGAGTGTAGAGATTTGTGATGCAAGAAAAGGAACCTCTATAGAAGTTGAGAATCTATTTTACAATACGCCTGCTCGTTTAAAACATATGAAAAGTTTTTATACAGAACTTGCAAGTATTACAGAATATGTCAATAAAATAGCTTTATCGCATCCTAAAATTCAATTTACTCTTACCAATAATGGTTCTATTTTACTAAATACAGATGGGAGTAATCAATTATTGAAGGTGATTAAAGATGTTTTTGGACTAGAGGTGGCACGTAAAATGATCACTATGGAAGGGGAGGCAGAGGATTATAAAATTAGTGGTTATATGACTTTACCAGAAATCCACAAATCTTCAAGAAGTGGAATTGTTACATTAGTCAATGGAAGGGTAGTTCGTAACCAAGAATTAAATCGTGTTATTAATGACAGTTACCATTCGTATAAACCCGATAATCGCTATCCTATTGTTGTTTTAAAAATTGATGTTGATCCTAGTTTAATTGATGTAAATATTCATCCAACAAAAATGGATATTAAGTTTTCTAAAATGGAAGATTTGTTAGAACTTGTTCAAAAAGTAATAAAGAATAATTTGCGTCGAATAAATCATACACCGAGTATTGCGGCAAGTCAAATGCATGAATCAAAGGTAGAGCAATTGAATATTGATTTAAATAGAGAAATTTCAAAGATAGAATCTAGGGAAGAATTAAAGTATGATGAATCAAAAGACTTAAAAATAGAAGAAGATAAGGCTTCTTATGAGCCTATACGAGTAGATTCTTTTTATGAGGAACAGATGGTGAAACACCAAGAAAAGAGAAAATTTAAACAATTGTATCCTGTTGGAATTGTGCATGCTACCTATATTGTCTGTCAAAATGAAGAGGGAATGACTTTAATTGATCAGCATGCTGCTAAGGAAAGGTGTAATTACGAATTGTTTAAAAAAAGACTTGGAAATCCAAGTCATGACTCTATTCGTCCTCTCATTCCATTTACTTTTGAATTTCCAACCAATGAATTCATCATTCTTAAACAACACTTTGATTTACTTAAAAATATAGATTTTGAAGTAGAGGAATTTGGAGTATCAAGTGTGATTGTGAAAAGGCATCCCACATGGTTACCTGCACATTATGAAAAGGAAGCTGTCTCCCGTATTTTTGAGGCGATTATTTCTTTTGAAAAGGATTTTTCCATTGAGAAATTTAATGAAAATGTTGCTACGATGCTTAGTTGTAAACTTGCGATTAAAGCAAATGATTATATTGATTTAAAAGAAGCGGAGAAGCTACTTGAGGATTTAGAACATTGTGAAAATCCGTTCCATTGTCCTCATGGACGACCTACTATGATTCATTTTAGTAAAGAAGAGTTAGAGAAGTTATTTAAAAGAAGTGGCTTTTAGTAGAAAAAAGAAGAAGTATGTGTTAGAATAAATAAGAAGGTGAGAGCGTGGATATGGGTGAAAGTATTGACATAGTGGATATGGATGAAAATGTAAAAGCGGTACTAAATCAAGAAGCACAAACACGTGAAAATATTCTTAAATTAACTGAGCAAGCTTTAGAAAGTCAAAATGGAAACATGCTTGCTTATACAAAGGTGACTTCTGAGCTAAAAAAACTAAAAGAGGATTATCTTCTTTTAAAAATAGAAAAAGAGGTATTAGAAAAGCAAGTGAAAAGATTAAACGATATGCAAAAAAATAGGGAAGGAGAAATCATTTCACTACGATTTGAAAATGAAGAAAATAAAAAGAAGCACAGAGCGCTTCAGTCTTTACTACAAGTTGTAACGAATACATATGGAGTATCAGAAATCATTGCTATATTAGGTATTTCTTATACAAAACTAGAAGAATATCTTAAAGATTAATTTAAAAATTACATCACTTGGTAATTGGATGGGTTGTAATTGTTAGTATAATTGGTATTCCCTGTATTTAAAAGAGCATTTTCTAGATAATTGACTCTTTTTTTTAAGTTCTCTACATCTTCTTTGATAGAATCGATGTTGCTTGTATTTCCTGCCGAACAACTTGTTGCATTTGTATTCATAGAATAAGGCATTGCATTTCCCATCATAGGAACCCCTGGCATCATTGGTGCGTTTGGCATCATAGGGGTCATTCCTTGGTAAGGTGGATAAATAGGATAGGGAACTCCATTTCTATTTTGATCTTTTTTCATACTTTTCCTCCTGTCTATACCATTATATTCGTACCGATTTATTTTGTGAATTAAAAAAATATGCTATACTGGTATATAGGAGGAAACTATGGAAGATTTGTATCAATATGAAAAAGAACTTTGGAAAAAGGGGATAAACTATATTGGTGGAGTAGATGAAGTAGGAAGGGGCCCATTAAACGGGCCTGTGGTTACCGCTTGCTGCGTTTTGCCACAAAATTTTGTTTTAGAAGGATTAAATGACTCTAAAAAGTTGACAGAAAAAAAGAGAAATGTATTTTTTGATTATATCAAAGAACATGCAATTTGTTATGGAATTGGTATGTGTACACCAGAAGAAATTGATAAGTATAATATTTATGAAGCGACAAAGATTGCAATGAAAAGGGCGATAGAGGAAGTACAAAAAAAAATACCTTTGGAGTATGTCCTCATTGATGCAATGCCCCTAGATATTGCTATTCCAACGACTTCCATTATCAAAGGAGATGCGAAAAGTATATCCATTGCAGCAGCTTCTGTTTTAGCGAAAGTAACAAGGGATCGTATGATGTATGAACTTGATGAAAAATACCCTAGGTATGGATATAAAAATCATAAAGGATATCCAACGAAAAAACATATCGAAGCGATTCATAAATATGGTCTTATTGAAGGATATAGAAAAACATATGGACCTGTAAAAGAACTATTAGAAGGAGTAAAGAAATGAATAAAATTTGTCTAATTACCCATATTGCTGATTCAGATGGTGCTTTTCCTATCATTTTAGCTCATCTTGTATTTGAAAACGTGGATACATTTTCCTGTGAAGTAAAAGAAGTGGATGAAGTTTTACAACCTATTTTAGAAAATCATGAAATGTATGAGACTATTTATATTGTGGATTTAAATGTGAGTGATGCTATGGCTAGCACTATTGATGAAAATGAGACCTTGAAGAAAAAGGTCCAAGTATTTGACCATCATATTTCTCGCGAATACTTAAACAAGTATCCATTTATTCATGTGGTAGATACGCAAAATGGAAGAAAAGAATGTGGGACTACGTTATTTTATGAACATTTAAGAAACAAATATGCAAATGCTTCTTTAGAAAAAGAAGTTATAAAACAAATGATTGAACTGGTACGTGAGATTGATACATTTGATTTTTTAGAAGAGAACAAAGAAAAGGCTATGGAGTTTGGTAATTTGTATATTATTTATG
Source organism: uncultured Bacillota bacterium (assembly GCA_947246355.1). Lineage (GTDB taxonomy): Bacteria > Bacillota_I > Bacilli_A > RF39 > UBA660 > CATOJL01. Next base: position 13,274 of record CAMXQX010000023.1, on the reverse strand, counting down.
GAAGAGAAAAGTTTATAGAACATTTTTTAAAAGTAATTAGGGAGCAAGAAACATTTGCATTTACTGAAACAGAGAAGGTATTACTAGAGATAGAACAAGAACGAACAAAACAGTATATTGAAGAAAAATTAGAACATGTTATATTTGCGACCATTCGTGGCGTAAAAGTAGGCATTTCCTTTGCTGAACAACACCGTTCTATTTTAGGGCATACCATGGCTGAACGCTTTAGGGAAGAAATAGATATTGCTGTGGTAATTAATGTGGACCGTTCTGTTAGTTATCGAGCAGAAAAAGAAGAAGTAGATATAATACCTTTAGCAACTTACTATGGTGGAGGAGGGCATAAGCATGCAGGGGGAAGCTCCCTCCCAAAAGATTTACAAAAGGGAATTGTAGAACATATTTTCCATGAAGTAGAATGGGGAAATGGATAAAGAAAAAGGGAGGAAAAGTATGCAGGTAAAAAGTGTAAAAGTAGGAAATCTAGAAACAAACTGTTATGTTTTAGTAGAAAATGAGAGTTGTATTGTGATTGATCCAGGAGATGAATTTTATAAAATGAAACCACTCCTTGAACAGAATCGCTTAATTGCTGTACTTCTTACACATAGACACGATGATCATATAGGAGCCTTAGCAGATATAGTAAAATTTTATGGATGTCCTGTGTACGATAGAAATAATTTAGAAGAGCGAAGATATGATTTTTGTGGAATGCATCTAGAAGTCATTTATACACCAGGACATACGAGCGATTCAGTATCCTATTATTTTTATGATTATGGTCTTTTATTTGTTGGAGATTTCGTTTTTAAAGGAACAATTGGAAGATGTGATTTACCAACAGGGGATTTTGAACAGATGCAGAAAAGTATTTTAAAACTTCAAAATTATTCAGATAGAACGATAATTTATCCAGGACATGGTGATATGACCAAATTATGGGAGGAGAAGCAAAATAACCCTTACTTAAAACAAATTCTATAAAATAAAATTCAAGGAAGAAAAAATCTTCTTTTTTTTTTCTTTCAAACATAGACTTTAATGGTGAAGCATATGGAACTATATGAAAAACTAAGAAAGTATGTTTTAGAGGAAGATTTCAAGATGCAATTGGGAACACACTATGTAAATATCATTAATTATACGAAAATTTTAAAAATTGAGCATACAGAAATCGTTATTGCGATTAACAATACAATCATTCGTATCCTGGGAACAGGCTTAGCTATCCAAAAATTACTGAAAGATGAAGTTTTTATTACAGGGAAAGTAGAAAAAGTATTTATGGGGAGTGATACCCATGTATGAAAAATTAAAAAACAATTGTTTAGTAGAAATAGAAGGAAAAAATGTATATGAATTTTTAAAAAGAATAATGAAAGAAAGAATTGAAATTAAAAGTGTAGAGTATAAAAATATTCATGCCCTTACTCTGCTAATTACCAAAGAAGATTATAAACGACTCCAAAGAATGAAAACAAGTTATAAAATAAAACTAAAAAAAGCTTATGGGGCTGATTGGGTGAAAGACACTGTAAAAAGACATTCTTTTTATTTGTTTTCTCTATGCATTTGTTTTTGTTTTTTATTTTTCTTGACTCATAGAATTACAGAAGTAGAAGTCATTCATACAGATAAAAAATTAAGAGATACCCTGTTAGAGGTTTTAGAGAAGGAGGATATCAAAAAAGGATCTTTCACAAAGAGGTATGAGCAAATCGAAAAAATAAAAGAAAAAATTATGATAAAATATAAAGATACATTGGAGTGGATTGAAATTGAGAGAAAAGGGACAAAATATACAGTAAGGGTGGAAGAAAGAATTTTACCTATAAAAAAAGAAGACATCGCTCCCTCCCATATCGTATCAAATCGTTATGCCATTATCAAAAATATTGAGGCAACCAAGGGAATCATTATAAAAGGTAAAGAATCTTATGTAAGACCAGGGGATATTATCATCAGCGGAGATATTTACTTAAATGAAGAGTTAAAAGAACAGATTGCAGCAGAAGGAAATGTCTATGGTGAAGTTTGGTATACAACAACGATTGAATATCCTTATTTTTATAAAGAAGAAAAAGAAACAGGGAGGAGAAAAAAGGTTTATACTTTTTCTTTTCTAGGTAAAAAAATAGAATTTACTAAAAATCCTTTTAAAGATAAAAAAATAACAGCAAAAACTATTTTAAAACATAATGTTTTTCCTATCTCCTTTTGCATGGAAGAGCAACAGGAAATCTTCGTCATAGAAGAGAAACTAAGTAAGGAAGAGGCTTTAGAAAAGGCTTTAATGGAAATACAAAAGAAAATAGAAGAGACATTAATAGAAAAAGAAAAAATTATTTCTATAAAAAAATTGAAAGTTGAAGAAAATAATAGTAAAATAATAGTAGAAGCATTTGTATCTGTATATAAAAATATTGGACAAAGACAAAATGCTGCCATCATCAATAAGGAAGATATAAATAGTGAGGAATAGTATGTTTGAAATCATGAATTTGACCCAAGAAGACTTTTGTGAAGAAGATATAAGAAGGGTTTTAAAAAAAGGAATAGAAGTTGAAAAATTAAAAGATGTTTTGTTTAGTGTTGTTATTGTTGATAATGCATATATACAAAGTTTAAATAAGACCTATCGCCAAAAGGATCAGCCTACCGATGTGATTACTTTTGCTTTAGAGGATAACAAAGACGTTGAAACGAATCCAAGAATTTTGGGAGATATTTATATTTCAATAGAAAAGGCGAAAGAGCAAGCAGTGGATTATGGACATTCCTTAAAACGAGAAGTTTGTTTTTTGGCTGTCCATGGTTTTTATCACTTGCTGGGATTTGATCATCAAACAAGCGAAGAAGAAAAGGTGATGTTTGCACGTCAGGAGGCTTTGCTTTATGCCGAAAATATTACGGAATAAGGATACAGGAAATTTTCTTGTTCGCTATCTTAAAAGTTTTTTTCATGCTGTAAATGGAATTTTCTATTGCTTATTTCATGAACACAATATGATTATTATTTTACTTGCAATTGTTGTTACGACCTTTTTTGGATTTTATTTTAAAATACAGCCGTATGAGTGGTTATTTTGTATCATGGCATTTGGAGGTGTTGCGGCAGCTGAGTGTATCAATACAGCCATAGAAGCAACCATTGATTTACAAACCAATACCTTTCATCCTTTAGCAAAAATAGCCAAGGATACAGCCTCAAGCGCAACGCTCATTTTATCGATCACGGCTTTTGTGGGTGCTATTCTTATTTTTATACCTTATATACAAGAATTATGGAAATAAAGGAGGAGCTTATGTTAGAAAAATTAAAAGAGATATTAAAAAATTCTTATAGCCCTTATTCAAATTTTAAAGTGGCAACGATTGTGGTTATGAAGGATGGATGTGAATTTCAAGGTGTCAATGTAGAAAATGCTTCCTATGGAGCAGGAATTTGTGCTGAGCGAAGTGCTATTTTATCGGCCATTTCTCAAGGATACAAAAAAGGGGATTTTAAGGAAATGCATGTTTTGACAAGTGGCAACAAAATAAGTACAAGCTGTTTTTTGTGTAGACAGGTAATGAGTGAATTCTTTGCCAAAGATATAGTTGTTCACTTTTATGATTTAGAAGGACACAGAATGGATTTAACTGTAGCCGATTTATGTCCTTATCCTTTTGATAGTGAGGACTTGAAATGAAAAGTGGTTTTGTTGGCTTAGTCGGTAGACCCAACGCAGGGAAATCGACTTTAATGAATAGTATTTTGAATAAGAAAGTGGCCATTACATCCAATAAACCGCAAACGACAAGGAATGTAATACAAGGAATTTACAACGATGAAGATACACAAATCGTTTTTGTCGATACACCTGGCATTCATAAACCTAATCATAAACTAGGGACTTTCCTAAATAAAGAGGCTTATGGAAGCATGATGGATGTGGATGTTCTTTTATTTTTAGTGGATGCCCAAAAGCCTTTTGGACGAGGGGATTGCTTTGTTTTAGAAAAAATAAAAGAAGCAAAAAAACCGATTTTTTTAATTTTAAACAAAATAGATACACTTTCCAATGAAGCGATTTATGCTTTAATTCAGCAATATAAGGATATTCATCCTTTTGATGAAATTATTCCTGTATCCGCCTTAAAGAAGAGAAACATAAAAGAATTAGTCGACACGATAAAAAAATATTTGACGGATGAGGTTCGTTATTATGATACAAAGACCATTACCAATAAACCGATTTCATTTTTGGTATCTGAGATCATTCGTGAAAAGGCATTCGCACTTACAGAGAAAGAAGTGCCTCATTCTCTTACTTGTATCGTGGATGCAATGGAAAAGAAGAACAATGCTTATTTTATACAAGCGTCAATTATTGTAGATAGGGAGTCTTTAAAACAAATTTTAATTGGTAAAAATGGAAGTATGATAAAAAAAATTGGCACTTTGGCACGGAAAGAATTGGAAACATTTTTTAACCGAAATATTTACTTAGAAACAAGAGTTAGAGTCGTACCCAAATGGAGAGATAAGGAAAAGTATTTGACGGAATTTGGTTTCCATGATTTTGAATAAAACCAATAAAAAATTCCATGATAGTAATAGGTGATACAATGAAAGATTTATTATGGGATTTATTTACAAATACAGGAAAGATTGAATATTATTTAAAATACAAAGAGGAGTTAAGAAAAGATGGTAGTAATAGGGAAACATTATAAACATTTTAAAGGGTTTAAGGTGGACGAACTAGTGATTTATGAAGAGGAAAGTTCTAGGAAAGTTTGGGCTAGACCAAAAGAAATGCTTTTATCTAAAGTGGATAAGGACAAATACCCTGCTAGTGCACAAAATGACCATTTTTTAAAAATCGATGATTAAAAAGGTAGAAGGAATTGTTTTAAGCGAATTCAGTTACAAAGAAACTAGTAAAATTATTCAAGTATTGACAAAGGAGTACGGGGTAGTCAGTTTTCTCGCTAAGGGTGCCAAGAATATAAAAAGTGAACTTCGGTTAGCAACCACCAAAATTACATATGGTTTTTTTATCTCTAATTTTAAGCCGAATTCTCTTTCTGTTTTAACAAGTGTAGATATACGAAATCCTTTTAAAGAAATAAAAAAGGACATAGAAAAAATAAGTTATGCTTCTTTTCTGTTAGAATTGACAAGTCAAGTAGCTAAAAACAATTTCAATGAAAAAGTATTTATAGACTTGCTTGCCAGTTTAATCAAAATAGAAGAAGGTTATAGTCCTTTAATTCTTTCTGATATTTTAGAACTAAAATATTTATATTATTTGGGTGTTATGCCTAATTTAGATGGTTGCTGTATCTGTGGGAGTAAGGATAATATTGTTGCCCTTTCTAGTAAAGAAGGGGGATATGTATGCAAAAATTGTGTAACAAACGAGCCCAAAATAAGTCAAAAAGCTCTTAAACTTATTCGCATGTATTATTATGTGGATATTGCAAAAATTACCAAACTCCAAGTAAGCAATGCCATTACAGAAGAAATTCACTCTTTTTTAGAATCTTATTATGAGCAATATACAGGTCTTTATTTAAAAACAAAACACTTTTTAAAAAATTTAAATAAAATAGGACTTTAAAAGTCCTATTTCGTTTAGAAGAGTAGATTTTCTTATAAGAATTTGGTACAATACTTTTGGTGATAAGATGAACATAGAGGGTATACAAATAAACTATGTAAGATATGGTAAAAAAGAGGGAAAAAAGATCGTTCTCTTGCATGGCTGGGGGCAAAATATAGAGATGATGCAACCCATTGGGGATGCATTTGCTAAAACCTATGAGATTATTATTTTTGATTTACCTGGATATGGAAAAAGCAGTGAGCCACCCTATGCCTATTCTATAGAAGATTATGCAAAAATTATTCATAAAGCTTTAGAAAACTTAAAGATAGAAAAACCTATTCTTATGGGGCATTCGTTTGGCGGAAAGATTAGCCTTCTGTATGCATCCAAATACGAAGTTGAAAAATTGATTTTATTTGGAAGTCCTTACTGTCCAGAAATAGAAAAGGTATCTTTAAAACAAAAAACATTGAAAACACTAAAGAAGGTTCCTATATTAAACGCACTAGAGGAGTTTGCAAAAAAACATATAGGATCGATGGATTATCGAAATGCTAGTCCTAGAATGCGTGAAATTTTGGTAAAAACAGTGAATTTGGATATCACAGAAGAGGTAAAAAAAATAGTGGCCCCTACCTTACTCCTATGGGGGACAAAGGATGATGCCGTTCCTATAAGACGAGCTTATGAACTTGAAAAATTAATACCAGATGCAGGAGTCGTTGTGTATGAAGGTGGAACGCATTATACTTATTTAGAGTTTTTAAATCCTATTGTCCATGTTTTGCAAGTCTTTTTGGAAAATTAAAAAAATGGCTATTCTTTCTAGAATTGTCTTATTTTTACTAAATAAATGGAAAGAATAAAAAGAAAGTGTTATAATGAATACGTAGTAGAAAGAGTGATTGGATGAAAATAAAAGTTGGAGTCATATTTGGTGGAGAAAGTGTTGAACATGAGGTGAGTATTATAACGGCTGTGCAAGCCATGGAATTTTTAGATAAGGAAAAATATGAGCCCATTCCCATTTATATTTCGAAGGATAGAACGTGGTATACAGGATCAATGTTAAAAGAAATGGACATTTATCGAGATATGAACTTACTTACAAAATATGCAAAAAAAGTAGTTCTTATCAAAAAAAATGGTAAGTTTTGCCTACAGGCTACGCATGGAATATTCAAGAAAGTGATAGATACTATTGATATTGCTTTTCCAATTGTTCATGGCAAGGGTGTGGAAGATGGAACCCTCGCGGGGATGCTTGAACAAATTGGAATTCCTTTTGTAGGGCCAAAGGTTCTTGGTGCTTCTTTGGGACAAGATAAGGTTGTTCAAAAACAAATACTTGAAGCTAATCATTTACCAGTTGTGGATTATGTTTGGTTTTATGATTATGAATACGAGGAAAACCCAAGAGAAATAGAAAAGAAAATCGGTGAATTGAAGTTTCCTGTCATTGTAAAACCAGCCTCTTTAGGAAGTAGTATAGGTATTGAAGTTGTAAAAAAAGAAGAAGAGCTAAAGAAAGCGATCGAGGAAGCTATAAAATACGATACCAAGATTTTAGTGGAAAAAGTGGTGGAAGATTTGTTGGAAGTGGACTGCGCAGTTCTTGGAAATTATAGGACAATGGAAACTTCTTTGATTGGGGAAATGCTTACAGATCATGACTTCTTGACTTTTGAGGATAAATACATTGGTGGTGGAGGAAAGAAAAAAATGCCATCTAAAAAGAGGGACAATTCTATTTCGACCAGTGGTTTTGAAATTCCAGCTACTATGGATAGTAAGATGAAGGAAGAAATTTATGATTTGTCAAAAAGAGCATTCAAAGCCCTTAATTTGTCGGGAGTGACAAGATTTGATTTTTTAATAGATCAAAAAAGCAAAAAAATTTATATCAATGAACCAAATACCATTCCAGGATGCCTTGCTTTTTTCTTTTTTACTCCTATGGGAAAAGAGTATACAAGCTTACTGGATGAAATGATTACATTCTCTATTAAAGAATATAAACAAGAAAGAACCAAGACAACTTCTTTTCAATCGAATATTTTAAGCACGTATGCAGGTGGAGCAAAAGGCAGCAAAATGAAAATGGCAAAAATGCACGCTAAAAAGTAACGTTAAAAGCGTTCTTTTTTTCTAAATTTTGCTATAAGAATAGATTTCAAACGAAGGATTTGATACAATAAAGGTAGGTGGTTTTTCCTATGAAAAGAAAAAATTTGTATTTTATTTTTATCATTCTATTTCCTTTCTTCCTTTTGGATCAAATAACAAAAATATTGGTGGTAAAAAATCTAGATTATGGTTCCTCTATAACGATTGTCCCTTCCTTTTTTAAATTGACTTATGTTCAAAATACAGGAGCAGCGTGGTCGATGTTTACAGGAAATCAACTTTTTTTAATTTTTATGTCTATTGTTGTTTTCCTTTTTTTTCTTTTCTATGTATCTAAAAAAGAAGAGATAGGAAAAGGGGAAGCTTTTATTTATGGTATGCTTCTTGGTGGAATATTTGGAAACCTAATTGATCGAATTCGATTAAATTATGTAATTGATTTTTTTGATTTTGATTTTTTTCATTACCATTTTCCCGTTTTTAATATGGCCGATATTTTTATTGTTTTGTCGGGTTTGTTGTTAGTCATCAAAATTTTTAAAGAAGGTGACACCCATGATGTATGAAGTAGACGAGCCAATACGAATAGATATATATTTAAAAGAAAGTACAGAGTATACAAGAAGTAAGCTTGAAAATTATTTTAAAGAAAATAAAATTTTAGTGAATGGAGAGCCAGTCAAAAAAAGCTATTTATTAAAAAGAGGCGATTGGATTACCTTGCCTTTAATTGAGGAAAAACTTCCTTCTTTGGAAGCCATCAATCTTGATTTAGATATTGTGTATGAAGATGAGGATGTAATGGTTGTCAATAAACCCAATAAAATGGTAGTACATCCTGCTCCTGGAAATTATACCAATACACTTGTCAATGGCCTTTTGTACCATTCTAAAAATTTGAGCCAAGTAGGTGGAGAATTTCGACCAGGTATTGTTCATAGAATTGATGCAGACACAACCGGTCTTTTAATGGTAGCCAAAAATGACAAAGCACACCTTTCTTTAGCAAAACAACTAGAAGAGAAAACAACCAAACGAAAATATATTGCTTTAGTTTGGGGTACAATAAAGGAAGATACAGCTTTGATTGATGCTCCTATAGGAAGGGATAAGCAAGACCGTAAGAAGATGGCTGTAACAGAGATACATTCGAAAAAAGCAGTAACGCATTTAAAGGTATTAAAACGCTTTAAAAAGGCCACTTTGGTGGAATTGGTTTTGGAAACAGGAAGAACCCATCAAATCCGTGTGCACATGGATTTTATTCATCATCCTGTTGTGAATGATCCTATATATGGAAGAAGAAAAACAATCGATGATACAGGGCAGTGCTTGCATGCAAAGGAGCTTGGTTTTACACATCCAAGAACAGGAAAACCAATGCTTTTTACCTCCGAATTACCTGCTTGTTTTTTACATATTTTAGAAAAATTTGAAAAAGAAGAATTATAAAAAGAAAGAAGGATTATATGACACCACATATCGAAGCAAAAAAAGAAGAGATTGCTAAAATTGTTTTAATGCCAGGAGACCCTATGCGTGCTAAATTTATTGCTGAAACTTACTTACAAGATAGGCAACTTGTAAATCGAGTAAGGGGAGCCCTTGCTTATACTGGTTTTTATAAGAATAAGAAAGTAACCATTATGGCATCTGGTATGGGAATGCCAAGCATGGGGATTTATTCTTATGAACTTTATAAATTTTATGAAGTAGATACGATTATTCGCATTGGAAGTGCTGGCTCTTATACCAAAGAATTAAATTTGTTTGATGTTTTATTGGTCGAAAATGCTTATTCTGAATCGAACTATGCCAAAGTGCAAAATGGTTGTATGGCCACAGTTTTATCTTCTACAAAGGAAGTAAACGAAGTTATTGAAAGTACAGCTAAGGAATTAGGGAAAAAAATAACAATGGGAACGGTTCATAGTAGTGATGTTTTTTATAAAGAAAAAAATGAATATGAAATTTTATATCGAAATCATGGTTGTATGGCTGTAGAAATGGAATCCTTTGCTTTATTCCATAACGCTAAGATTTTAGGCAAAAAAGCAGCTTGTCTTCTTACAATTTCTGATAGTTTTATCACCAAAGAAGAAACAACCAGTATAGAGAGGGAAAAAGCATTTACTGATATGGTAGAACTTGCCTTTATAGCGAGTTTAAAACTATAAAAAAGGAATATTTTGAATAGATGTTGTATACTAATAAAGAGGTGAGAAAATGAATTATACAAAGCTAGAAAAAAAGCACTATACGCTTCATCTCATAGAAACGAATAAATTTAAAACCGTTTCTGTACGGATAAATTTTAGGAATGAGATAAAAGAAGAGATGATTACAGAGCGGGAACTCCTTGCTGGAATTTTATCGATTTCTTCTAACAAATACCCAAAAAGGAAAGACTTTGTATTAAGAAAGGAAGAACTTTATCAATTAGGATGTGGATTTAGTTCTTATCAATCTGGAAATGTCCTTGTTTTTTCTGGTAACTTAACCTTTATTCATGAAAAATATACAGAACAAGGAATGAATAAAGCGTCGTTAGAATTTTTCTTAGATACCCTTATGTATCCTCATGTTTTCGACGATGCGTTTGATACGGAAACTTTTATGCTTGAAAAAAGAAATTATTTAGAATTCTTAGAGGGAAAAAATGATAATCCCAATCGTTATGCTTCTTGGAGGTTGGACACACTAAGAGGAAGGGGTACACCTTTGTCTTTTGATCAAAGCGGAGATAGTTCTGTTTTAAAGTCAGTAGATGAAAGAAAACTATATGAAGTTTATAAGAATATGCTTAAAAAGGATACTGTCGATGTTTTTGTGATTGGTTCAATAACAAAAGAAGAGATAGAACCCCTTTTGGATACATATTTGGACCCTTGTTGCAATCCAAAAAAGGAATTAAATCACTTTTTACCTTATCCTAAGGGAGAGCCCGTTACAGTAGAAGAGGAAAGTGATTTTAAACAAAGTAAGTTAAAGATGAGTTATTTTGTAGAGAACATGACTGCTTTTGAGCGTAATTATGTACTACGTGTTTATAATTTTCTTTTAGGTGGATCGAGTGACTCCTTGTTATTTCAAAATGTACGCGAGAAAAATTCCCTTTGCTATGATGTACATTCTAGTAGTGCACCTCTTTATGATATGATTACCATTAGTGCTGGAATTGAATCCAAAGATTATGAAAAAACAGTTTCTTTAATTAAAGAAGGTGTTGAAAAAATGCGAAAAGGCGACTTCTCAGAAGAAGAGTTAGAAAAAGTAAAATTAAATTACCAAACAAGCTATGAAGAAATTGTAGATAGTGAAAGTTCTATTCTTGGGTTGTATGAATCTTGTGCGTATTTAGGGTATGATAGTTTAGAGGATAGAATAAAAGGAATTGCATCTGTTACTAAAGAGATGGTTCGTTCTTTAGCAGAACGTGTTGTAATCGATGCTACCTACCTTTTAAAAGGAAGTGATATGGATGCGTAAAAGGGAAATTATAGGTTTGGATTTGACTTTGTATGAAGAGACTTTGGATAATGGTCTTTCCATCTATATCATTCCAAAAGAAAATAGCAAAGGAATTTATGCGACGTTTACTACAAAATTTGGGGGGCATGATTTGGATTTTATTCCTAGTGATAAAGAGGAAATGGTGTCCGTTCCTCCTGGTATAGCGCATTTCTTGGAACATAAAATGTTTGCACAAAAGTCTGGAGAAGACGTGATGAATCTATTTTCTAAAAATGGCGTTTCTGCGAATGCCAATACTTCTTCTTTTAAAACATGTTATTTATTTGATGGTTCTTCTCATTTCGAAGAAAATTTGAATTTGCTTTTGGATTATGTACAAGAACCTTATTTTACAGATGAAAATGTAGACAAGGAAAAACACATTATTGAACAAGAAATTGATATGATGGCGGATAATCCTTATTCCATAGGTTACTTTAAATTGATGGAAAATTTATTTCACTATGATCCGTCTAAGTTCCGTGTTATTGGAACGAAACAGAGTGTCAGATCTATTACCAAAGAGGACTTATATACCTGTTATCAAACATTTTATCACCCTAAGAATATGTTCGTCATTATAACAGGAAATATTGATGCAAAAGAAACGATAGATATGATTCGAAAAAATCAAGAGAAAAAAAACTTTGAAGATTTTAAACAACCCATTTTAAAAGATTACCAAGAACCTATATCTGTGTTAAAGCAAGAAGATTCTCTTTTTATGAATGTGACTGTTCCAAAGTTGAGTATAGGATTTAAATTCGATTTAAAAAAATTAGAGCAAGAATTAAGTATGGATGAAGCAACGATTCGAAGGTATGTAGCGATTTATGCGAACTTAAAATTTGGGGGTATTTCTAAATTTTTGGAAGAAGCGAAAAAGGAAGAATTAATGACTTCTGATATGGGGTATAGCTTATATGCAACCGATGAAATTTTAGTTCTCGTTTTAGAAGGAGATAGCAAACAGGTTTTGCACTTAAAAGATAAAATTTTGAAAGAAGTTCAAATACAAGAATTAGACAAAAGGGAGTTTGAATTAAAGAAAAAGGGAATGATTGCTTCCTGCATTTATACTTCAGAGAACATTTATTCACTCAATCAAAAAGTATTGAGTGATCTTATTGGAACAGGTTCTGTGGAAGTGGAAATTTTAGAAAATTATAGAAAACTGAACTATGAAGATTTTATGAAAACGGTTCAAAAATTAGACTTTACGAATTTTTCTTTTGTAACTGTAAATCCAAAGAAAAATTGAGTGTTTTTCTTTTCAATTAAAAATATTTTTGTTATACTAATACTATAGAGGTGACACATATGAAAAAGAAAGGTTTTACTTTAGCTGAACTTCTTGCTGTTATTGTAATACTTGGGTTAATTGCTGTAATCACAATTCCAGCTGTTACAAAAACACTTGGAGAAACAAAGGGAAACTTATGTGAAGATCAATTAAAAAATATCAAAGAAGCAGCAAGACTGTATGGAAGTGACCATTTATTAGATTTGCCTTCAAAAGAGGGACAGAGTTTTCAAATTACGTTAGGTGATTTACAAAATGGAGGCTATATTGAAAAAGAATTAAAAAATCCAAAAGATTCAAAAATGGTAGACCCCAATTTAGCAATAACGATTACCAAACAAGGAAAAAAATATAAATATGATGTAGAAAATTTTTGTGATGGTCAAAGTAATACAGGAGGGGCAGAATAATTCTTCTAAGGGCTATACAATAATAATTAAAACTTGTTTCTTTTATAAAAGGAACAAGTTTTTAATAGGAGAAAAATACAGGAATAGGTTTATATAATGCGAAAGGAAGACATCGTTTGAATGGTATCTAACCCTTTACAGTTTATTTACCTTTAGTAAAATCCTGTTGTTGACAAAGAACATAGACTCATAGTAAAATTAAGAAAGATAGAGTATATTATAGTTATTGGTAAGGAGAAAAAATATGAAAAAAAGAGTATTGGTTTTAATCTAAGCGGGATTTAAATTCCCCGAGGCTCTGCCTCGGAGAAAAGTGTG